>NZ_JBIVVA010000001.1:345308-366620 GCF_044757465.1 Streptomyces sp. NPDC091279 | reverse complement strand
CGCCGTTCCAGACCCGGAACTCCCCCACCACAACGCCTCAAGCCTGGCCGCCCTCCCAAACAGGAGCCCAGCCCGCAACCCCTCCCGCCACACAGGCCCAGGCCTCCGCATCGGCACCGCAAACGCCGTTCCAGACCCGGAACTCCCCCACCACAACGCCTCAAGCCTGGCCGCCCTCCCAAACAGGAGCCCAGCCCGCAACCCCTCCCGCCACACAGGGGCAGGTCTCCACATCGGCACCGCAGTCGCCGTTCCAGTCAGGGAGTTTCCCCTCGCCGGCGTCCGAAGGCTGGCCGTTCCCGCAGGCTGGGGGGCAGTCCGCGTCCTTGCCCGTTGCGCGGGCGCAGGCCTCCGGGTCGAACCCGCAGTCACCGTTCCGGACGGGGAGTTTCCCTTCGCCGGTGTCCGGAGTCGGGCCGTCTCCGCAGGCAGCGGGCCAACCCGCGTCCCTCCCTGCCCCGCAGCCTCAGATCTCCACGCCGAACCCTCAACTCCCCTTCCAGGCAGGCCCTTTCCCCTCGACCCCGCCCACCACCGGACCGCCCCCGCAGGCAGCCGCCCAACCCGCGCCCCTCCCCACCCCGCCAGCCCAAGCCGCCGCCCCTCAACTGCCGTTCCAGGCAACCACGTTCCCCTCAGCCCCACCCACCGCCGGGCCGCCCCCACAGGCAGCCGCCCAACCCGCGCCCCTCCCTGCCCCGCCAGCCCAAGCCGCCGCCCCTCAACTGCCTTTCCACACAGGCACGTTCCCCTCGGCCATGCCCGCAGGCGGGCCGCCCCCGCAGGCGGCGCCGCTGCCCGCCGCACAGGCCCAGGCCCCCGCATCCGCGCCTCAACCGCCGTTCCAGACAGGGAACTTCCCCTCGGCCACGTTCGAGACCGGGCCGAGTCCTCGGTCGGCGGCCCAGCCTCAGCCCCTCCCCGTCCCGCAGCCGCAGGCCGCCGCTCCGGCCGGGCCTCAACCCGCCCCCGCCCGGCAGGAACCGCCCGCTCCCTCGGCGGCGCCCCAACCCGAGCCGGTCCCCTCTTCCACCCCGCCGCCACGACCCGCCGTTTTTCAGTCGGCTCCGTGGCCCGAGGCCGCCGAACAGGCCAGGCGGGCGGCCGAGGAGGAGTGGCGGCTTCGACAGCCGAGCGTGCTCGACACCGGCGTTGCCGAGGAGCCCGCGGCTGCGGCGCCTGATGCCAAGGTCGTCTCCAAGGCCGACCGGGCCATCGCCTTCGCCCGGGCCCAGATCGGCAGGCCCTGTGTGTGGGGCGCCGCCGGTCCGGGCTCGTACGACAACGGGAGCCTCGTCCAGGCCGCTTGGCGCAGCGCCGGGGTCGAGTTGCCGCGGCTGGCGCATGCGCAGGCGGGAGCGGGGACGATGGTTCCGCTGGCCGAGGCCCAGCCCGGGGACCTGATCTTCTTCCACGACAACTTCAGCCACGTGGGCCTCTACACGGGCAACGGCGAGATGATCCACGCGCCGGGTCCGGGCGCGGCCATCCGCGAGGAGTCGGCCTTCTACGCCGGGGAGGCCGCGCTGCGGATCGCCGTTCGCCCCGCGTGAGCCCCGGTCCCCTCCGGTGGCCACTCTCTCCGCCGCTGGTGCGGTGACCGGGTTGATTCACCGTGGTCGGGGAACGGCTCGCGAAGGGCGAGCGCGGGCCTCAAGGCGGCTGGTATTACTGGTACATGCAGGAAGAAAACGCACGGTCCGCGATCGACACGTTCATCTCCGCGTTCAACGCCTCGGACGACAGCTATGTGACGGGGCTGCTCGCCCAGGCCCTGACCTCGGACGTGGTCTTCTGGGGACCGTTGGGCCGCAGTGAGGGGATCGAGGCGGTCGAGCGGTTCGTGCTGGACATCCGGCGCCACCCCGCGGGGACCGGCACGATGGTGCGCTGTTCGGCGGTGGACATGCCGGACGAGTGGGCCCGGTACGAGTGGGTCTTCACGACGCCGGACGGAGGCCCCCGCCTGGCGGGAACTGACGTCGTCCATCTGCGACGGAGTCTCATCGACCAAGTCATCGTCTTCGCGGGGGAGATCGAGCCGTCCGCCTCCTGAGTCCTTCCTCTCCGGCGCCGCCGTTCTCTTGCACCGGCCCCGTTCGGGGCTCCGGGGCTGCCCGGCCGAGGTCGTCTTCACACCGCTTCGGCCGTCCGCGCCCGGCCACGAGCGGACCGATGACGCGCTGTGGCTGCGGCAGTTCGCAGCCGGTCGGGCTGCGGTGTCGAGGGGGCGTCCGTCCCAGCGGATGCCCTTCGCCCTTCGGATGCGGGCGCGTTCCTCGCGTTCGGCGACAGGACGTCACGGCAGCGGGCGCTGGCGTTGCGCAGGAGTGCACAGGCGTGCAGGGCTCGCGTCCGCACAGCTGGTGAACCGCCTCAGCGGGCCGAAGCGGGCCTCGACAGGGTTGGCCCAAGAGGCACGTGGACGGGGGCGGCGTCGGGCCGGGCGGCCCGGCCGACTTGAGCGCGGCCAGGGTGTTCGCGGCACCTTTCTACCGTGTCCTCGTCGGCCGCCACCAATTGGGCCATCACCGGCACCCGATTCCCGCCGCCAACACCCTCTCCCTTCCGTGAGCAGGCCTCCCCTCAGCTAGCGCCTCTTCCCTCCGAAAGCCCCTCTCTCCTTCGCTAGCCCCCCTCTCCTTCGCTACCCCTGCTCTCCTTCGCTAGTGCCCCTCTCGTTCGTTAGAGCCTCTAACTCCCGCCCGGCGGGCGCCCCTGCAATCCCATCCCCCTCGCCCCGCTCCCCCTCGCCGCCTCCCTAGAGCTGAATCCCGTTTGCCTAAAGGCTTTAGGCAGATTCATACTAGGGCGTGCCGAGTGGAGGTTGGGGCATGGTGCGTGTGGGGCTTACCGCTGAGCGGTTGGCGTTGGCCGGGGCCGAGTTGGCCGATGAGGTCGGGTTCGAGCAGGTGACGGTGTCGGCGTTGGCCAGGCGGTTCGATGTCAAGGTCGCGAGCCTGTACTCGCATGTGCGCAACTCGCACGACCTCAAGACCAGGATCGCCCTCCTCGTGCTGGCGGAGATGGCCGACCGGGCCGCCTCCGCGCTGGCCGGGCGGGCCGGCAAGGACGCGTTGGTCGCGTTGGCGAACGTCTACCGCGACTACGCCCGCGCGCACCCGGGCCGTTACGCCGCGAGCCGGTTGCGACTGGACCCGGCGACGGCCGCCGCCAGCGCCGGGGTACGGCACGCCCAGATGACCCGGGCGGTGCTGCGCGGCTACGACCTCACCGAGCCGGACCAGACCCACGCCGTCCGGCTGCTCGGCAGCACCTTCCACGGTTACGTGAGCCTGGAACTGGCCGGCGGTTTCAGCCACAGCGCCCCCGACTCGCAGGAGAGCTGGACGCGCGTCCTGGACGCCCTCGACGCCCTCCTGCGCGCCTGGCCCGCAGCCGCCCCACCGGCGCCGTCCCACGCGTCCTGAGCGACAGGCCGAGAAAGCGACAGGTTGAGAACATGAGCACCCCCGCCTCCCCCAACACCCCTGCCTCCCCCGGCACCCCCATCACCGGCCGCACCCCCGCCCCCGGCTGGATCTCCACCCCCCTCACCGCCGGCCTGCTGCGCGGGGCCCTCGACGTCGAGCGGACCGCGCACGGTCTGCTGCCGCACCGGCTGCCCGCCCGGGCCCGCGCCCAGTGCGACGACCCGCAGCTCGCGATGGTCGAGGCGCAGCCCTCCGGCGTCCGGCTGGTGCTGCGCACCCGGGCCACCGCGATCGAGTTGGACACCCTGCCCACCAAGCGTGTCTACGCCGGTGTGCCGCCCCGGCCCGACGGCGTGTACGACCTGGTCGTCGACGGCCGCCTGGCCGGTTCGGGGAGTGTCCCGGGCGGCAACGTCCTCGCGCTCGACATGGCCACGGGGAGCGCGGAGTTGACGCCGGGGCCGGTCGGCACGCTGCGCTTCGACGGGCTGTCCGGCGCCGACAAGGTCGTCGAGATCTGGTTGCCGCACGACGAGGCCACCGAACTCGTCGCCCTGCGCACCGACGCGCCCGTGGCAGCCGCGCCCGCCTCCGGCCGTGCCGTCTGGCTGCACCACGGCAGTTCGATCAGTCACGGCACCTTCGCCGCGTCCCCCACCACGACCTGGCCCGCGATCGCCGCCTCGCTGGGCGGCGTCGAGCTGATCAACCTGGGGCTCGGCGGCAGCGCCCTGCTGGACCCGTTCACCGCGCGGGCCCTGCGGGACACGCCGGCCGACCTGATCAGCGTCAAGATCGGCATCAACCTCGTCAACGCCGATCTGATGCGGTTGCGGGCGTTCACACCGGCGGTGCACGGGTTCCTGGACACGATCCGCGAGGGGCATCCACAGACGCCGTTGCTGGTCGTCTCGCCGGTGCTGTGCCCGATCCACGAGAACACGCCGGGTCCCTGCGGGGTCGACTTCGGGGCGATGGCCGAGGGGCGGTTGCGGTTCCGGGCCCTGGGCGACCCCGCCGAGCGGGCGGCCGGGAAGCTGACGCTCACCGTGATCCGCGAGGAGTTGGCGAAGATCGTCGAACGCCGTCAGGCCGACGACCCCCATCTGCACCTCCTCGACGGCCGCGCCCTCTACGGCGACCAGGACACCGCCGAACTGCCGTTGCCCGACGACCTCCACCCGGACGCGGCCGCCCATCACCGCATGGGCGAACGGTTCGCGGCGCTGGCCTTCGGCGAGGACGGCATCTTCCAGAAGTCCTGAGCCTCCTGGCCCCTTGGCCCCTTGGCCCCCACCAGCCCCAGCTCCAGCCCCCCTCAACCGTCGGGAAAGAGCGGTTCTTCAACGAGGTCGTCGCCCTGCGTGGGTGGCGGCCTCGTTCCGTTTTCCCCGCCCGTCGGCGCACCCACCCCCCTGTGCAATCTCCCCGTCATGTCTTGACATGCAGGAGAAACGGTTCATACCTTGGGCGATCATTTAGATTCATGAAGATGGTTCACGAATATGAACGTAGGTGTCCGTGCCGGGGACCCGGCGCGGCTTTCCCCACGGTTCGAGGGAGTCATGAAGTTCCACGGAGTGCTGTTCTTCCCGGTGACGCCGTTCGCGGCGGACGGTTCGCTGGACGAGGACCTGCTGGCCGCGCACATCGGGTCGGGGGTCGCGGCGGGCGCGGGCGGGGTGTTCGTCGCCTGCGGAACCGGCGAGTTCCACGCGTTGACGCCGGACGAGATCGAGCGGGCCACCCGGGTCGCGGTGACCGTCACGGCGGGCCGGGTGCCGGTGCTGGCGGCGGCGGGCGGCCCCGTCCCGGTCGCGCGCGACCACGCGGCCCGGATCGAACGGGCGGGCGCCGACGGCGTTCTGCTGCTGCCGCCGTACCTGGTGAGCGCGCCGCAGCAGGGGCTGGTGCGCTACGTCGAGGAGGTGAGCGCGGCGAGCGAACTGCCGGTCGTCTTCTACCAGCGGGGCACGGCCCGGCTGACCGAGGAGACGGCCGCGACGATCGCCGCGCTCCCGAAGGTCGTCGGCCTCAAGGACGGCATCGGCGACATCGAGCAACTGCACCGCGTCGTCCGCGCGATCCGGGCCCTGCCGAACGGCGCCGACTTCGCGTTCTTCAACGGCCTGCCCACCGCCGAGCTGACCGCCCCCGCCTACCGGGGCATCGGCGTCGGCCTGTACTCGTCGGCGGTGTTCGCGTTCGCCCCGGAGATCGCCGTCGCCTTCCACCGGGCGCTCTCCGCAGGGGACGAGACCCTGGTGCGGACGTTGCTCGACGAGTTCTACGGCCCGCTGGTGCGCCTGCGTGACGAGGTGCCCGGATACCCGGTGGCGCTGGTCAAGGCCGGTGTCACCCTGCGCGGTCTGGACGTCGGCGGCGTCCGGGCCCCGCTGCTGGACCCCACGCCGGACCATGTGGCCCGGCTGGCGCACCTGATCGACCACGGCTTGGAGGCTGTCCGCGCATGAGCATCACCGGCACGAAGATCCGGGAACTGATCGTCACCCCGATCGCGTTCCGTGACCCGCCGCTGCTCAACTCGAACGGCGTCCACGAGCCCCTCGCCCTGCGCTGTGTCCTCCAACTCGTCCTGGACAACGGCACGGTGGGACTCGGCGAGTCTCCCGGCGGGTCGGCGCGGCTGGAGCGACTTGAGGCGGCGGCCGAGGTCGTCGTCGGGATGGACGTCTTCGACACCACGGCCGTCATGGCGGCGATCGACGCGGCGCTGCTGGCGACGGTGCCCAGTTCGCACGAGCGCGGGTGGACGTCGTCGGCCGTGGAGGTGGCCTGTCTGGACGCACAGGGCAAACTCCTCGACCGGCCGGTCAGTGATCTGCTCGGCGGGCGGGTCCGGGACGCGGTGCCGTTCGCGGCGTACCTGTTCTACAAGTGGGCCGAGCACCCGGCCCTGGACGGCCGTGCGGCGGTCGGCGACGACTGGGGTGCCGCCCTCGACCCGGCCGGGATCGTCGAGCAGGCGCGGCTGATGCAGGAGCGCTACGGGTTCCGTTCCTTCAAGCTGAAGGGCGGGGTGTTTCCGCCGGACGAGGAGATCGCGGCGATCCGGGCGCTGGCCGAGGCGTTCCCCGGGGAGCCGCTGCGCCTGGACCCCAACACCGCCTGGACGGTGGAGACTTCACGGTACGTGGCCCGCGAACTGGACAGTGTCCTGGAGTACTTGGAGGACCCGACCAGATCCATCGCCGGGATGGCGGAGGTGGCGAAGGAGTCCCCGCTGCCGCTGGCCACCAACATGTGTGTGATCGCCTGGGAGCATCTGCGGCCGGCCGTCGAACAGGACGCCGTCCAGGTACTGCTGACGGACCATCACTACTGGGGCGGGCTGCGGCGCACCCGTGAACTGGCCGCCGTCTGCGAGGCGTTCGGGATCGCGCTGTCCATGCACTCGAACTCGCACCTGGGCATCAGCCTCGCCGCGATGACCCATGTCGCCTCCGCCCTCCCCCGCCTCGACCACTCCTGCGACACCCACTACCCGTGGAACGTCGCCGACGACGTGATCCGGCCCGGCGTCCTGGAGCTGCGCGACGGCGAGGTGAAGGTGCCGACCGGGCCCGGGCTCGGCGTCGAGCTGGACCACGAGGCCCTCGCCCGGCTGCACCAGCTGTACCTGGAGTCGGGGATGCGCGACCGCGACGACACCGGCTACATGCGCCGTATCGACCCGGAGTACGAACTACGCCTGCCGCGCTGGTGAGTTGGTGAGTTGCCAGCGGCTGCTGGAATTGTCCTGGAACGAGCACACCGGCACGGTCGGCCTCGCGGCGGGCGGTGCACAAGCACGTCGCGAACATCTACCGCAGACTCGGCACCCGGGACCGGGTCGGCACCGTGCTGCGCGCCCAGCGCCTCGGTCTGGTCCCGGCCGCCCCCGCCCGGCCCGGCCCGCCGGTCAGTCGCCCCGGTACAGGTCGCTGAGGAGTTCGACGACGGCCTGGGTTTTGGGGTGCGGGTCGTCGCGCCACCAGGCGAGGCGGACGGCGATGGGTTCGGCGTCGCGCACCGGCCGGTAGACGATGCCGGGGCGCGGGTACTGGTGGGCGGTCGACTCCGCCGTGATGCCGATGGCCCGGCCACCCGCGATCAGGGTGAGCCAGTCGTCGACCTCGTGGACCTCCTCGATGACCGGCCGGGTCTCCGACGGCCACAGGTCGGGTGTGGTGGTGCCGGTGCGGCGGTCCATCAGCAGGACCCGCCCGGTGAGTTCGGCGAGCCGCACCGAACGGCGCCGGGCCAGCGGGTCGTCGGCGCCGAGGGCGCACAGCCGCCGTTCCAGGCCGACGACGACCTGTTCGAACCGTTTCTCGTCCAGGGCCCGGCGGACCACGGCCAGGTCGCAGCCGCCCTCGGCGAGACCGGCGGTGGCGGTGTTGACGCGGACCAGGTGCAGGTCGGTGTGCGGGTGGGCGTCGGACCAGCGGCGTTGGAAGGCGGAGGTGTGGCGGCCGACCGCCGACCAGGCGTAGCCGATGCGCAGGTCGGCGTGGCCGGAGGTGGCCGTGCGGACCAGTCCGTCGACCTCGGCGAGCACCCGGCGGGCCTGCGCGATCACCCGCAGTCCGGCGGGGGTCGGGGCGAGTTGGCGTGAGGTGCGGCGCAACAGCCGTATGCCCAGGGTGCGTTCGAGGGAGGCCAGGGTGCGGGAGACGGCGGCCTGGGAGAGGCCGAGGGCGATCGCCGCGTCGGTGAATCCGCCCTCGTCGACGATGGCGACCAGACAGCGCAGGTGCCGGATTTCGACATTCATGACTCCAGCGTATGAATCATGGCGCGCATGCATTTTGCGCACCACAGGGCGCGGCGCACGATCGGTCCATGCGTCGCCTGCCCGCACCCTCCCGTTCGGTCCCTGTTCCGTCGCCCGTCCCGGCCCCGGCGCCGGAGGGGCAACGGCTGCTCGGCGTGGTCACGATGGTCGGCAGCGGTCTGTCGAACCAGACCGGCGCCGCGATCGGTTCGCTCGCCTTCCCGGTCATCGGCCCGGTCGGGGTCGTCGCGGTCCGCCAGTACGTGGCGGCGGCCGTGCTGCTCGCCGTCGGGCGGCCCCGGTTGCGGTCGTTCACCTGGCGTGAGTGGTGGCCGGTGCTGGGGCTCGCGGTCGTCTTCGGGACGATGAACCTGTGCCTGTACACGGCGATCGACCGGATCGGGCTCGGTCTGGCGGTGACGCTGGAGTTCGTCGGCCCGCTGGCCATAGCGCTGGCGTCGGTGCGGCGCCGCACCGACGTGTGCTGTGCGGTGCTGGCCGCGGCCGGGGTCGTCACCCTGATGCGCCCGAGCCCGTCGACGGACTATGTCGGCATGGGCTTCGGGCTGCTCGGGGCGGCCAGTTGGGCGGCGTACATCCTGCTCAACCGGACGGTGGGCAGCCGGATACCCGGCGCGCAGGGGGCCGGGGCGGCGGCGGGCGTCTCGGCGCTGATGTTCCTGCCGGTCGGGATCGTCGTCCTGCTCACGCGTCCGCCGACCCTCGCCTCGCTCGGGTACGCGGTGACGGCGGGCGTGCTCTCCTCGGCGGTGCCCTACCTCGCCGACCTGGTCACGCTGCGTCGGGTCCCGGCCCAGGTGTTCGGCCTCTTCATGAGCGTCAACCCGGTCCTCGCCGCCGTCATCGGCCTGGTCGGCCTCGGCCAACGGCTCGGCTGGACGGAGTGCGCGAGCATCGCCGCGATCGTCACGGCCAACACCCTGAGCATGGCCACCCGGCGGGGGTGAGGGGTCAAGTGGGGTGCGGGGGTGGGCTGTTCGGGCTGCTGGTGTGACCGGTGTTGGGGACCGTCGTCTCGGAGGGCTCGGCAACTCGCCTCACGGCCGCGCCCGTTGAACGCACCGGAGGCGTGCCCTCGCCAACAGGGCGGTGCGTTGCGGGTGTTCAGTGGCCGGTGTCGGGGTCCTGGTCCGGGCGGAGGGACGGGACGTCGAGGTCGGCGGGGCGCAGACGGTAGACCTGGAGGCGCAGGCCGTAGTACTTGTCGGTCTCCCCCACCCACTCCATCCCCACCCGGCGCGCGGTGGCCGCGCCGCGTTCGTTGCGGGGGCGTACGACGGCGAAGAGTTCGTCCACGCCGGACGCGAAGGCGTAGTGGGCGACCGCGTGCCCGGCCTCCGACGCGAGGCCGCTGCCCCAGGCGGCGGGGGCGAGCTGCCAGCCGATCTCCAGATCGCGGCGGCCCGGCGGCATGGCCAGCAGGGTGGTCCCGCCGATCACGGTCCCGTCGTCACGCCGCTCGATCGCCCAGCGTCCCTGGGGTGCGTCCAGGGCGGCGCCGAGCGAGATCCAGCGGGCGATCAGCTCCCGCATGGCCGCCGCGTCCGGCACCCGTTCCAGGGCCGGGGCCAGCCAGCGGGCGACCTCCGCGTCACCGTAGACCCCGAGCGCGGCCTCGGCGTCCTCGACGGACCAGCGGCGCAGCACCAGCCGGGGCGTGGTGATCCGCGTTCCCTCGATGACGACCCGGTGCTCGCGTGCGGCCATAGGGGCACGGTACCCCCGGCTCCCCCGTCCGGCGCGGCGAGGCAAGGGCGGGGTCAGGCGCGTCCGGCGGCCGCGACGAGGCCCGCGAGGTCGTCGTCGTGGGTGAGATAGCGGCCGGTGAGCGCGTCGGCCTCGCCCCCGATCAGCCGCAGCAGGTTGGCGATCGCCGCGTCCAGCGGGGTGTAACGACCGGCCTCGCGCTGCTGGCCGAGCCAGGTGTCCACCCGGCGCTGCCACGGGTTGTCGCTCTGCGGCGCGGCCGCCCCGAGGCCGACGTCGACGATGCCCGGGTGGTAGCTGAACGCGCTGATGCCGTGCGGGAGGAGTTCGATGGCGAGGTTCTCGGTGAGCTTGTTCACGGCGGCCTTGGACACCGAGTAGGCGCTGAGGTGCGGCCACCGGGTGTGTCCGGCATGGCTGGAGAGCGTGACGACCCGCCCCCGGCCGCGTTCGATCATGCCGGGCAGTACGGCCCGGCAGGCCGCGAGGGCGCCCCCGAGGTTGACCTCCAGGGCGTGCCACCACTGGGCCGGGTCGTTCTCCCAGGCCGGTCCTGCGGGGCCGCCGACCCCGGCGTTGTTGACCAGCACGTCGATCCCGCCGAGCCGTGCCGTCGCCAGCTCGACGGCCTGGACCAGGTCGGCGTCGTCGGTGACGTCGGCGGCGGCCGTGACGACCTCGGGGCCCCGGTCGAGTCCGGCGGCGGCCCGGTCGAGGGAGGCGGCGTCCCGGGTGGTCAGCACCAGGTGGGCACCGGCCGTGTGCAGGGCCTCGGCGGTGGCCCGGCCGAGCCCGCCTGCCGCGCCGGTCACCATGACCCGCAGCCCGGCCAGGCCCGTCGTCTCCTCGGACATCACCACGTCCTCCACGATGACGCTCAACTCCCTTGATCGATATGGTCGTTCGCCATCGACGCGGACAACTCCCGGTGCAGGCGGTCGGCCAGGGCCCGCGGTGCGGGGTGGTCGAAGACGAGGGTGGCGGGCAGCCGCAGACCGGTCAGGGCGCTCAGCCGGTTGCGCAGTTCCACCGCCGTCAGCGAGTCGAGACCGGCCTCGTGCAGGCTCCGTTCCACGGGCAGCGCGTCGGCGTCCCGGTGCCCGAGCACCTCGGCGGCCAGCGCCCGCACCTCGGTGAGCAGCCGTGCGGCCAGCTCGGCCGAAGCCAGCCCACGCAGGTCAACGGCGGCTGCGGGCACCGCCGTTGGAGCGGGTAGCAGGCCTCGCAGCAGGGCGGGGGCGCCCCGGGTGCGGAGCCGTGTGAGGTCGAAGCGGGCGAGGGTGAGGGCCGGGTCGTCGTGCCGGAGGGCCTCGTCGAAGAGGGCCAGCGCGAAGGCGGTGGGCAGGGGCAGGACACCGTCCGGCGCGGTGCCGTCGCGGTCGGCGGCGGCGGTCATGCCGGAGAGTTCCTCCCACAGGCTCCAGGCGAGGGACTGGGCGGGCAGTCCGGCGGCCCGGCGTTGTACGGCGAAGGCGTCCAGGAAGGCGTTGGCGGCCGCGTAGTTGCCCTGCCCCCGGCTGCCGAGCACCCCGGCGAGGGAGGAGAACAGCACGAACGCGGCCAGCTCGGTGTCCCGGGTCAGCTCGTGCAGGTTCAGGGTGCCGTCGACCTTGGGGCGCAGCACCCGTTCGACCTGGTCGGCGTCGAGTCCGGTGACCACCCCGTCGGCGAGCACCCCGGCCGCGTGCACGACGGCGACCAGCGGATACCGGTCGGGCACCTGGGCGAGGGCGGCGGCGAGGCCGTCCCGGTCGGCGACGTCACAGGCGGCGACGGCGACCTCGGCGCCCCGTTCCTTCAGCTCCACGAGGAGCGGCCCGGCGTCGCGCGCGCCGCTGCGGCTGGTGAGCAGGAGGCTGCGCACGCCGTACGCGGTGACCAGGTGCCGGGCCAGCAGCGACCCGAGCGTGCCGGTGCCGCCGGTGATCAGTACCGTGCCGCCGCTGAGGTCGGGCCGGGCGGTGCGCGCCGGGGCGATGGGCGTCAACTCCGGTGCCTGGAGGCGCCGTTCACTGATCCGTACCTGTGGCTGTCCGGCCCGTACCGCGTCGGCCAGCCGGGCCGGGTTCCAGGCTGCGGTGCCCGGGTCGTCCGTCTCGACGAGCAGGAACCGTCCCGGGTGCTCGGACTGCGCCGTCCGCACCAGGCCCCGCGCCGCCGCACCGGCCGGGTCGTCGCTTTGGGTCAGCACCACGAGGGGAACGTCGGCCGGGCGGTCGTCCGCGAGCCAGCGCTGCACGTGGGCCAGCGCGTCCAGCGTCGCCGCCCGCACATCGCCGGGCGTGGGGGTGCACAGGACGGCGTCGGCGTCGGCGAGGTCGACCAGGTCGGCGGGGAGACCGAGGTGGTCGGTGCCCAGCAGCGCCCACCTCGGCGCGGGGGCGGGCAGCGGGGCGGCGAGTTCGCTCCAGCGGGTCCGGTACACCGAGTCGGCCGGCAGGGCGGCGGTCAGCTCGCGCAGGGCGACCGTGCGCAGGCCGAGGGTGCCACGGAAGAACGGTTCGCCCTCGGGGGTGGTGAGGGTGACGGTGTGGGTGTCCCGGCCGCTGGGGGTCAACTGGGCGTAGGCGTGGGTGGGTTGGGCGTCGCCGGTCCACACGTCGTGCCACACGAACGGCAGCGACACCTGACCGTCCGAGGCCGGTGCCGTCAGGGCGAGGGCGTGCAGGGCCGCGTCCCCGAGCACCGGGTGCAGTCCCGGCCCGGTGAATCCGCCGGGCGCCTCCTCGGGCAACCGCAGCTCGGCGACGAGGTCCCGGCCGCGCCGCCACAGCCCACGCACCGCCCGGAACGCCGGACCGTACGTGTAGCCGCGCCCGGCCAGCGCCGCGTAGTCGACGTCGATCTCCTCGGCGTCGGCCGGAGGCAGCGGCCCGGTGAGCGGCTCGCCCCGGGTGTGCTCGCGGCTGCCTTGGACCGTGCCGTGTGCGTGCCGTCGCCAGGGGGTGTCCGGTCCCTCCGGTCTGCTGAACACCTCGACCGACCGCCGGTCCGGGTCCATGACGACCTGGAGCTGCGCCGCGCCCTGCCGGGACAGCACCAACGGTGCCTCGATGACCAGTTCGCCGAGTCCGGCGTGGCCGGTGGCGTGTGCGGCGCGCAGCGCGAGGTCGAGGAGCGCGGTGCCGGGCAGCAGGCAGGTGCCGTTGACCGTGTGGTCGGTGAGCCACGGCTGTTCGACGGGGGAGATCCGGCCGACGGCGACGGACTCGCCGCTGCGGGCGGAGGCGACCGGCGCCCCGACCAATGGATGCCCGGCGTGCGCGCGGTGCCCGGAGGTCGCCGTCAGCCAGAACCTGCGCCGACGGAACGGCGTCGTCGGCAGCGGCACCGGCCGCCCGGCACCGGCGATGAGGTCGACGCCGTTCCCGCTCCGCGCGTACAGCTGGGCGGCGGAGGTCAGGAACCGGGTGGGGCCGCCGTCGTCGCGGCGCAGGGTGCCGGTGACGACGCCGGGGGTGCCGTTCCGTTCCAGGGTCTCTTCGATCCCGGAGGTCAGCACCGGGTGCGTGCTGGACTCGACGAAGACCCGGAATCCTTGCGCGACGAGGTGCTCGACGGCCGGGTGGAACCGCACCGGCTGGCGGAGGTTGCGGTACCAGTAGGGGCCGGTCAGGGTGGTGGCGTCGATCCAGGCGAGGTCGGTGGTGGAGTACATCGGCACCGTGGGCGCCTGGGTGCGCACCTGACCGAGTCGGGCGATCAACTCCCGTTCCAGGGGCTCCACTTCGGGGCAGTGCGAGGCGTAGCCGACGCGGATGCGGCGGGCGTGGACGCCGTCCATCGCGCACTCGGTGAGCAGTCCGTCGATCGCCAGATCGCTACCGGCGACGACGGTGGTGGACGGGCCGTTCAGCGCGGCGACCCAGAGCTGGTCGGGCCAGCGTTCCAGGAGCCAGTCCAGCTGGGCGCCCGACGCGGCCACCGACGCCATACCGGCACCGGCGCCGAGTTCGGCGATGACCTGGCTGCGCACGGCGACGATCCGGGCGGCCTCCGCGAGCGACAGCGCACCGGCGACGCACGCGGCGGCCAACTCGCCCTGGGAATGGCCGAGTACGGCATCCGGCTCGACGCCACGCGCACGCCATAACGCGGCCAGCGACACCATCACCGCGAACAGCGCGGGCTGCACGACATCCACCCGGTCGAGCCGGTCCGCGCCCCCGGCCAGCACCTCGGTGAGCGACCAGTCGACGTGCGGCGCGAGGGCCTCCTCGCAGGCGCGCAGGGCGGCCGCGAACGCCGGTTCGGTCGTCAACCCGGCCGCCATGCCCGCCCATTGGGTGCCCTGGCCGGGGAAGACGAACGCCACCTTGCCGTCGATGCCGGCGGCCCCGGCGACGACATTGCGCGCCGGTCGCCCCTCGGCGACGGCCCGCACCCCGGCGAGCAACTCCGCGCGGTCACCGCCGATCACGACGGCTCGGTGGGGGAAGTGGGCGCGTGTCCGGGCGAGCGCGTGGGCGAGGTCCACCGGTGCGACGTCCCCGGCGACCGGGAGCAGCCGGGCCGCCCAGTCCCGCAGCCCCTCGGGCGACGTGGCGGACAACGTCCAGGCGACGGCGGGGAGTTGGGCGTCGTTGGACTTGGTGTCGGGCTCCGGTTCGGGGGGTGCCTCCAGGATCAGGTGGGCGTTGGTGCCGCTGACGCCGAAGGAGGAGACGGCGGCGCGCGGCGGCCGGTCGTGGTGCGGCCACGGCATGCTCTCGGTGAGCAGCCGGACGTCCCCGCTCGCCCAGTCGACATGCGGCGACGGCGCGTCCACGTGGAGTGTCCTGGGCAGGGTGCGGTGCAGCATCGCCTGCACGGTCTTGATGACGCCGCCGACCCCTGCGGCGGCCTGGGTGTGCCCGATGTTGGACTTCAAGGAGCCCAGCCAGAGCGGGGTGGTGCGGCCCTGCCCATAGGTGGCGAGCAGCGCGCCCGCCTCGATCGGGTCGCCGAGCCGGGTGCCGGTGCCGTGCGCCTCGACCGCGTCGATGTCGGAGGGGGTGAGCCCGGCGTCGCGCAGGGCGAGCCGGATCACCTCCTGCTGTGCGGTGCCGTTGGGTGCGGTGAGGCCGTTGGAGGCGCCGTCCTGGTTCACGGCGGAGCCGCGGAGCACGGCCAGCACGCGGTGCCCGGCACGGCGGGCGCGGGAGAGCCGTTCCAGTACCACCATGCCGACGCCCTCGGCCCAGCCGGTGCCGTCGGCGGCGGCGGCGAACGCCTTGCACCGCCCGTCCTGGGCCAGCGCGCGCTGCCTGCTGAACTCCACGAACGTCTGTGGCGTCGCCATCACCGCCGCGCCTCCGGCCAGCGCCAGTGCGCATTCGCCCCGGCGGATCGACTGCGCCGCGAGATGCAGGGCGACCAGGGACGAGGAGCAGGCGGTGTCGACGGTGAGCGCCGGGCCGCGCAGCCCGAGCACATAGGCGATCCGTCCGGAGGCGACGCCGCCACCGGTGCCGGTGCCGATATAGCCCTCCAGATCGCGGGGCACCCGCTCGGGATCGGTGACGTAGTCGTGGTACATCAGCCCCGCGAACACGCCGACTGCCGTGCCGCGCAAGGACGTCGGGTCGATGCCCGCGTGTTCCAGGGCTTCCCAGGAGGTCTCCAGGAGCAGCCGGTGCTGCGGGTCCATCGCCAGCGCCTCACGCGGCGAGATCCCGAAGAACTCGGGGTCGAAGTCGGCGACGTCCCGCAGGAATCCGCCGCGCCGGGTGGCGGAGGTGCCGCCCCGGCCGGGGTCGGGGTCGAAGAGCCGGTCGAGGTCCCAGCCCCGGTCGTCGGGGAAGCCGGAGGTGGCGTCGACGCCGTCGGCCACCAGCCGCCACAGCTCGTCGGGGGACGTGACACCACCGGGGTAACGGCAGCCGATGCCCACCAGCACCACGGGGTCGTCGTCGGGCCCGGTCGGCGCGGCAGTCGTCGCCAACTGTTGTGGTGCGCCGGTGAGTTCGGTCCGCAGCTGAGCGGCGATCGCCCGCACCGAGGGGTGGTCGAACGCGAGCGTCGCAGGCAGCCGCAGCCCGGTGGCGGCGGCGATCCGGTCCCGCAGCCGCACCGCGTCCACCGAGGTGAGCCCGTATTCCCGCAACGCCCGATCCGGCTCAACTCCCTCGCTCTGCCCGAGGAGTTCAGCGACCTCCCGGGCCACGAGGCCGACCAGTGTCCGGCCGAGGTCGGCCCCGGAAACCCCGGTCAGGTCCACCCGGGACTGCGGCCGCTGCGGCGCGTCGGCCGACGCCGACCCCACGGAGGCGACCAGTGTGCTGCCCGGCCGACTCAGGGCGACGTCCACGGCGTTGCGGACACGGTGCCCGGTGAGGCCCTCGGCCAGCAGCAGGGTGGTGGGGGCGGCGCCGGTCACGGCGAGGGTGACGGTGGTGCCGGTGACGGTGAGGGTGATGCCGGGGGCGGGTCCGGTACGGGGTGGGGTGCGGGGTGCGGTGGTGGGGCGGACGTCGTGGGCGGTGACCAGGTGACCGGCGATCAGGTGGGCGAGGTCTTCGGCGACTCCGGCGTCTCCGGTGCCGTTGGCTGCTCCGGCGGGTGCGGCAGTCCCCGTGGCTTCCACGGTCCCGTCGGCTCCCGCGTCCCCCGCGTGGGCGGCGTTGACGGTGAGAGTGAGGCCCGCGAACGGGCTTGCGCCAGGCGGTAGTTGGGTGACCGGCACCGTGGACAGGGCGCCGTCCTCGGCCAGGAGACGCAGGCCGTCCGGGGGACCCGCGAGGGCCAGGAGGCGGCCGGGGAGGCTCGTCAGGGGCTTGCGGGCGATCTTGCCGGTGGGCGTTCTCGGCAGCGCCGGCACGGTGCGGATCTCCACCGGCACCTTGAAGTGGGCGAGGTCCCTGCGGCAGCGCGCGAACAGGTCCGCGCAGTCGACGCCGTCGGCCTCGGGCACCACCAGGGCCACCGGGACCTGGCCGAACTCCTCGTGCGCCGCCCCGGTGACGGCGGCCTCGCGGACCCCGGGCACCCGGGCGAGCACGGCCTCGATCTCGGTGGGGTGGACGTTCTCGCCGCCCCGGATGATCACGTCGTTGCGGCGGCCGGTGATCCAGAGGTAACCGGCGGCGTCGCGGCGGGCGAGGTCACCGGTGCGGTAGCGGCCGTCGCGGAGCACCTCGGCGGTGACCTCGGGCAGGTTGTGGTAGCCGAGCATGACGTTCGGGCCGCTGACCCAGACCTCGCCCTCCTCCCCGGTGGGGACGTCGGCGCCGGTCTCCGGGTCGACCACCCGCAGGTCGAGCCCGGGCACCGGCTGCCCGCAGGAGCCCGGCACCCGGGGGCCGTCCGGCCGCATCGCGGTCATCGTGCCGCTGGTCTCGGTACTGCCGTAGCTGTCGGTGAGCCGGACGCCGAACGCGGCCTCGAACGCCTCGGCCAGCGCGGGCGTGCTGACCGCACCGGCGATGAAACACACCCGCAGCGCGGGCAGCGTGAGCCCCTCCGCACCGGCGGCATGGACCAGGTTGTGGTAGATCGTGGGCACCCCGGCCAGGAACGTGCAGGGCCTGGCGCGCAGTTCGTGGAGCACGTCGGCGGCGGAGAGTCCCGGCATCAGATGCGCCGAGGCGCCGACCGCGCTCACGCCGATCACGCAGAGGTGGTGGCCAAGGGTGTGGAACAACGGCAGCGGCCACAACACCGTGTCCTGGTCGGACAGTTCGACGATGGGAACGTAGCAGTGGGCGACGTTCCACAGGGCGGCGCGCAGCGTCGACAGCACGCCCTTGGGGCGGCCCGTCGTCCCCGAGGTGTAGAGCAGGAACGCCGGTTCGTCCAGGCCGAGATCGTCGCGGGGCGCCTCGTGGGGTTCACGTGCGATCAGGTCCTCGTAGGCGAACGCGTCCGGGCTGTCGTCGTCGACGACGATCAGGTGCCGGGGCCCGGGCGGCAGCGCCGCGCGCACCTGATCGGCGTGCGCGGCGTCGGTGATGACGGCGCGGGCGTCGCTGTCGGCGAGCAGATACCCCAACTCGGCGTCGGAGGAGTGCGGGTTGACCGGCACACCGACGCAGGCGGCGCGGTTCACGGCGAGGTAACTCTCCACCATCTCCACGCGGTTGCCCAGCAGCAGCGCCACCCGGGCGCCCCGGGGCACGCCGAGGGCGGCGAGTCGGCCGCCGAGCCGCGCGGTGCGCCGTTCCAGTCCGGCATAGGTCACCGCCCGTCGCGCGTCGGAGAACGCGACCTTCGCGCCGCGCAACTCCGCGTGCCCGCGCAGTAGTTCGGGCAGCGGACGGATCAGGTCGGCGTCCGGGACGGCGGAGGCGCCCGCGCCTTCTCGCGGTGCGGTCATGACAGGGGGCCGATGGCCGACTCGACGGCGGTGAGGACGGCGCCCGAGCCGACGAGGTGGACGGCGGTGCCGATCTCGGACGCCAGGTACCGGTCGGGGCCCGGGCCACGGACACCGGCGGAGCGCAGGAGCGCGACGACCGCGCCGGTGGCGGGGGCCGGTGCGAGGGGGGCGCGCAGGTCGAGGGCGAGTTCGCGTCCGGCGACGGTGGCGGGGTGCTCGACGGTGTCGCGGGCGGCGCCGTGCACCTGGGGCGAGCAACGCGGCGCGTAGGCGTCCTGCACGCGGGTGCGGTCGGGGCCGCGAGGGGAGGCGACGATGCCCGAACCGGCCAGGGTCGCGGTCAGGTCGCCGGAGCAGCCGGGGGAGCCGTACTCGCGGACCACCGGGGTGATGCCCGCCGACAGCAGGGCGGCGAGCAGTTCGGCGGTCTCGGCGCGGACGCCGGTGTGGCCGGTCGCCGGCGTGGACAGGCGCAGCAGCATGCCGCGCACGACGTCCCGTTCCACCTCGGGCCCCGATCCGGCGGCGTGCGAGCGGACCAGGGAGCGTTGTAATCGGGCCCGTTGCCCGGGCGGGATGTGCCGGGTGGCCGGCGCGCCGAACCCGGTGGAGATGCCGTAGGCCGGGGTCGGCCCGGAGGCGAGGTCCGCCACCACGGCCCGGCCCTTCTCCAGCACCGCGAAGGCGTCGTCCCCGAGGTGCACCGGCGCGTCGTCCCGGGCGACGGCGGTGACGTCGGCGAAGGAGAGCGGTCCCGTCCCGACGGTCACGGGTGCGACGGTCGCGGGTGCGACGGTCACGGGTGCGACGGTCACGGCCGCGAGGAGGGCGGCGTCCCACGTGAGGTCACTGTTCATGGCGGGTCTCCAGGTCGTGCTGTTCACGGCGTCCGGAGCTGGGGTGGGGGGTGTGGGGGCCAGCTCGTCATGGCCGAATCGCGGCAGGTGCCACGGCCCCGCGGGTGGGGGAAGGCGGAGCCGGGCTGCCGTCAGCAGACCCTCTCGAACCGTCACGCGTCACCCTCTCGTGCCATCCTGCGGCACAGGCGCGGGCGCGGGCCGTGGCGGTCCCACCTGCGTCGGACGGACCCTCACCCCCTACCCCTACAGTGGGGGCGTGTCTTCAGGAAACGCCGTGGTGGCGCGTAATGTGCGCCTCCTCAGAGAGCAGCGGGCTCTGTCCCTGGCCGAGTTGGCCCGGCAGGCGGGGCTGGCCAAACAGACCCTGTCGAATCTGGAGCAGGGCACGGGCAACCCCACGGTGGACACGCTGTTCGCCATCGCGGCGGCGCTCGGCGTGCCGGTCACCCGGCTGGTGGCGGGGCGGGAACAGGTCATGACCGTGCAGCACGGCGAGGACGTCGTCTGGGAGCAGCACGGCGGCTACGAGTCCCGCGCGCTGGACCACGTCTACGGCTCCGGCGTCATCGAGAACTACGTGGTGCGCATCGGCCGGAAGCTGCGGGGCGCGAACGCGCCGTCCGACCCGCACCCGGTGGGCACGCTGGAGCATCTGTACGTCATCAGCGGGCGGGTGCGGGTCGGGCCCGTCGACGGTCCGGTGGAGCTGGCGGCCGGGGATTTCGTGCGCTACCCGGGCGACCAGCCGCATGTGTACGAGTCGTTGGACGGCGAGAGCCTCGTCCACATCGTGGTGAGCGTCCCCCGGGCCCAGCCCGTCACCGGCGCCACCACACCACCCCCACGCTTCCGCGCAGCCCCACGAAGCAAGCCCCGCTGACCGAGCCGACGCCACGGCGGACGTCGTCCGGGAGGGGCCGGCCCGGGACAGCGCGCGGGCCCCTGTCGATACCGCCTGGCGAGGTCCGCACCCACGCCGGACGCGTCCGTGCCGGGTCCGGTCTGGTCCGGTCCGGTCTGGCGGTCGAGGTCAGACCCCCGACAGTGCGCCCGCCCCGGTCGGGACCGTCTGGCGGGCTCGGGCCGAGGTGACGGCTCGGCCTGCCTCGTGGGCGACTCGGCGCAGGGCCGGGGCGAACCGGGCGGCGTCGAAACGGCGGTCGGCCGCCGCGATGGACAGGGCCGCCACGGGTCGGCCCGCCGGGCCCATGATCGGTACGGCGACGCAGGTCAGGCCGAGAACGGCCTCCTGGCGGTCGTAGGCGATGCCGTCCCGGCGGACCCGGCCGAGCGCGGCCCGGAAACGGCCGGGGTCGGCGAGGGTGTACTCGGTGCGCGCGGTCAGGCCCGCCGTGATGGCGGCCTCGGCGGCGTCGTGGTCGAACGCCAGCAGCACCTTGCCGACGCCCGTGCAGTACGCGGGCAGCCGGGCGCCGATCCGGGCGGGCGAGCGGGCCGCCCGGTGCCCGTGGAGCTTGTTGACGTAGACGACGTTCGTGCCGTGCAGCACCGCGAGGTGGACGGTCTCGCCGGTCAGCTCGTGCAGGTCGGCCAAGTGCGGTAACAGCCACTCCTGGAGCAACGGCGTGGTCGGGCCGTAGGCGCGGCTGCCGATGTCGAAGAGGCTGCCGCCCAGCCGGTAGTTGCTGCCGGCCCGCTCGACGAGGTCGTTGCGCTGGAGGATGCCCAGCAGCCGGAAGGTCGTCGACTTGCTCATCCGGGTGCGGCGGGCCAGCTCGCTCACGCCGATCTCACCGTCCAGCTCGGCGAGGGACTTCAGCAGGGTGAGCGCCTTGTCGACCGCCGTCTGCGGCTCGGGCGCGGTCTGTGGTTCGGGCGTGGTCTGTGGCTCGGGGGCGGGGGGAGGTCCGTTGTCCGGTGCGGGGGCCGGCGCGCGGTCGGGCGCGGGGTCGCTGCGGTGCGGGGGTGGGGGGTGGAGTGGCATGGGGGAGGCTCCGATGACGATCACGACGACCATGGCGAACCAGCGGCACAATAGAATGGACGCACGTCCAATGTAGGTGGCTGATTCCGGGATGTAAACGGTCCCGGGCCCCTGTCTCGCGGGGGCGCGGGCGCGGCGCGTGCGGGGGCGGGCGGGGTCGTCGGGGCTGGTCGCGCCGTTCCCCGCGCCCCTTATCGGCGTTGCCCGGCCGGGGGTTGGGCTGTGGCCCCCAATTCCCCTTCTGGGGGTGCCACTTGCGGTTGTCGGAACGG
>NZ_JBIVVA010000001.1:0-345212 GCF_044757465.1 Streptomyces sp. NPDC091279 | reverse complement strand
ACGGTGCCGGTTCGTTGGGGCTGGGCGCGCAGTTCCCCGCGCCCCTTGGCGGCGTTGCCCAGAACGGGGTTGGGGTGTCGCCCCCAATTCCCCTTCTGGGGGCGCCACTTGCGGTTGTCGGAACGGTGCCGGTTCGTTGGGGCTGGGCGCGCAGTTCCCCGCGCCCCTTGGCGGCGTTGCCCAGAACGGGGTTGGGGTGTCGCCCCCAATTCCCCTTCAGGGGGTGCCACTTGCTGTTGCCGGAACGGTGCCGGTTCGTTGGGGCTGGGTGCGCAGTTCCCCGCGCCCCTTGGCGGCGGGCCCGGACTGGGGTGTTCGGTGGGGTGGTGTGCCGGTGGGTGGCACGTGGGGGGTGGTGGGGGGTGGGGGTGGGGTGGAATGTGGGGTGCGTGTGGAGCGGTGGGAGGGATCATCCATGTCCTGCTCGCCAAGAACCTCAGCACCCTTTCTGTGACCACCGGAGACCACGTGAGCACTGCACTGAACGAAGAGTTGAAGCTCGTCGAGCATGTCGAGCATCTCGTGGAGACGACGCTCGGGACCGGTGCGAGCGCGTTCGGGCGCCTGGTGGGCGATTTCCTCGGAGCCCGGTGATGGGTGGCTGGCTGGCGAGCGACGTCGCTCTGATCACCGGCGGCGACTCCGGCATCGGCCGCGCGGTCGCCCTGCGCTTTCTCGACGAGGGTGCCCGCGTCGCCGTTCTCGACCGTGACGCCGCTCAGCTCCAGGAGGTCGTCGACGCCGCCGGGAACCTCGGTGAGCGGATGCTGCCCCTCACCGGGGACGTGCGCTCCCCCGACGACCTGCACCGCGCGGTCGAGGCCACCGTGGAGCGCTTCGGTTCCCTGGACGTCCTCGTCCCGAACGCCGGGATCTGGGACCACCACCGCAGCCTCACCGGGCTGTCCGGCAAGGAGATGTCCGCGGCGTTCGACGAGATCTTCGACGTCAACGTCAAGGGATACGCGCTCACCGTGGAGGCCGCCTGGCGCGAACTGGTGCGCAGCCAGGGCAACATCGTCATGACTCTCTCCGACGCCTCCTTCCACCCCGACGGCGGCGGCGCCCTCCACACCGCCAGCACACACGCCTGCCTCGGCCTGCTCCGCCAGTTCGCCCACGAACTCGCGCCCCGGGTCCGTGTGAACGGCGTCGCCGTGGGCGGCATGCGCACCGGGCTGCACGAGGCCGGCGTGGAGCCCGAGGACTTCACGGGCCCGTACGTCCTGCTCGCCTCCCGCACCAACAGCGCTACCGTCACCGGGGCCGTCATCCCCGCCGACGGCGGCATCGCCCAACGAGGCTCCCGTACTCCTGCCGGTGGAGGCGTCCTGTAACAACTCAGGTACCCCGCAGGGGAGTTGCACCTTACCCGGGCTATCCCGTATGACAGCCGTGCCGCTCGACAGCCGTCTCTCCACGACAGCGTCCCGCGCGTGAGCCGTCCTGCACGACAGCCCCAGAAGGAGCCGACGCCATGGCCGCCGTCGACATCAGCCCCGCCACCGCGCTGCGCCGCAGAGCCTCGTACCCCACGCCCACCGCGCTGGTCTACGAGGGGCGGGAGTTCTCCGCCGCCCAACTCAGCTCCGAAGCTGGAGAGTTGGCTGCCGGGCTTGCCGAGCGGGGGCTGCGGCGGGGCGATCGGATCGCCTACCTCGGCCTCAACAGCGTCACCTTCTTCCAGGCGCTGTTCGCCGCCGCCCATCTCGGCGCCGTCTTCGTCCCGGTCAACTTCCGCCTCGCCGCCGACGAGATACGGCACGTCCTCACCGACAGCGGGGCGCACACCCTTGTCGTCGAGGAGGGCCACCGCGCCCTGGTGGAGGCGGTGCTCGACGACGTCCCGGCCCGCGTCCGCGTCCTGGTCGACACCGACCCCGCCTGCCCGGTGCCCGGCACACCCGGGGCCCCGTGGACGCCGTTGTCCCGGCTCCTCGGCACCGGCGGGACCGGGCGGGACCCGGTGCCGCTGCACGACGACGACCTCGGCGCCCTGATGTACACCTCCGGCACCACCGGGCGCCCCAAAGGGGTCATGCTCACCCACGGCAACCTGTGGTGGAACGCGGTCAACGTGGACAGCCTGGTCGACACCCGCCACGACGACGTGAACCTGGCCCTCGCCCCGCTCTTCCACATCGGCGGCCTCAACGCGCTGACCCTGCGCACCCTGTTACGGGGCGGCACGGTGGTGCTGGGCCGGAGCTTCGATCCCGCGCACTGTCTGGCCGACCTCGTCCGGCACCGGGTGACCACGCTCTTCGCGGTGCCCGCCATGTACGCCGCCCTGGCCCGGGTGCCGGGTTTCCGCGACGCCGACCTGAGCGCGCTGCGTGCCCCGATCGTCGCGGGGGCACCGGTCCCCCCGCATCTGATCAGGGAGTACGCGGCGCACGGCATCCCGCTCCAACAGGCCTGGGGACTCACCGAGACGGCCCCCTTCGCCACGTATCTGCCCGCGCCGCTGACGGAGCGGAAGGCGGGTTCGGCCGGCATCCCCATGCCGTACACGGAGATCCGCCTCGTCGATCCGGTCACCGGCGCCCCGCTCACCGAGCCCGGCCTCCGGGGCGAGATCTGTGTCCGCGGCCCCCATGTCACCCCCGGCTACTGGAACGACCCGGCGGCGACCCGCGCGGCCTTCGACGACGAGGGCTGGTTCCACTCCGGTGACATCGCCCACCGCGACGAGGAGGGCTTCTACTACGTCGTCGACCGGCTCAAGGACATGATCATCAGCGGCGGCGAGAACATCTACCCGGCCGAGGTGGAACGCGTCATCGCCGCCTGCCCCGGCGTCCTGGAGGCAGCCGTCATCGGCGTCCCCGACCCGACATGGGGCGAGACGGTCCAGGCGATCGTCGCCTGCGTCCCCGGAACGTCCCTCACCCTGGACCACATCAGAGAGTTCGCCGCCGCCCACCTGGCCCGCTACAAACTCCCCACCCACCTCACCACCGTCCCCCACCTCCCCCGCAACGCAACCGGCAAACTATCCAAACCCGCCCTACGCAACCTGATACCCCCCAAATAACCCCACCTTCAAGGCTTTTAAGGGGCGCGAGGAACTGCGCGACCAGCCCCCACGGCGCGCCAGCCGAACAACCACCCCTCCCCGGAGGCCCGAGCCACACAGCCAACGGCCCCGACAACGCCGAGAAGGGGCGCGGGGAACTGCGCGACCAGCCCCCACGGCGCCGCACCCGCCCACGACCCCGCCTGTCCAGGGGCGCGGGGAACTGCGCAACACCCCCACGCCCCCAGCGAGTGAACTCCCCTCGGCCACAACGCCGTTGGGCAAACCTCAGCCAGCCGAGCCCCGCCCACTCAGCACCCGGCGAGCCACCGGCCGCAACCGCGCCAACGCCTCCGCATCGCCACTACCAGGCTCGGCCGTACCGACCAACAACGCCTGCCCAGGCGCATCCTGCACCTCGAACGTCTGGTACGTGAGGGTGAACCGCCCCGCCACCGGATGCTGAAAGGTCTTGGTCATACTGCCGAGCCGCCGCACCTCATGCGCCCCCCAGAGCGCGGCGAACTCCTCACTGTCCCGCAGGAGTTCAGCGACCAGCGCGGCGGTGGCGGCATCGCGCCGCCCCTGCCCGGAGGCAAGACGCAGCGCGGCCACCGCATCACGGCTCACGGCACCCCAGTCCGCGAACAGCTCGCGCGCGGCGGGGTCACGGAACAGGGACCGCACCATCGCGCGCGGATCGGCCAGCGGCGCGAGAAGCGCGTCGGCGAGGGCGTTCGAGGCGAGGACGTCCATGCGCCGGTTGAGGACATAGGCGACGGCGTCGGGAAAGGCGTCCATCAGCTGGAGCAGCGCGCGGGCGACCTTCTCCTCGTCCGGGGACGGGGGCGCGGGGGTCGGCATGAGCCCGGCCAGCCGGTAGGCGTGCGCGCAGGCGTCGGCGTCCAGGCACAGGGCACGGGCGAGGGCGTCGACGACCTGCCCCGAGGGGTGACGTTCGCGGCCCTGTTCCAGCCGGGCGTAGTAGTCGGCGCTGACCCCGGCCAGGACGGCGACCTCCTCGCGGCGCAGCCCGCTGACCCGGCGTGGCGCGGAGGCGGGGAATCCCACGTCAGCGGGGCTGACGCGCGAGCGACGCACCCGCAGGAACTCGCCCAGTTCGTTGCCGCTCATACCCGCATCGTACGTCGGTGCTCCCAGGGTGTGCCGCACCCAGGAAGCCCCGTCCTGCCTCCGCGCCCTCCTCGCGCGCATGCTGGAACGACCTGGTCGGCACACCGGCACGGCCGACCCGCACCCCGAAGGACCGCGCATGTCTGTTCCCAAGGTCGTCCTGATCACCGGCGCGGGCAGCGGCATCGGTGAGGCCGCCGCCCACCGGCTCGCCGAGGCCGGGCACCGGCTGGTGCTGGGGGGCCGGCGCACCGACCGGCTCGCGGCGCTGGCGCAGGCCATCGAGGCGCGCGGCGGCAGCGCCCTGCCGCACCGGCTGGATGTGACCGACCCGGCGAGCATGCGGTCGTTCGTTGCCGCCGCCCAGGACCGGTACGGCCGCGTCGATGTCCTCGTCAACAACGCCGGGGTGATGCCGTTGTCCCGTCTGGACGCGCTGCGCACCGACGAGTGGGACCGCATGATCGATGTCAATCTGCGTGGGGTCCTGCACGGGATCGCCGCCGTGCTGCCGGTCATGGACGCCCAGGGCGCCGGGCACGTCGTGAACATCGCGTCGGTGTCGGGGCTTCGGGTCGATCCGACGGCCGCCGTCTACAGCGCCACCAAGCACGCGGTCCGTGCCCTGTCGGAGGGGCTGCGTCAGGAGAGCCGGCATCTGCGGGTCACCGTGATCAGCCCCGGCGCGACCCGCAGCGAGCTGGCCGACAGCATCGGTGACCGGGCGACCCGGGAGGCGGTGACGGGTCTGATGGACATCGCGATCCCGGCCGCCGCGATCGGTGAGGCGATCCACTACGCCATCGCCCAGCCCGCCGAGGTCGACGTCAACGAGATCGTCGTGCGCCCCACCGCCCAGGGCTGAGCCGCCCGGGCCCGGGCACCCCGAACGGCCGCCCCGGACAGGCACGTTGCGTCATCACGTGACTACGTTCTGCGCACATTGTTCTCGGTGAAGGGACCCGCACATGAGGTGGTCCGTAACGTCGCTCTCCGTCGCCGCGAGCACCCTGGCCGTCGGCGCGCGGAGCGTCCTGGGCCCGGTCGCGTCGGCGGCGGCCGCACCCGGCGCGGCCACCTGTCGGGGGGCCGTCGCGCTCCGGCAGGACGTGGACGCCCTCACCAGCCAGTGCGCCCCCTGACCTGCCGCCGCCCAGCGCAAGGGGCCTGTCCTCGCGGTGAGCGACAGGCCCCTCCCGCCCCCTCAGTCGCCGAGGGAGCGGCCCAACTCGCCTGCCCTCAGCGCTACTTGCCGAGCGGGCCGGTGACGGAGTGCAGGACGTCGAAGCTGGCGTTGCCCTCGAAGAACGGTTTGCCGGCCGGGGCGGGGCTGCTGCCGAACACGCCGGCGAGGGCGTCGGCGCCGGTCCTGGTGAGCGTCATCGGCAGGTGCTCCGCGCTCACCTTGGTCAGCGTGAGCTTCGCCCCGATCTTGGTGGACGTGAACATCTCGATGCGCCGCCCCTTGTGCTCGACGGTCCACGAACCGCTCCGGTCCGGGCTCAGCGCCACCCGGGGAACGGTGAACTCGGCCCGCTTGCGGCCCTGTCGGAACGCGAACCCGCCGGTGCCCTCGCCGGTCAGACCGCTCAGGTCGGAGTTGATGTGCCCGCTCTTGAGGGTCCCGCGCATGCACTTCTGCCCCTTCGACGTCACCACGGTGTTCGGCGCGAGGGCCTCCAGCGTGATCCGGGCGGCGGCAAGCGCCTTCTGGGAGGCGTCGGTCAGACAGAACGTGTACGGGTCACCGGACTTGAGCGGCAGCGGCGGCAACCCCGCGCCCGCCTCCCGCGCCGAGACCGGGGTCACCGGCGCGGTGAGCACCGCCAACGAGACGGCGGTGAGGGCGACACGACGCAGGGACGACTTCGCGGGTGACTTCACAGCGGAACTCCTGATGCACGAGACGGACGGACGAGGACGACCCGGGACCGGGTCAGATCCGTTTCACCAACGTGGACGCGCCCCGGCCGTCACGGGCCCGCGCCCCACACCACCCCAATGCCCGAGCGCGTCAACACCCGTCCCCCGTAAGGGTTCTCAGGCCGGGGCGGCGCGGTGGCCCGCGCTCTCACGGGGGCCCGCAAAGCTTTGCGCAATGTCTAGGCAGAAGCGTTTCCCCGGGCTACGTTGTGCGGCAGCCCGCAGGTCCGAGGCAGTACCCGCGCGGCTGGAAGGAGCGGATCATGGGACTTCTGCGTTTCCCCTCCAGTGCACCGGTCGTCGCCGCGGCAAGCCTTGCCCTGCTGGTCACCGGCTGCACCTCGACCAGGAGCGGCGGTTCGGACACCGCCACCGCCTCCGGCGGCACGATCTCCATCGGGCTGGTGACCAAGACCAACAGCAACCCCTACTTCGTCGAGCTGCGGCAGGCCGCGCAGGCCGAGGCGGACGCGAAGGGCGCTCAACTCGTCGCCCTCGCAGGCAAGTTCGACGGTGACAACCAGGGCCAGGTCGACGCGATCAACAACCTCGTCACCCAGGGCGTCCAGGGCATCCTCATCACCCCGAGCAACTCCTCCGGTGTGCTCAGCGCCATCAAGTCCGCCCGCGCCAAGGGTGTTCTGGTCATCGCGCTGGACACCGCGACCGATCCGGCGAGCGCCGTGGACGCCACGTTCGCCACGGACAACGAGGCGGCGGGCGTCAAGGAGGGCAGCTACGTCAAGGCCGCCCTGAAGGACGCGTCGCCCGCCGTCGTGCTGCTCGACGGCACGCCCGGCTCCTCCGTGTCCGACCTGCGGCACAAGGGGTTCCTCGCCGGGTTCGGGGTCACCGGCGGTGCCGCGGAGATCAAGGGCACCGCCGTCACCAACGGCGACCAGACCAAGGCGCAGACCGCGATGGAGAACCTGTACCAGCGCGACCGGGGCATCAACGCCGTCTACACGATCAACGAACCCGCGGCCGCCGGTGCCGCCCAAGCCCTGAGCGGGAAGACCGGGATCGTCATCGCGTCGATCGACGGCTCGTGCACGGGCGTACGGGACGTGCGGAGCGGCAAGTTCGCGGCGACGGTCATGCAGTTCCCGAAGAAGATGGCGCGGGACGGTGTGGACGCCGTCGTCACGCACGTCAGGAAGGGCACGAAGCCCTCCGGGTTCGTCGACACCGGTTCGCAGCTGATCACCGACAAGCCCGTCTCCGGACTGGACTCCCAGGACACCTCCTGGGGCCTGAAGAACTGCTGGGGCTGATCCGTGACCACCACGCACCCCTCCCCCACGCCCCCGGGCGCGACCGGCGTGCGCCCCTCGGCCGCCGCGCTCCTGGCCCGGTTCCTCGGCAACACGGCGGCGGGTCCGCTGGCCGCGCTGGTCATCGCCGTCACCGTGTTCGCGCTGACCACCGACACCTTCTTGAACGTGGACAACGGCTCGCTGATCGTGGAGCAGTTCCTCGTGGTCGGCACCCTCGCCCTCGGCCAGACCCTGATCGTCCTGACCGCCGGCATCGACCTGGCCAACGCGGCCATCATGGTCCTGGGCACCCTGGTCATCGCCCGGCTCGGGGAGCACGCCCTGCCCGGGGCCCTCGCCCTGCTGGTGGGCGTGGTGCTGTGCACGGCCGTCGGCGCGGTGTCGGGCACGCTGGTGACCCGGCTGCGGCTGCCGCCGTTCATCGTCACGCTCGGTGTGCTCAGCGTGCTGACGGCGACGGGTCAACTATTCGCCGATGGCCGGAGTTTCGCCGTTCCCCCCGGCATTCTGACGGTGCTCGGTGAACGGTCCTATCTGTTCGGCCGGATCGAGGTCACGTACGGCATGGGCGTGGCGCTGGTGCTCGCCGTGGGGCTCTGGTTCCTGCTCACGCAGACCTCCTGGGGGCGCAACGTCCACGCCGTCGGCGACGACGCCGAGGCGGCCCGGCTGACCGGCGTCAACACCCGGCGCACCCTGCTGAGCGTGTATGTGCTGGCCGGGTTCGTCTACGCGCTCGCCGCCTGGCAGGCGCTCGGCCGCATCCCCAACGCCGACCCGAACGCCTTCCAGACCGGCAACCTCGACAGCATCACCGCCGTGGTGATCGGCGGCACCTCGCTCTTCGGCGGGCGCGGCGGCATCCCCGGCACCGTGCTCGGCGCCCTGGTCGTCACGGTCCTGGCCAACGGGCTGACCCAGGCCCACATCGACAGCCTGTACCAGCAGGTGGCGACCGGCATCCTCGTGATCGTCGCCGTCGCGGTGGACCGTGTCGTACGCGGGAGGGCGGCATGAACCAGACCCGGTCCGGCAGTACGTCCGCCCCGCCGCCCGGCGCCGAGGTGGTGTTGCGGGCGAGCGGACTGACCAAGCGGTACGGCAACGTCGTCGCCATCGACGCGTCCGACGTCGAGATCCGCGCGGGGGAGGTGCTCGCCGTCGTCGGTGACAACGGCGCCGGCAAGTCGAGCCTGATCAAGGCTCTCACCGGGGCCCTCGTGCCGGACGCCGGAACCATCGAGCTGGACGGCGTCCCGGTCCGCTTCCAGGGTCCGCGCGAGGCCCGCGAGGCCGGCATCGAGACCGTGTACCAGACTCTCGCCGTCGCCCCGCAGCTGGACATCGCCGCCAATCTGTTCCTCGGGCGGCCACTGCGCCGGGCGGGGTTCCTCGGTGCGGGGCTGCGGATGCTGGACCACCGACGGATGCGCGCCGAGGCCGCCGAGCAGCTCGACCGGCTCGGTATCGCCACCGTGCAGGACATCACCCAGCTGGTCGGCACCCTCTCCGGCGGGCAGCGGCAGGCGGTGGCAGTGGCCAGGGCGGCCATGTTCGGCACCCGGCTGATCATCATGGACGAGCCGACGGCGGCCCTCGGCGTCCGGGAGTCCCGTCAGGTCCTGGAGCTGATCGCCCGTATCCGCGAACGCGGGGTTCCGGTCGTCCTCATCAGCCATGACATGCCGCAGGTCTTCGAGATCGCCGACCGTATCCATGTGCACCGCCTCGGCAGACGCGCGGCGGTGGTCGCGCCCGGCTCGTGCACGATGACCGAGGTGGTGGGTCTGATGACCGGCGCGCTGCGGGTGGCCGACGACGGCGCGCTCGTGGAGAGCACCGTGCAGCACATGCCCGGGGACGCCCCCGCCGCCCACCGCCCGTCGCAGCCGCCCGCATGACGCCCACCGGCGGCGGCACCGGCCCGGCCGACGCCCCGCTCTACCGGCGCCCCTGTCTGGACGCGCTGGTGGAGCGGGCCCTCGGTCTGGCCGACGGCGGCCGGGCGCTGCTCGGGATCGTCGGGGAGCCCGGCGCGGGCAAGTCGACGTTCGCCGAACAGCTGCTGGCCCGCCTGGAGTCGGCGCGGCCGGGGTGTGCGGTGGCGGTGTCGATGGACGGGTTCCACCTCGCCCACAAGGTCGTTCGGGCGCGGGGGCAGACGGCCCGGAAGGGCACGATCGGCACCTTCGACGCGCACGGCTTCGCCGCCCTGCTGCGCCGCACCCGCGCCGAGCGTCAACACACCGTGTGGTGGCCGGAGTTCGACCGCGCCCTGGAGAACCCGGTGGCGGCGGCGATCGAGGTCACCGCGGGGCACCGGCTGGTCGTCGTCGACGGCAACTTCCTGCTGTCCGAGCAGGGCCCCTGGCGGGAGGTGGGCCAACTCCTCGACGAGAGCTGGTTCCTTGACGCCCTCCCGGAACCCCGCCGGGCCCGACTCGTCCGCCGTTACGTGGAGTTCGGCTTCACCCCCGAGGCCGCCCGCGCGAAGGCCCTCGGGGTCGACGAGGAGACCAGCGCCCTCATCCGCGCCACCGCCGCACGGGCCGATCTCGTGCTCGGCGAGCGTGGCTAGGCCCAGGACATGGCAGGAAGAGCGCCCCGGCAGACGCCCACCATGGCGGACGTGGCCCGGCGGGCGGGCGTCTCCGTGTCGACGGTGTCGCATGTGCTCAACAAGACCCGTCCGGTGGCCCCGGCGACCGTCCGCAGCGTCCTGGGCGCGGTCGCCGAGACCGGCTACGTCCCCGACCCCGTCGCCCGCGCCCTCGGCAGCACCGGGTACGGCACCATCGGTCTGGCCATGTCCGCCCTGTCCAACCCCTACTTCAGCAGCGTCGTCCACGGCATCGACCGGCACGCGTCGGCCGCCGGGTACTCGGTGCTCCTCGCCGACACCCACGACGAGGCCGACGCCGAGATCAAGGCGGTCGGCGAGCTGCTGCGGCGCCGGGTCAGCGCGATCATCCTGGCCGCCTCCGGGGACGGTTCCCCGGCCATCAGGTACGCCGGCAAGGTCGATGTCCCGGTGATCGCCATCGACCGTTTCGTCCCGGCCGGCGTCGATCAGGTCGCCGTCGACAACGCCGAGCCCACCGCGTTCCTGGTGGACCATCTGGCCGCCGTCGGACACACCCGCATCGCCATGGTCACCGGGCGCGCCGGGCTCACCACCACCCGGGAACGCCGCGCCGGCTACCTCCTCGGCCTGCGCCGCAACGGCATCGAGGCCGACCCCCGTCATGAGGCCGACGGCGACTCCAGCGAGGACGGCGCGGGGGTGGCCGTCGGCCGGCTCCTCGGCCTCGCCGAGCCGCCCACGGCGCTGGTCGTGGGCAACAACCGTATGACGATCGGCGCCCTGCGCGCCCTGCGCGACGCGGGCCTGAGCGTCCCCGGTGACCTGGCCCTCGTGTCGTTCGACGACTTCGAGTGGGCGGACCTCTTCCATCCCCGGCTGACCGCGATGGCGCAGCCCGCCCGGTCCATCGCCGAACAGGCCGTCGCCATGGCCCTGTCCCGGATCACCTCCCCCGCCCTGCCGCCCCGCAAGGTCACCATCAACCCGACGTTCATGCACCGCGAGTCCTGCGGCTGCCCACCGGGAGCGGCGTGAGGGAAGGGGCACTCGGGGGCTACGGGGATGACGGCGCCGGGACCGTGCCGTTCCCGCCCTGTGTTCCCGTGAGGACCGTGTCGATGAGGCTGTCCAGGAAGTGCGGGGTGGCGGGCTGCCGTACGAGCAGGCGGTAGAGCATCGCTCCGATGAGGGCCTCGGCGGCGACGGTGGCCGACGCGTGGCGTGCGGCGGGGGCGGCGGTCCGCAGGCGGGCGGCGAGGGCGCCTGCGGTGGCCGAGGTGAGCCGTTCGTAGCATCGGGCGGCGACGTCGTCGCTCTCGGCGGCGGCCGCGGTCAGCGCCCGGATCAGGGCGGCGGCCTCGGGGCGGGCGAGCCGGCCGGCGAACGCGCCCAGCCAGTCGCGCAGGTCGCGCCGGATGTCGCCGGTGTCCGGGACCAGGTTCCCGGCGGGCAGGACAGCGCCGTCGAGGACGCATTCGGCGACCAGGGCGCTCTTGGACGGGTACCAGCGGTAGACGGTCTGTTTGCCGGCGCCGGCCGCGTGCGCGATGCGGTCGATGGACAGCTTGTCGTAGCCGTGCGCCGCCAGCTCCTCCCGGGTCGCGTCGAGAAGGGCCCGGCGGGTGGTCTCGCTGCGCGCGCGGCCACGGCGGGAGTCGGACATGGTGACGAGATTAACCGCTCCTCTATCCTGACCTTTCCAGCGAGACAGAAAGTCTCGTAAAGAGGAGCGGAGCGTCACCGTGAACGGACAGGTGTTGGTGGTCGTCGGGGCGGGCGGCATGGGAGAGGCCGTCGCCCGCCGCTCGGGCCAGGGCCGCACGGTGCTGCTCGCCGACATCGGGGAACAGACCCTCGACCACGCCGGGCGGGCCCTGACCGGCGAGGGCCTGAGCGTCGTGACGCAGGTCGTGGATGTGACCTCCGCCGACTCGGTGCGTGAACTCGCCGCCAGGGCACGGGCGTTGGGGGAGGTCACGCAGGTCGTGCACACGGCGGGGCTGTCGCCGGTGCAGGCGTCCGTGGCGGCGATCCTCGCCGTCGATCTGCTCGGCGTCGCCCTGGTGCTGGACGCGTTCGAGCCCGTCATCGCGTCCGGCGGCGCGGGCGTCGTCATCGCCAGCATGGCCGGGTATCTGGCCGCCCCGCTCCCCCCGGAGCAGGAACGCGCGCTGACCACCACCCCCTCCGACCGGTTGCTCGGCCTTCCCTTGCTCGCGCCGGACATGGTCGCCGACCCGGGCACCGCGTACGGCGTCGCCAAGCGCGCCAACCAGCTGCGGGTGATGGCCGCCTCCGTCGCGTGGGGGCGGCGCGGGGCCCGGGTCAACAGTGTCAGCCCCGGTGTCGTCTCCACCGCCATGGGCCAGGCCGAACTGGCGGGCCCGGCCGGGGAGATGATGCGCGCGCTGATCGACCTGTCCCCCACCCGCCGCCTCGGCACCCCGGGTGACATCGCCGCCGCCACGGCCTTCCTGCTTGGCCCGGAGTCGACCTTCGTCACGGGCACCGACCTGCTCGTCGACGGCGGGGCGGTCGCCGCGACCCGAGCCCCCGCGTAACCGCGCCGACCCGGCCGGGGGCGCCGTGGCCGCCGTTGCCCTCACCGTCGGTGGGGTGGTCCCGCGCCTGGCTCTGGTTGGCCTCGGTAGGCCTGGAGGAACGCGGACGCGGTGGCTTCGGCGGATTCCCGGCCGCTCTGCCAGTTGGAGACGGAGATACGGATCGCGGGGACGCCGTTCCAGGTCGTGGAGGTCACCCAGCAGGAGCCGCTGCTGTTGAGGATGTCCACGATCCGCCGGGTGCGGCCCTCGTCGCCGATGCGCAGGAGCACCTGGTTGAGGGTGACGGGGGCCAACAGGCCGATGCCCGGCTCCCGTTCCAGCAGGCGGCCCAGTTCGGCGGCGGCGGAGCAGTTGCGTTCGATGATGCGGGCGATGCCGTCGCGGCCCTCCTGGTGCAGGATCGCCCAGAGGGTGAGGGCGCGGGCGCGCTGGGAGATCTCGACGCGGTGGTCCATGGGGTCGCGCCCGGTGCGTTCGGCGGTCTGGAGGTAGTCGGCGCTGAAGCGGACCGCGTCGATGAAGGGGTCCGGGTGGGCGCAGAGGGCGATCCCGCAGTCGTAGGGCGTGTTGAGCCACTTGTGGCCGTCGCAGGACCAGGAGTCCGCGCGTTCGAGGCCGTCGAGGCGTGGCCGCAGGGCGGGGGACGCGGCGGCCCACATGCCGTAGGCGGCGTCCAGGTGGAGCCAGCCGCCGTGTTCGTGGGTGATGGCGGCGATCTCGGTCAGCGGGTCGACCGAGCCGCAGTCGGTGGAGCCGACCTGCCCGCACACGATCAGACCGCCGGGCGCGGCGGCCGCGAGGTCGGCGAGATGGCGCGGGTCCATCCGGCCGTCGGGTCCCGCCGCGACCCGTTCGACCTGGCCGCCGAGGCCGAGCAGCCGCAGACAGCGCAGGCCGGAGACGTGGGTGTGGGCGCCGGCGAGGACGGTCAGGGGCGGCGAGTGACGCATGCCCCGGTCGTTGACCTCCCAGCCCGCCGCGCGGAGTTGGTGTTCGCGGGCGGCCGCGAGGCAGGCGAGGTTGGCGGTCGTGCAGCCGGAGGTCAGGCCCAGTACGGTGCCGGTCGGCAGGCCGAAGAGGTCGACGAGCCAGCGTTCGCAGACCTGTTCGGCCACCGAGGCCAGTGGGCTGGTCTCGTAGACGGCCGAGCACTGGTCCCAGAGGCTGACCAGCCAGTCGGAGGCGATCCCGATCGGCAGCGCGCCCCCGACCACGTACCCGAAGCTCCGGGAGTCGCCCGACGGCAGCAGCCCGCACTCACCGGCGTCGATGAGCCGGCGCAGGGTCGCGTGCTCGCCGTGGCCCTTCTGCGACAGTTGCCCGCCGAGGAGTTCACCGAGGCGCTGCGGGTCGCGGGGGCGGACCGGGCGGGGTGTCTCCAGGAAGTAGCGGGCGTAACGGGCCACCGAGTCGAGGAGATCGAGGTCTTCGGGCACGACCTGGCCGTCGGCGAGGGGAGGTGGTCCGAGGGTGCCGGTCATCTCAACTCCCGCCCTGGCCTGTGGTGGGCGGGCGCCAGATGGGGAAGATCGGCGGTCCGTCGGGGAGGGTCAGCGCGGGTCCCCTGCGGCGCTGGCCGAGCCGTTCGTAGAGAGCGAGGTTGCGGGTGGAGGAGGCTTCCGCGTAGGCGCCGGCCCGCTCCGCGTCGGCGAGGGCGAACAGGCACTTCTTGAGGCGGGTGCCGAGGCCGCCGCCCTGGTGTTCCGGACGGGCGGCGACGAACGTGCCGTAGTAGTGCGGGGGGACATCGTGGGGATGATGCTCGTCCAGCATGGTCAGGAGGTGGATAGAGCGGCCGGAGTTCTCGCCGAGTGCGTCACGCAACGCGTCGAGCAGCCGTTCGTTCTCCGCCTTCGGCTGTGCCACCGCGTCCGGCGGGAAATACATGCTGACCGCGCCGAATTCCCTGGTCTCCAGGACGGCGCCGCCGTGGGCGAAGGTGTGGTCGACCATGACGGTGAAGAACTGCTCGATCAGTTCCGGGCGGCTCTCCGCGTCCGGGAACAGCCATTGGAACACCGGGTCCTTGTCGAAGGCCTGCCGGTAGACGGAGACGATGTCGTCCTGCCGGTCGGGGGAGGCGGGGCGGCAGGAGAAATCGGCCGCCGTATCGGCGACATCGATGACCTTCATGGATTCGTCCTTTCGCGGGGCGGGAGTCGGCCCACGGGTCAGGCGGCTCGGGAGTGTACGGAAGCGGGCGCGATACCGAGCCGGCTTCCGACCTGCCGTGCCACCTCTTCGTGGGTGGCGAACCAGACCCCCGGCCGGCTCGCGATATGCGTCAGCAGTTCCCGCAGCGCGATCATGCGGGAGCGGTGGCCGATCACATGGGGATGCAGGGTGAGTTGGAAGAGCCCGCCCTCGGCGAAGGCGCCGTCGAACTCGTCCTTCCAGATCTGCGCCACCTGACGGGGAGCCAGTATCTGGCGGGCCGCCGGGTCGTCGGGGAAATAGGGGGCGTCGTCCCGAATCCAGGAGACGGGGATCTCGGTCATACCGGTGCGCTCGCCCCGGTCGAGCAGTTCGTACGGTTCGTCGTCGGCCATCAGCGAGGAGTCGTAGAGGAGCCCCAACTGCCGGGCGACGGGGAGGGTGTGGGCGGTGAAGTCCCACCACGGTGTGCGCATGCCCCGGGGCGTGAGGCCCGTGCAGCGGCGCAGCACGTCGGCGCTGCGTCCGGCGAGCGCGTACTCCTCGGCCTCCGAGAGGTCGCCGCACCGCTCGTGAATCCAGCCGTGCAGCCCCACCTCGTGCCCGTCCGCCCGGAGCGCCTCGATGGCGTCGGGGGTCAGTTGCGCCGAGACGGCGGGGACGAAGAAGGAGGCGCGGGCCTCGTACTCCCGCAGCAGCGAGGTGATCCTCGGCAGTCCCACCCGCGCCCCGTAATGCGCCTGGGCCATATGGGCGGGGGATGTCTCGTTCCGGCAGAACGGCGCCGTTTCGTTGTCGATGTCGAAACTGAGGGCGACGGCGACCAGAATTCCGCTCGGCCACCGGGAAGGTCCGGTACTTTTCCCCGCCTGTACTTGAGCGGCGATACTCCGCCATTTCTCTTCCGGCCAGCGCCAGGGCTGTACGGTGGGCGGGACTTCGACGGCATGGTGGTCCGCGCGCTCCGTCTGTTTCTTCATGGGTTTCCGATCCTGAATGGCAGACGGAGAAAAGAGGCGGATGTCTACCGAGAGAGGTCAGCTCCTGGATGAGGGGCACGCCTCAAAGCCCACTCTCCTCCCATCGGCGCGCACATGCCACTCGGAGCGGGTGCCCGGCCGGAAGTCGCGCGGGGAACGGGATCAACTACACTCAAAATGCCATGCGCCGCTCAGGCCGTGCGTGTCTCGGAAGATCCCGGGTTTCTCTTCCCTCCCTGGAGCGGCGTATGGGGTTGGACATCGACCAGGAAACCTTCACGGAGGCCGACTTCCTGCTTTTCCGCCGACGGCTCGGCATATCCGTCGGGGAATTGAAGGAGACGTTGACGATCCCCGGTTTCGGCGATACCGAGACCAGCGTGGGGGCGGAACTGGAAATGTTCCTCATGCACGCCGACGGCCGCCCGGCGCCCCTGAACGGCCGTGTCCGCGACGACGTCCGCGACCCCCGTGTCGTCCTGGAGGTGGACCGGTTCGACCTGGAGGCGAACCTGACGCCGGTCGAGCTGCGGGGCAGGCCCTTCACCGCGCTGCGGACCGAGACGGACGCGCTCCTCGCGGCGATCTCCACGGCGGCCCACGCCCACGGGGCGCACCCGGTGACGATCGGCACCCTGCCCACGCTCACCGCCGCCGATCTGCACCGGGCGGCCCTGACGCCGTGCGGCCGGTTCCAGCACATCGAGCGGGCGTTGTCCCGGTGCCGCAGCTCGCCCTATCTCCTCGGCCTCGGCGGCGAGGAACCGATGACCCTGCCGGCCGACTCCATCGCGGTGCAGGGCGCGAACTGCTCCTGGCAGGTCCATCTCGTCGTGGCACCAGCGGAGTTCACCCGTACCTACAACGCGGCGCAGCTGGCGACCGGCCCGGTGCTCGCGGCGGCCGGGAACTCGCCCCTGTTCCTGGGCCGCAGGCTCTGGCAGGAGACCCGCATCCCGCTGTACGAGCAGGGCTTCGGCGACGGCGGCGGACCCTCGGGGCTCGCGCCCCGCCCCCGCGCCTCCTTCGGCCGGCGCTGGCTGGACGGCGGGGTGGTGCGGCTCTTCGCGGACGCCGTGCGCGACCACGACGTGCTGATCCCCGTCCTGTCCACCCGGGAACCCGCGGTCGGCGCCACTCCCTGGCTGGACGAACTGCGCCTGCACCAGGGGACGGTGTGGACCTGGAACCGCCCGGTGTACGACCCCGGCGGCCATGTCCGCATCGAGTTCCGGGCGCTGCCCAGCGGGCCCACCTCGCTCGACATGGCCGCCAACGCCGCCTTCCTGCTCGGCCTGACCCTCCATCTGGCGCGGCAGCCGGACGACCCGCGCACCGCCATGCCGTTCGAGTCGGCCCGGGGCAACTTCTACCGGGCGGCCCGCTCCGGCCTGCGCGCCAAGCTCTGCTGGCCCTCCGCCCACTACCCCACCCTCACCTGGAGCGACGCCGGACAGCTGCTCCCCCAGCTGCTGCCGCTGGCCGCCGAAGGCCTGGTCGGTGCGGGCGTGGACGCCGAGGAGGCCGGGCAGCTGCTGGCGGTGATCGCCGCGCGGGTGGCCGGCGGGCAGACCGGCGCGGTGTGGCAGCAGCGTGCGCTGAGCGCCCTGGAGGAGCGCACCGACCGGAGGACCGCGCTGCGGCTGCTGACGTCCGCCTACACCCGGCTGGCCGCGTCGGGCGCCCCGGTGCACACCTGGCCGACCCCGACCCGATCGGCCGGCGGGTGAGCGGGCCCAGCGCCGGTGAGCACCGTCCGCACCGTGACGTGTGGGTGTGCGCGGACCGGCTCTGGGACGGCACCGCCGACCGCCCGGCCACCGGGATCGGCGTGCTGGTGCGCGACGGGCGGGTGGCCGAACTGACCGCCGCTCCCCCGGAGTCGACGGACACCGACACCGTCGAACTGCCCGGCTGCACCCTGCTGCCCGGGTTCATCGACTGCCATGTGCACACCCTGGACGAACGGCTCGACACCGCGTCCGCCGCCTATCAGACCCTGCACGCGCTGCCCGCCCTGCGGACCCTGCTGACCTGTGGATTCACCACCGTCCGGGATCTCGGCGGCGCCCACCAGGCACTCAACACGGCGCTGCGGCGGGCGGTCCACGAGGGGCTCGTCACCGGGCCGCGCATGCTGGTCGCGCCGAACGTCCTCTCCCCGCGCGGCGGTCACGCCGACAAGACGCCCGAACTCGCCGAGCGGTACGGCATCGAGATCGGCACCCTGGCCGACGGCCCCGAGGAACTGCGCCGCGCCGTCCGCCAGCAGGCGCGCGCGGGGGCGGACTGGATCAAGTTCGTCGCCAGCGGCGGCTTCTCCTCGCCGGTGGACAGTCCCGACGACACCGCCTACTCGCAGGCCGAGATGAACGTCCTGGCGTCGACGGCCCGGGACGTCCATCTCCCGTGCGCCGCCCACGCGTTCGACGACGAGTCCATCACCCGGGCCATCCGGGCCGGGGTGCGCAGCATCGAACACGCCTGTCTGGCCACGCCGTCGGCGTACGCGCTGATGGCGGAGTACGGCACCTATCTGGTGCCGACCCAGTACGCCCAGACGTTCTTCCTGCGCGGGCTGGACGACGAGGGCCTGTGGGCGTTCCAGCCGCCGCACATGCGCCGGGTCTACCGCCGGTACGCGGACGAGCTGCGTGAGGGGATGCGGCGTCCCGCGCGGACGGATGTGAAGATCGCGTTCGGGACCGACGCCGGGATGTTCCCGTACGCGCAGAGCTGGCGGGAGTTCCCGACCCTGGTCGAGCACGGCATGTCCCCGCTGCGTGCCCTGCGCGCGGCCACCTGCGTCGCCGCCGAGCTGCTGGGCCGTCCCGACCTCGGCCGGATCGCCCCGGGGAGCACCGCCGACCTGGTGGCGCTGCGGGGCGACCCGTTCCGGGACATCGACGCGACCGGCCGCGTCGTCTATGTCATGCAGGGCGGCCACCGCGTCCCGCTGGAGTCACGGTGCGGACGGTGACCGACGGCCCGAACAGGCGGGCGCGCCAGGGGAGTTGACGCCGGTGAGGTGTCTCGTCGTCGGCGTCGGGGTGCTCAGGCCGCTCGGCCGACCTCGTCTTCGAGTTCGGTCGTGAGGGTCGCCAACGTGGCCCGGGCTGCGGTGAGTTGCGGGGGTGAGGGGGCCACGGCCGGGAAACCGGTGGGGAGTTCGCGCAGGACCGCCGTGTGGATCGCGGCCCGGCGGGCGTAGCGGCGGGACTGCGGGAGGCGGAAGAGGGCGGCGACGAGGCGGTCGGCGGCCTCGGTGTCGTGCACCGCGTCCCAGGCCGCGCGCTCCGGTCCCGCCCCGTCGACCGGGGCGGGCGCCTGGCTGCGCAGTTCCCGGGTGCCCGCCTCGTCGAGGGCGGGGCGGCCGTGGGGGTCGGCGGTGACGGCGACGCCGTAGGCGCGGGCCGCCGCCTCCGGGGTGACCAGTCCGCGCCGTATGTCGTCGAGCACGGCCCCCGGGTCGCGGGTCCAGGGGTCGCCGTGGCCGCCCGCGCCGGAGGTGCGCAGGGTCACGGTGTCACCCTGGCGCAACGTCAGCATGTCGATCTTGGTGTGCCGCTGTGCGTCGGACCGGCCCTCGTTGACGACGAGTTCGGCGGCGGCGCCGGGGCCGCCCCCGGCGCTGCCCCACGGGCGGAAGCGCATCCGCTCCAGGCCGCGGGCGAGGAGCCGGCAGTCGTCGTGGAGCACCCGGAAGACCAGTTCCAGGCCGCAGCCGCCGCGCCAGCGGCCGGGGCCGCCGGAGTCGGGGCGCAGCGCGTAGCGGACGATCCGGGCGCCGATCTCGGTCTCGACGGTCTCCACGGGGTTGTTGGCGAGGTTGGAGATGCCGCTGTCGCGGCCGTCGACGCCGTCGGCGCCGTCGCGGGCCCCGGTGCCGCCGACCATGGGCTCCAGCACCTGGACGTTCTGGCCGCCGCCCGGGGCGTTCTCGGCGACGACGACGGGCACGACGAGGCCGCTGCTGGCCGCCGGCATCACCTCGGGGGCGGCCAGCGCGAGGGCGCCGCCGAGGGCGTCGTTGACGCGGGAGGCGGTGGCGTGCCGGATGCCGACGGCGGCGGGCGGCAGGGCGTTGACGACGGAGCCCTCGGGCGCGGTGACGGTCACCGGGCGGATCAGGCCGCCGTTGAGCGGGATGGCCGGGTCGAGGGTGCAGATGAGGGCGAGGACGCGGGTGGTGATCCAGGCGTGCGCGCGGCCGTGGCTGGCGATGTTGAACGCGGCGTCGACCTGCGGGTCGGTGCCGGTGAAGTCCAGGTGCAGGGTGCCGGCGTCGACGGTGACGGTGACGGAGATCCGCACCGGGACCGGGGAGACGGCGTCGTCGTCGAGGTAGTCCGTGAACCGGTAGGTGCCGTCCCGCAGTCGGGCGAGCGCGGCGCCGGCCTTCTGGGCGGTGTGGTCGACGAGGTCGGTGTGGGCGGCGGCGAGGTCGGCGGCGCCGTGCTGGGCGATCACCCGGGCCAGCCGTTCGCGGCCGGTGCGCAGGGCGGCGAGCATGGCGCGCAGGTCGCCGTCGTTGGCGTCCGGGGTGCGGCTGTTGGCGGCGAGGAGGGCGGCGATGTCACGGCTCGGCTCGCCCGCGCGCAGCAGCTTCACCGGCGGGATGCGCAGGCCCTCCTGGTAGATCTCGTGGTTGCTGGGAGCCAGGCTGCTGGGGACCCGGCCGCCGATGTCGGAGCAGTGGATGAACGCCCAGCCGTAGCCGACGATCTCGCCCGCGTGGAAGTACGGCTCGACCAGCTGGAGGTCGGTGAGGTGGGTGGCCAGACCGCCGGACGTGTAGGGGTCGTTGGTGACGATCACGTCGCCCGGCTGAAGGGGCCCGGCGTGCTCGACGGCGGTGCGGACGTCGAGGCCGACGAAGCCGGAGACCCCGATGCCGCGCGGGTACGCGGTGAAGCGGCCGTCGGGCCCCGCGAGCGCGCAGCAGAAGTCGGCCGTCTCCTTGACGTACAGGGAGCGGCTGGTGCGCTGGAGGGTGAGGCACATCTCCTCGGTGAGGGCACCGAGCTTGTTGCCGATGATCTCCAGGGTGACCGGGTCGAGCTGCATGGTCGGGGGTGTCCTTGCCGTTCGTTGTCAGGAGTACCGGAGGCGGAGGTTGCCGAGCGGGTCGACGGCGGCCGACCAGCCGGGCGGCACCAGCACGGTGGTGTCGTCCTGTTCGACCACGGCCGGTCCGGTGAGGGTGTGCCCGGCGTGCAGCGCGTCCCGCCGGTGGACGTCGGCGGTGACCCGGCGCCCGGCGAGCAGCACGCTCCGGCGGCCGACCGGGCCGGGCGGCGTGGCGGCCGAGGGGGTGGCGGGGGCGGCCGGGGTGAGGTCGGGGCCCGCCGCGCTGATCGCGAGCCGGGCGGTGCCGATGCGGAGGGCGGCCGAGACGTCCCGGAAGCCGTAGAGGCGCTCGTGTGCGCGGTGGAACGCCTCGGTGAGGCCGGCCGGGGTGAGCGGTGCGGTGAGCGGGACGCGCAGTTCGTAGGCCTGCCCGGTGTAGCTCAGGTCGGCGGCGCGGGTGAGGCGGACGGCGCCGGTGGCGGGGCCCTGTGCGCCGAGCCAGGTGCGCGCCTGCTCCTCAAGACCGGCGAGGATGTCGCGCAGGGCGCTGACGCTGACGTCGTCGAGGTCGCGGCGCAGGCTGCGGGCGAAGTCGCGGCGCAGGTCGGCGCCGACGGCACCGAGCGCGCAGAACGTCGCGGCGGTCGGCGGCACGACGATGGCGCGGATGCCGACCTCCTCGGCGAGGACAGCCGCGTGGGTGGGGCCCGCGCCGCCGAACGGCACGAGGGTGAACTCCGCCGGGTCCAGGCCCCGTTCGGCCAGGGTCTTCTGAAGTTCGACGGCCATCCCGGCGGTGGCGACCCGCAGGGCGCCGTCGGCGGCCCCATCGCCGCCGTCGAGCCCGAGGGAGTCCGCGACCGCGTCGAGGGCGTGGGCGGCGGCGGGCGCGTCGAGGGTCATCCGGCCGCCGAGGAAGGTCGCGGGGTCGATGACGCCGGTGTGCAGATAGCAGTCGGTGACGGTGGGGCGCAGGCCGCCCCGGCCGTAGGCGACGGGGCCCGGGTCGGCTCCGGCGCTGTCCGGGCCGACCTTGAGGGCGCCGTGCTCGGCGCGTACCACCGAGCCGCCGCCCGCGCCGATGGCGTTCACGGCGACCACCGGAAGGATCAGCGGGAGGCCGCCGATCGTGGTGTGGGTGGCGAACTCCGGTTCGCCGTCGACGGCCACGGCGATGTCGCTGCTGGTGCCGCCCATGTCGAAGGTGACCAGGCGCTCGATGCCGGCGGCGCGGCCGAGCCGGGTGGCGGCGGTGACCCCGGCGGCCGGTCCCGACAGCACGGTCTCGATGGGGCGCTCGGCGGCCGAACGCAGGCTGAGCGAACCGCCGTTGGACGCGGCGATGTAGACGGGGGCGCTCACGCCCAGGCCGTCCAGGAGCGCTTCGAGGCGGTCGAAGTAGCGGCGCATCAACGGCTGGATGTACACGTTGAGGCAGGCGACGAGGGCGCGTTCGAACTCGCGGACCTCGGGCCAGATCGCCGCCGACGAGGTGAGCGGCAGCCCGGGCAGCAGGGCGCCGAGCCGCTCGGTGAGCCGTGCCTCGAAGGCGGGGTCGGTGTGCCCGTGCAGCACGAGAACGGCGGCGGCGTCGGCGCCGGTCGCGGCCAACTCCTCGGCGACGCGGGCGAGTTCCTCGTCGTCCGGGGTGCTGGTGGGGCGGCCGTCGGGGCCGAGCCGCGCGGCGATCTCGACGATCCGGTCACGCGGCACGAGGGGCTGTTCCTTCGCCGCGTGCAGGTCGAAGGAGGACGGCATCCGGCTGCGGCCGATCTCCAGGATGTCCCGGTGGCCCTCGGTGACGACCAGGGCGATCCGGGCACCCCGGCGCTGGATGATCGCGTTCAGGCCGATGGTCGTGCCGTGGGTGACGGAGGCGAGGTCACCGGGGCCGAGGCCGGCCCGGTCGAGGATGGCGGCGAGCCCGTCGGCGACGGCGCGGGCGGGGTCGTCGGGGGTGCTGGGTTCCTTGTGGTGGAGCAGGCCCCGGGCGTCCCCCGGCAGGGCGAGGACGAAGTCGGTGAAGGTGCCGCCCACGTCGATGCCGACCCGGGCACCCGGCGCGCGGGCGCGGTGGTCGGCGGTCACGTCAGTGGCCATGTCAGAGCACCTCGGAGAAATGGGTGAACCGGTCGACGCCCACCAGCACGAGCACGCTGACGAGCATCAGCAGGGTGGAGACGGCGGCCACGGACGGGTCGAGCTGGAACTGCACGGCGGAGAAGATCCGCACCGGCACGGTGGTGGTGTTGGCCCCGGAGACGAGCGCGGAGACCGCCACCTCACCGAGCGAGGTGACCGCCGCGAAGACCGCTCCGGCGAGGATGCCGGGGCGCAGCAGCGGCAGCGTGACCGTGCGCAAGGTGCGCAGGCGTCCGGCGCCGAGGGCCGCCGCCGCCCGTTCCAGCGTCGGGTCGAGGGCCTGGGCGCTCACCATCACGGTCCGGATGACGAACGGCAGGGCCACCAGGGAGTGCGCGAGCCACAGCCCCGTGAGGGTGTTGACCAGGCCGAGGCCCTGGAAGTAGTACAGCAGGCCGAGGGCGATGATGATCTCGGGGACCATCAGCGGGGCCAGGGCGAGCCCGGAGAGCAGGCCGCGCCCGGGGAAGTCGCCGCGGACCAGGCCGTAGGCGGCGAGGGTGCCGAGGGTCACGGTGGTCAGGACGACGAGGAGCACCAGCAGCCCGCTGAGCCGGAACGACACCAGCCAGTCCGGGGAGGTGAGCACCTCCTGGTACCAGCGCGGGGAGATGCCGCGCGGCGGGAAGCTCAGCGAACTCGTGGAGTTCAGCGAGCTGAGCGCCAGGACGGCGAGCGGGGCCAGCAGGAACAGGAAGACGGCCGTCGCGGGCAGCGCGGCGGCGATCCGTCCGGCCCGGCGCAGGACGGCCGAACCCCTGGTACCGGCGGCGCGGGGCGTGCGGGGGGACGGGTCAGCCATGGAGTCTCCGTTCCCAGAGGCGGAATCCGGTGCCGAGGGCGAAGACGCCCAGCACGGTCAGCAGGAGCAGGGCCAGGCTGAGCGCGGCGGCGACCGGGTAGTCGAACACGCTGGTGATCTGGCTGTAGACGCGCAGTCCCGCGAGGGGCTGGTTGGCGCCGCCGACCAGCAGCGGGGTGATGTAGATGCCCATGCAGAGGGCGAAGACCACGGTCGAGCCGACGGCGATGCCGGGGAGGCTGAGCGGGACGGTGATCTTCCAGAAGGTGCGGACGCTGCCGGCGCCCAGGCTGCGGGAGGCGCGGCGCAGATTGTCGTCGATCGCGCCGAGCGCGGTGGTCAGCGGGAGGATCGCGAACGGCAGCAAGACATGGGTGACGGAGACGACCACGACCAGGTAACTCGTCAGCAACGGGGCGGGTTTGTCGAGGAGCCCGGTGCCGACGAGCACCCGGTTCACCGCGCCGTCGGCCGAGAACAGCACGACCCAGCCGTAGCTGCGGACGACCACGCTGGTCAGCAGCGGGGAGACGACGATGACGAACAGCAGGGTGCGCAGCACGCCGGTGCGGGCCCGGGACAGGGCGTGGGCGGCGGGGAAGCCGAGCAGCACGCACAGGGCGGTGACCAGGAGCGAGGTGAGCAGGCTGTGCCACAGCGCCTCGGAGAAGAACGACTCGGTGAACACCCTGCCGTACTGCGTCAGTGAATACCCGTCCCGGGGATACCCGTTGGCGTCGACCGGGTGCAGGCTCAGTTCGAGAACGCGGGCCAGCGGAACGACGAACAGGGCGACCAGGAAGACCAGGGCGGGGGCGACGGGCAGCAGGCCGCGCAGCCGACGGGGGGCCCGGGTGGCGGCCGGGCTCATCCGGAGGCCTCCTTCCCGGACGCGGCGCCGGTCCCGGCACCGGCGGCCTCGTCGCCGTGGTCGCCGTTGTCGTCGTGGTCGTCGTTGTCGTTGTCCAGGGGGATGACGTCGGTGGGGGCCCAGCCGAAGGAGACGGTCGCGCCGACGGCGGGGGGTTCCTGCGGGGTCCGGGCGTGGACGGCGACGCCCTCGGCCACGACGACCCGGACCTCCCACGCCTCACCGGTGAAGGCCCGGTGGCCGACGATGCCGGTGCCCCGGGGGGCGCTCCCGGCGGGGAAGGCGCCGGGTCCGGGGGCGGCGGGCAGGACCGTGATCCGTTCCGGGCGGACGGCGAACGTGGTGGGCACGCCGTCCGGCAGACCGGCGCGGCCGGTGTCCAGGCGAGCGCCGCCGAGGTCGAGGGTGCCGTCCGAACTTCCCGTGCCCCGCAGGACGTTGGCCGCGCCGATGAACTCGGCGACGAAACGGGTCGCCGGGGTGCGGTACACCTCGGCGGGGGTGCCGAGTTGCTCGACCCGGCCGCCGTTCATCACGGCGATCCGGTCGGACAGCGACATCGCCTCTTCCTGGTCGTGGGTGACGAACACCATGGTGATGCCCAGGCGTTGCTGGAGCGCGCGCAGTTCGATCCGCATCTCGCGGCGGAGCTTGGCGTCGAGGTTGGACAGCGGCTCGTCCAGCAGCAGCACGGCCGGGCGGGTGGCCAGCGCGCGGGCCACGGCGACGCGCTGCTGCTGGCCGCCGGAGAGCTGCTTGGGGCGGCGGCCCGCGTACTGCTCCAGGCCGACCAGGCGCAGCGACTCCTCGACCCGCGCCGCCCGTTCGGCCTTGTCGACGCGCCGCACCTTGAGGCCGTAGGCGACGTTGTCGGCGACGGTCATGTGCGGGAACAGCGCGTAGTTCTGGAAGACCAGGCCGAGGCCGCGCCGGTGGGTGGGGACGTCGGTGAGGTCGGTGCCGTCCAGGACGATGCGGCCCTCGGTGGGCCGCACGAACCCGGCGAGGCAGCCGAGCAGCGTCGTCTTGCCGCAGCCGCTGGGGCCGAGGACGGACAGGAACTCGCCACGCCGGATGGTCAACCGGTCGACGTCGAGGACCCGTTGCCCGTCGTACCCGGCGGCGAGGCCCTCGATGTCGATGTGAATGTCGTCGGTGGGCGCGTCGTCGACGCGTGTCTCGTCGGTCACTTGAGGATCGCCGCTCACTTGAATATCTGGTTCCAGCGCTGCTGCCACTGGTTCAGCCGGGGAGTCGCCGTCGTGTAGTCGACCCACGTGAACTTCTGGTAGACGGCCTCGCCGTACTTCACCTTCTTCTTGAAGGCGGGGCTGTAGTCGATGGAGTCGTTGCCGCCGCCGTAGAAGGTGCCCTCGGCGAACGGCTTCTGGTGCTGGGCCGAGCTGAGGTAGTCGAGGAAGGTGTAGGCGGCCTTGCTGTGCGCGGTCCCCTTGGGCACGTAGTACGAGGTGAGCGCGCCGACGGCGCCGGAGGCGGGGTAGGTGAAGCCGATCGGCTGTCCTTCCTTCTCCATGGCGAAGGCGCGGCCGTCCCAGAACGGCACGATCCAGGCGTCGCCGTTCTGGAGGACGGTGGAGACGCTGCCGGCGTCCGCCGGGTAGGCCGACACGCAGCCCTTCAGCTGGGCGAGCTTGTCGAAGGCCTTGTCCACGGCGGCCGGGTCGGACAGCTTGCCGCCGCCCTCGGAGACCAGCGCGGAGAAGAACTCCAGGCCCGCGTTGTAGGTCAGTGGGGGCAGCGCGACATGGCCGCAGTACTTCTTGTCGAAGATGTCGTTCCAGTCCTCGGGCGCCTGCTTGATCTTGTCGGTGCGGTAGACGAGACCGTTGGAGCCGGTGGTCAGCGGGACGCCGTAGGAGGAACCGCCGAGGGTGGACTGCCGGGTCAGGACCGGGTCGAGCTGCTTCCAGTGGCTGAGATCGGCCGTCGAGAGCGGCTGGAGGAGATCGCCGCCGACCGCCTGGTGCAGCGAGCCGGGGGTGAGGGCGACGACGTCGAACGGCGCGTCCTTGCCGCCGGCCGCCCGGAGTTTGGTGAGCCAGCCGGCGTCGGCGCCGTAGACGAGGTTCACCTTGATGCCGGTGTCCTTCTCGAACGGGTCGACGAAGGACTTCTTGAACAGCGCGCCCCATTCTCCGGCGAACGCGGTGACGGTGATCTCCTCGCCCTTGCCCTGGGAGGAGGAGCCGGAGCCACCGCCGGTGTCGACGCTGCATCCGGTGACGACGGACAGGACGGTGGCGGTGCCGGCCGCCACGACGACCGGCAGGAAACGGCGGCCGCGAGGGCGGCGGGACAGGACGGATCTCATTGGTGGAGGGCTCCTCCGTGCGGGGTGGCGGCGCGCTGCGGGCCGACCCGTGAGTGAGTGATCAGCGTCCGCTCGACCGGCGGGAGCCGCGCGGCGGAGGGCCGACGGGACGGGGCGTGACGTGGTGTGCTGACTGTCATGCCATGCTCCCGTCCCAGGTCCTGGACCTGAGCGACAGGTCCGCGCTTGCCCCCGGCACACCGGAGTGCGCAGGGAGCCGTGTCATCACCCGGGGCACCCCACCGCAGAAGGAGGGTTGCCGCCCAGCAAGCCGGGGCTTGTCGCTGGGACTCGTGACGCGGGTAAAAGTAACACCAAATTCAGCCAATCTGAAGATGATGCCCGTTCCGTGGACGGCCCCCCGCCCGCGAGGCCCTCACACATGCAGGAACCCCAGGTCAGTGACCTGGGGTTCGTGAGCCGGGTGCTTCGGAGGGTGCGTCGGTCAGCCGCCGAGCACCAGCGCGCAGACCACGGAGGCCACCGGTGCGATGGCCGCCGTCTCGGCCTCGGCCAGTGTGCCGTCGTCCTGGATGCGCAGGGCGGCGACCGTGCCGCTGTGCTGGTTGGCCACCAGGAGACGGCCGGGGGCCAGGGTCAGGCCGCGGGGCCAGCTGCCGCCGCCGGGGGTCTCGCCGAGCGGTGCGAGCGTGGTGCCCGTGAGGCGGAACGCGGCCACCGTGTCCGCGCCCCGGTTGGTGACCCACACGAACCGGCCGCAGGGCGAGGCGACGATGCCGCCGGGCTGGTTGGGGACGTCCGCGACGGCGGTGGCGGGCACCCGGGACAGCGCGTGCAGGGTGCCGGTCGCCGGGTCGTAACGGTGACAGGTGACCGTCGACGACAACTCGTCGGCGCTGAACACCAGGGACCCGGACGGCGCGAACGCGAGGTGCCTCGGTCCCGAGCCGGCCCGCATCCGGCTCACGGCGACCTGCGTCAACTTCCCGGTGTCGGCGTCGAGTTCGTAGGTGAACACCGCGTCCGCGCCGAGGTCGGTGGCGAGGAGATAGCGGCCCGCCGGGTCGGGAAGGATCTGGTGGGCGTGGCTGCCGTCCTGGCGGCCGGTGACCGGGCCCGACCCCTCGTGCTCGACGACGTCCGTGAGGTCCGCGAGCCTGCCGTCCGCGTCGAGGCGGTGGACGGCCACGGTGCCGGGGAGGGTGTCGGTGCCGTAGTTGGCGGTGAGGAGGAAGGCGCCGCCCGGGTGCACCGTGAGGTGGCAGGGGTTCGCGCCGCCGCTGGTCAGGGGCGCCCCCAGCGGGAGGGGCGCCCCGCCGTCCCGCAGCGCGAACGCGCCGACCGCGCCCGGCGTCGACTCGTGCGTCGTGTAGACGACCGGCAGTGTCGGGTGCGCGGCGAGGAACGACGCCCCCCGGGCGGCGACCGCGTCCAGGGCGGTCAGCCCGCCCTCGGGCGTGAGACGGAGGGCGGTGAGTCCGATCCCCTCGCCCCCGGTGTCGGGCGTGTAGGACCCGGTCAGGACGGAGACACCGACTGGCGCTGCTGGATTGCTCATTGACGGTCCATCAACTGTGGCGTGTGACATGTGAGTTCAGTTCCTCGTACGGCGGGGGACGGACGGCGCGGACGGGTCCGGTGCCCGGGTGGCGTCAGCGGAGTACGTCGTCGTGGTGGTCGAGGAGGGCGAGTTCGGCCCGTCGGGGCAGGCCCTCCCAGTCGCCCTCGGTGCCGACCGCGAAGGCGCCGAGGCGGGCGGCCGTGTCGAGGCGGACCGCAGCCGGTGCGCCGGTCAGGAGTTCGGCGAGGTACCCCGCGACGAACGCGTCCCCCGCGCCCACCGAGTCGTGGACCCGGGCGGGCAGCGCCGGCTGGCGGTACGGGCGGCCGTCGAGCAGGGCGAACGCACCGTCCTCGCCCAGCTTGATCACGGCTCCGGCGGGGCCCAACGCGCAGATGCCCTGGGCCAGTTCCTCGGGTTCGTGGCGGTCGGGCACCGCGAGCCGCGCCTCGTGCGGGCCCGCGAAGACGAGGTCGCTGTCGCGCAGCAGGGGCAGGATCTCCTCGCGGGCCTCGGCCTCGTTCCACAGCAGGGAACGGAAGTTGATGTCGAGGGAGACCAGGACCCCGGCGCCGCGGGCGATGTCCACCGCCCGCCGGACCGCGCGCGCCGGCTCGGTCCCGAGGGCCGGGGTGATGCCGGTGATGTGCAGGACCCTCGCCCCGGCCACCACGGCCTCCGGGATGTCCTCGGGGGCGAGGCGGATGCCTGCCGTGGCCGTCCGGTAGTAGCGCATGCGGTGCTGGGTGCTGGTGCGCCGCGCCTTGAGGAGCAGCGAGGTCGGGGCCGGGTCGCGGACCGCCAGCGCGGTGACACCCTCGGCGCGCAGCTCGCGCAGCACCAGTTCACCGAGTTCGTCGTCGCTGACGCGGCCGATCCAGGTGGCCCGGCCGCCGAGGCGGCTGACACCGACGGCGACATTGGACTCGGCTCCGGCGATGCCGAGGCGCAGGCTGGTGCCCAGGGTGAGCGGTCCTGGTCCGGCGGCGGACAGCACGCCGAGGGTCTCGCCCACGGTGACGAGGTAGGGCTCGTCGCTTTCGACCGGCTTGCGGCTGTTCACAGATGCCTCTCCTCGGCCCCGGTGTCGGGCCTGACCGATTCCAGCAGTGCGCGGGCCCGTGCCGTGAGGGCGTTCAGCTCCTCCGGGGCGGGGGCCCGGTCGGCGCCGCGCAGCAGCGGGGAGCCGATGCCCACGGCGAACGCCCCGGCGGCTCTGTACTTCCCCGCTTCGGCGAGGTCCACGCCACCGACCGCGACGAGGGGGATCTCCGGGAGTGGGGCCCGGAGTTGACGCAGATGGGCGGGGCCGCCGGTGGCCGCGGGGAACAGCTTGACCGCGGCCGCGCCGCACTGCCAGGCCGTGACCACCTCGGTCGGTGTCCACGCGCCGGGGTAGAAGGGGATGCCCCGGTCGGCGGCGGTGCGGATGACGTCCGGGGCCACCATGGGCGCGACCAGGAACTCGGCGCCCGCCGCCAGCGCGTCGTGGGCGTCCGCCGCCGTGACGACGGTTCCGGCGCCGACGGAGACGTCCGCGCCGAGTTCGTCGCGGATGCAGGCGATCGCGTCGAGCGCCCCGGCGGTGGTGAGGGTGACCTCCAGGCAGGTGACGCCGCCGGCCGCGAGGGCCCGGGCCGCGGCGGGCAGCCCGTAGGCGTCGGCCGACCTGAGAATGGCCATGACCCGGGTACGGGCCAACTGGGGTGTGATAGAGGGCCGTTCGGCATTCTGACGGCCCGTCGGTTCCGGTGGGGTCACTTGACCGCTCCCGCCGACATTCCGGCGACCATCTGGCGCTGGAAGAAGATGAAGATGACCAGCAGCGGCAGCACGCCCAGCAGCGCGGCCGGGAACAGCGTGGTCGGCTGCACGGTGTGCGGGTCGATGAAGGAGTACGCGTTCACCATGACCGTGCGCTTGCCCGGGTCCTGGAGGAAGACCAGCGGGATCAGCAGGTCGTTCCAGATCTGGAGCGAGATGAAGGTCAGCAGGGTGCTGGTGACCGGCCGCAGCAGCGGCAGGATGACCACGAAGAACGTGCGCAGCGCGCCGCACCCGTCGAGCGCCGCCGCCTCCTCGACGTCGGTGGGGATGGTGCGGATGAAGCTGGTGTAGAAGAACACGGCCAACGGCAGGTTGAGGGCCGTGTAGATGAAGACGACGCCGGCGTAGGTGTCGAGCAGGTTCAGGTCCCGCATCAGCAGGTACAGCGGCGCCACCACGACGAACACCGGGATCGACGTGCCGAGGATGAACAGCCGGTACACGGCCGTCGACCAGCCCGCCGTGATCCGGGCCAGCGGATAGCCCGCGAGCGCGCCGAGCACCGTGATGCACACGCACGAAAGCCCGGTGATCAGCAGGGTGTTGAGGGTGCTGGGGCCGTAGTGGATCTGGCTGAAGGCCTGCGCGAAGTTCTTCAGGGTGAAGGAGTGCGGCAGGCCCAGCGGGGAGCGGGCGACGTCGGCGGCGGTGCGCAGCGAGGTGACGATCGTGAAGACGAACGGCAGCACGAACAGCAGTGTGCCTAGGCAGAGCACGGCCGTGCCGACGCCGCCCGCCACCCGGCGCGGTGTCCAGCGGGCGCCGGGCGGGCCGCCCTGGGGTCGGGGGGTCTCGGGCCGCCGTGCGGGGCGGAGGGTCTCCGGTGCGGAGAGGGGTGAGGTCATGGGGTGATCCGTCCGATTCCAACGGGGTGCTGTCTCGGGTGCGTCCGGTGCGCGGTGAACTGGGCTGCCGCAGACGGCCGTTGCGTGGGCGCGTGGGTCGTCATACGCGGCGTTCGCGCAGCCTGAGCAGGGAGTTGGTCGCGCTGGACAGGACGACCACGGTCACCAGGAGCAGCACCGCGAGGGCGACGCCGTAGGCGAACTTCCCGCCGCCGAAGATGTTGCGGTAGACGAGCAGGGTGAGGGTGTCGGTGGCGCCGGCCGGGCCGCCGTTGGTCAGGACGAGCGGGAACTCGAAGACCTTGAGCGAACCGATGAGGCTGAGGGTGATGTTGACGGTGAGCGCGGGCGCCAGCAGCGGCCATTCGATGCTGCGGAAGCGCTGCCAGCCGCTCGCGCCGTCGAGGGCGGCGGCTTCGAGGAGTTCGGTCGGCATGTTGAGGTAGCTGGCGAGGAAGATCGCGCACGAGTAGCCGGTGAACATCCAGATGTTGACGGTGGCCACCGAGAGCAACGCGGTGTGCGGGTCGCCGAGCCACACGTGCCGCAGCCCGCCGAGGCCCACCCCGTCGAGGAGGGCGTTCAGACCGCCGCTGGGGGCGAAGAGGTAGGACCAGATGAACGCGGCCATCACCGGGGAGATGAGGGTCGGGGTCAGCAGGACCACGTTGAGGACCTTGCGGACCCTCGGGCGGCGGAACAGCATCGACGCGAAGAGCAGCCCGAGGGCGTTCTGCGCGACGACGACCACGACGGCGTAGAGCACGGTGTGCCACAGGGCCGCCGAGACCTGCGCGTCGTCCGCCATCGCCGTGTACTCGTCCATGCCGACGAAGTGGGAGATGGGGCCGCCCAGGCTGTCGGTGAAGCTCAGATACACGCCCCGGAACAGCGGATACAGGATGAACAGGGCGTACATGGCGATCGCGGGGAGCAGGAAGGCGGCCATGGTGGCGCGCCGTCGGTGGAACACGGGGGAATCCTCCTTGGCCGGACAGGCCTGGGGTCGGGCGGGCCGCGGTGGGGGCACCCGCGCGGGACAGCACGCGCCCGCACCACGGCGGCCGACGGAAGTGGCCGGGTACGTCCCTGAAACGCGGGGTTACTTGGCGGTGGCCGCCGTCTGGATGTCCTTCAGCGTCTGCGCCGCCGAGGACTGGCCCAGCAGATACGCCTGGATCTTGGAGCCGGTGTCGGTCTCCGCCTGGGTGCCGTACCAGGTGCTGGAGGGCAGGACCCGGTAACGGCCTTCCTTGAAGGCGGCGTTGAAGACCGACGTCTCCGTCGCCTCGGGGGTGGTGCCGCCGGTGAACGGCGAGGCCGCGTGCTCGGCGTCCAGGTACTTCGCCAGATTCGCGCTCCGGGACCAGAAGGTGACGTACTCCTTGGCCGCGTCGGCGTGCTGCGACTGGGAGTTGACGCCCCACATGGTGCCGGAGAACAGCATCGCGTTGGGCTTGGTGCCCGCCGCGCCGCCCGGCCAGGGGGCGAACGAGACTGGGAATCCGGCCTTCTTGATCTGCGAGACCTGCCAGGCGCCCTGGTACCAGAAGGCGCTCTTGCCGGCGCTGAAGTCCTGGGCGCCCTGCGACCATTCGTCGACGCCCAGCTCGTCCTTCCAGTTCACATACCCCCGGTCACCGAGGGTCTTGAGCTGGGCGAGGGGTTCCTTCCAGTCCGCCGCGAAGGACGTCTTGCCGGCCAGGAAGTCGGCGTCCCACTTCGTGTTCTTCCGGTAGACGGTGGTCGAGCCGCTCGCCTGGAAGACCGAGCTGCCGGTCCAGCCGGCCTTGTCCGGGAGGGAGAGCGGGGTGATGCCGGCCTTCTTGACCTTGGCGAGGTCGGCGAGGAACGTCGGCCAGTCGGCGGGCACTTCGGTGATGCCGGCCTTCTTCAGCAGGTCCATGTTGGCGTACAGGCCGATGCCGATCAGCTCCATCGGCATGGCGAGCGTCTTGCCGCCGCTCTGTGCGAACGGCTTCGCGGCCGGGGATATGTTCTTCGCCCAGGACTCGCCGGACAGGTCCGCGAGGTAGCCGGAGGCGCCCCACTTCTTCGCCTTGTCCGCGTCGACCATGATCACGTCGCCGGCCTTGCCGCCGAGCAGCTCGGGCTGGAGCTTCTGCGTGTACGTGGGGTCGGCGGTGGTGTACGTGAAGTCGACCTTGATCTTCGGATGCGCCTTCTCGAACGCCTTGTTGATCTCGGCGATGTTCGCGGGTTCCGCGCCGCCGCCCTTCCACGCCTCGACGTGCAGCGTGACCGTCCCGTCGGCGGACGTCGCGTCCGCACCGCCGCCGCAGGCGGCGAGCGATGCCGCCAGGGCGGCGACCGTGGTGGCGACCGCGAGCAGTCTCCCGGAGCGCTTCATTGCACACCTCACCCATCATCGGCGCAGGCCGATTCATCGTGCTTGCAGGGGTTGCCCGCAGAAACGTGCTGATTGCGGGGTTCTTCTACGGAATGTTGACGGTCTTCCGTTTCGCCGAGTCCCGTCGGCTGCGCGAAGACCGTCGGACCTGACCGGGCCTGAATGGATATATCACTGAAATCCACTTGGGGAAACCGGTTGACCAACGACTTCGGCGAACGCTAGGTTGCGGCGCCAGAAGGTGTCAAGAGGTCAAACGCAACACCGCACGCCGATCGCCACACCCCGGGCGAACCCGGCAGTCGGGCATGATGCGCACGACGGTTCGGAGCAGTCGACAGCGTGGTTGACAGGGAGGATTCGCGTGGCTGAACAGCCCGTACGGGCACGGCTGGTGGACGTCGCACGGGAGGCGGGAGTCTCCAAGGCGACGGTGTCCAAGGTGCTCAACGGACGGCAGGACCTCTCCGTCCGGCCCGAGACCAGACAGCGGGTCCACGAGGTCGCCGCCGCCCTGGGCTACCGCCCGCACTCCGGGGCCCGCGCGCTGGCCGGGGCCAGCACCCACGCCCTGGCCCTGCTGGTGCCGGCCCTCAACAACCCGACGTACGTGACCATTTCGCGCGGCGCCTACCAGCGCGCCCGTGAGCTGGGCTATCTTTCCCTGCTGGCCGAGGACTTCGACGGGCAGGAGGCCGACGAGACCTTCAACGACCTGGTGAAGGAGGGTCGCGTCGACGGCCTGCTCATCGCCTCGGCCCGTCCGCACCATCCTCTGCTGGAGACCCTGAGCCGCAACCCGGTTCCGCACGTCTTCCTCAACCGTGCCGTCAAGGGTTCGGGCCGCAACGTCACCATGGACGTGGCCCGTTCGAGCGTCACCGCCCTCGACCATCTCCACCAGCTCGGCCATCGGGCGATCGGCCATATCGCCGGGCCGCCCGGCATCACCCCCGGGGAGGACCGCAGGGACGCGTTCCTGCGACACGCGGGCGAGTTGGGGCTGCGCGCGGCGCCGGTCGCCGCCGGTGACTTCACCGAGGAGGGTGGCGCCACCGCCGCCCGCGCCCTGCTCACCCCGGCCCCGGGCGAACCCCGGGTCACGGCGGTGTACACCAGCTCCCTGGCCCAGGCCATCGGGGCGATGCGGGCCATCCACGAACATGGCCTGCGCATCCCGGAGGACATCTCCCTGGTCGGCAACGACGATCTCCCGGTCGCCGGTTATCTGACGCCGCCGCTCACCACGGTCGCGATGCCCCTGCACGAACTGGGCACCGCCGCTGTGGACGCCCTCGTCGCCGAGATCGAGGGCAAACCGCCCGGGGACGTGGTCGTCCCGACGGAACCCCGGCTGGTGCTGCGGGGGTCGACGGCGGGGCCGCCGCCCGGGCAGGACGGGGCGCCTGGGCAAGGCGGGGTGCCTGGGCAAGGCGGGGTGACGTGAGCTGGTGGAGCCGTACAACTCCCTTGTGCGGCCTGGCCTGTACGACCCGTAGGGCTTGACCGGTAGGACCCGTACGACCCGTAGGACCCGTAGGACCCGTAGGACCGATGAGCTGACCTGACCGGACGGGCCGGACGAGCCTGAACGGTCATCGGCCGGTCCCTTACGGGGCGGTCCCTGAGAGGGGTTGCCCCTAGGGGACCGCAGCCCCTAGGGGCAAGGGCACCACGAAGGACCGCACGAAGGACGCCACGAAGAACGGATGACCGGACGGGCCGGTCACGCCGAGAGGAACCCCATGAGCCGCACCACCCCCGCCCCCTCCCGTTTCACCGGCCGTACGGCCCTGCTCACCGCCGCCGCCTCCGGCATCGGCGCGGCCACCGCCCGACGCCTCGCCGACGAGGGCGCCTCCGTGCTGATCACCGACGTGGACGCGGCGGGCGCGGCACGGGTGGCCGACGAGATCCGCGCCAAGGGCGGGGACGCGCGCCACCTGGGCCTCGACGTCACCGCGCCCGACGCCTGGCCCGACGTCATCCGGGCCGTCCAGGAGTGGACCGGCCGCCTCGACCTGCTCCACCTCAACGCCGGGCGCAACCTCCCCGGCGCCGCCCACGAACTCGACGACGCCGCCTGGCACGACCAAATGCGGCTGGCCCTCGACTCGGTGTTCTACGGCGTCCGGGCCGCCGTTCCGCTGCTCACGGCGGCCGGCGGCGCGGTCGTCGTCACCGGCTCCGTGCACGCGGTGCTCGGCTTCAAGGGCTTCCCCGCGTACGCGGCGGCGAAGGGCGGAGTCTCCGCGCTGGTGCGGCAGTTGGCCGTGGAGTACGCGGGGCGCGTCCGGTTCAACGCGGTGCTGCCGGGGGCCGTGGAGACGGGGCTGTGGACCGACGCGCCGGACGAGTACCGGGTGCGGACCGCCGCCAGGACCCCGGTGGGGCGGCTCGGCGAACCCGAGGACATCGCCGCCGCCGTCGCCTTCCTCGGCTCCGCCGACGCGTCCTTCATCACCGGCCAGAACCTGGTCGTCGACGGCGGCCGCAGCATCAGCTCCCAGGAGTAGGAGGAGGAGCAGCAGGAGGAGTAGGAGGAGCAGGAGCAGGGAGTGAGGGGGGATATCGGGGGCTGCGGTCGTGCTCGGGGCTGCGACCAACTCCCTTGTCCACACCCGTAGCACCCGTAGCACCCGCAAGGTCTCTCCCCCGCCCCGCGCCCGTACGACCCGTAGTACCCGCAGGGCGATTCTCCGCCGGGCACCCGTACCCGTAGTACTCGCACGCCCTGCCCCACGCCTCGCACCCACACCCCACACCCCACACCCCGCACCCGCACCCGCACCCGCACCCGCACCCGCAAGGCGCTCTCAGCTCGGTCCGGCTCCCGTGGCCGTGGCCGTGGTCTGTTGCCGTTGCTTCCCGTAGGACCCGGAGGTCCGCAGTATGAAAATCACCGGATACGAGCTGTTCTTCGTCGAGCCGCGTTGGCTGTTCCTGCGTGTCGACACCGACGAGGGGATATCCGGCTGGGGCGAGCCCATCGTGGAGGGCAAGGCCCACACCACGGCCCGGGCCGTCGAGGAGATGTTCGACTACCTGATCGGCCAGGACCCCGCCCGCATCGAGGAGCACTGGCAGATGCTGGCCAAGGGCGGTTTCTACCGCGGCGGCCCGGTCCTCAGCAGCGCCCTCGCCGGGATCGACCAGGCCCTGTGGGACATCGCGGGCAAGACCCACGGCGTCCCCGTGCACCAACTCCTCGGCGGCCACGTCCGCGACCGCGTCCGCATCTACGGCTGGCTGTACGGCGAGAGCCCCGAGGAACTCGCCGAGTCGGCCGCCGGTCAGGTCGCCAAGGGGCTCACCGCCGTCAAGATGAACCCCTGCGCGCAGATCGAGCCGCTCGCGACGCCCGCCGCGATCGAGGCGATCGTCGCCCGGGTCAGCGCCGTGCGGGAGGCCATCGGACCGGACCGCGACCTCGCCCTCGACTTCCACGGCCGTTTCAGCGGGGCCATGTCCCGGCGTGTACTGCCGTACCTGGAACCGCTGTTGCCGATGTTCGTCGAGGAGCCGGTGCTGCCGGAGTTCACCCGCGACCTCGGCGATGTCGTGCGGGCCACCTCCATCCCCATCGCGACCGGTGAACGCCTCTTCTCCCGCTGGGACTTCCGCGAGGTCCTCGGGACGGGCATCGCGGTCGCGCAGCCCGACATCAGTCACGCGGGCGGCATCTCGGAGACCCGGCGGATCGCCGCCCTGGCCGAGGCCCATGACGTGCTGGTCGCCCCGCACTGCCCGCTCGGCCCGATCGCGCTCGCCGCGAGCCTCCAACTCGACTTCGCCGTACCGAACTTCCTCATCCAGGAACAGTCGCTCGGCATCGGCTACGGCGACAGCAGCGGCCTGCTCGGCTATCTCGCGGACGCGTCGCCGTTCGAGGTGCGGGACGGGTACATCCACCGGCTGACCGCGCCCGGCCTCGGCATCACCGTCGACGAGGAGAAGGTGCGCGCCGCCGCCGAACGCGGCCACCGCTGGCGCAACCCGGTCTGGCGCAACGCGGACGGCTCGCTGGCGAGTTGGTAGCGCGCGAGCCGTAACGAACCGGAGTCCAGGGGGACTTGGCTCCGTGCTGTCCCGGCGCCGTCGACAGCGGCGCCGGGACAGCCACACGCTCCAGGCGCACCGGCTGCCACCGGCATCGCGCCTGGTGAAGAGGGGAATCTCGCCGCACGCAGCGGCAAGGGACACATCCACCCATCCAAGGAGCGCGCAATGAAGCGTCGCAGATTCGGTTCACCCGACCGACCAGTTCCCGCCAACCGTCGCACCGGCGGCCGGACCAGGACCGGGACGCCCCGGGTCCTCGCCCTGCTCGCCGCCCTGACCGGCGCCCTGCTCGTCCCCGTCACCGCCACCAACGCCTCGGCGGCCGGGGCCAGTCACTACGTGGACTGCTCGGCCACCAGCAACGGCAGCGGCTCCAGCGCCAGCCCCTGGAACTCGCTCACGAGCGTCAACGGCACCACGTTCACCGCGGGCGACAGCATCCTCTTCAAGGCCGGCACCACCTGCACCGGCCAGCTCTCCCCGGGCGGCTCGGGTGCCTCGGGCAGCGACATCACCATCGGCGCCTACGGTTCCGGCGCCAAGCCGGTCATCGACGCGGCGGGCGCCACCGGCGCGGTCATCCACCTGCTCAACCAGCAGTACTGGGACATCGGCGGCCTGGAGCTGATCGACAACGCCTCCTCGCCCGCGTACCGTTCGGGCGTCCTCGCGGAGAACAGCTCCGGCGGGGTGCTGCACCACATCCACGTGCACGACATGTACATCCACAACATCGCGGGCTACGGCGGCGGTTGGTACTCCACCAACGCGGGCGTCGGCGTCCAGACCGACCACACCACGCCGGTCTCGACGTGGGACGACGTCGTCGTGGAGAACAACACGTTCGACCATGTGGACCGGATAGCGGTGGCGGTGACCCCGGACGCGGACGGCCAGGGCACCGGCCTCACCACGAACACCGTCATCCGCGGCAACACGATGACGTACGACGGCGCCGACGACATCCTCGTGGTGAAGAACGACGGCGCGCTCATCGACGGCAACAAGGCGGGCTACGGCGGCGCCACGTCGACCTGCCCGCCGTCGGGCCAGTACTGCAACGGCGCCTCGGCCGGCATCTGGATGTCCGGCAGCAACGACACCGTCGTGCAGAACAACGAGGTGTACTGCCATGTCAACGGCGCCGACGGCACCGGCTTCGATGTGGACTGGGGCAACCACGACACCACGTTCCAGTACAACTACAGCCACCAGAACCTCGGCGGCTTCCTGCTGGTGATGCCGCCCTTCACCATCGCGAACGAGCCCACCTCGACCGTTCCCAGCGACGGCACGGTGGTCCGCTACAACATCAGCGAGAACGACGGCAGCAACTCGGGCTGCCCGGCCTCCGGCACCCAGACCCACGGCGGCGGCGTCCTGCACTTCGTGGGCGGGGTCCCCAACCAGAGCGGCAGCGCGTCCGCCGTTCCGCAGTTCTACAACAACACGTTCTCGGTCCGGGACGGGCTGAGCACCCCGATCCTGTACTCCCGCTCCGGCTCGTCGATCAGCGGCGCGCTGTCCTTCCAGAACAACGCCGTCTTCAACTACGGCTCCGGCACCTACTTCACCACGACCGGGAGTTCGACCTACTCCCACAACCTCTTCTACGGCAACCATCCCTCCCGCGAACCGGCCGACACGGCGAAGGTGACGTCGGACCCGGAGTTCCGCAACCCGGGCAACGCCGACACGTCGTCCGCGTACACGGGCAGAAACGCCTACCAGGTGCACGCGTCGTCGCCGGTGATCCGGGCGGGCGCGGTCATCTCCGCCAACGGCGGCCTCGACGCCTTCGGCAACACCGTCTCCGCGACGGCGGCCCCCAACATCGGCGCCTACAACGGCACCGGCGGCACGCTGCTGGGCAACGGCGGCTTCGAGACGGGGAGTTCGTCCTCGTGGACGCAGGCGAGCGGCTCGGCGGCGTCGGTCACGGCGGCCAACTCCCGTACCGGTGACTATGCGTTGACCACCGGGGCGAGCGGCAGCGGCGTCAACCAGACGCTGTCCGGTCTGTCGCCGTCGACCACGTATCTGCTGACCGGCTGGGGCAAGGTGGCCACGGCGGGCGAGACCCTGGCGATCGGCGCGAAGGGCTTCGGCGGCACGGAGACGTACACCACCCTCGCGGCGACGGCGTACGCGCAGGCGGCGGTGGTGTTCACCACGGGCGCCTCGACGACGTCGGCGACCGTCTACTGCTGGAAGAACGCGGGCGGCACCGGCGCGGGTTACTGCGACGACCTGGCGGTGGAGCGGCTGTCGTCGGCCGGCAACGCGGTCACCGACCCGGGCTTCGAGACCGGCGCCCTGACCCCCTGGACGCAGAGCACGGCAACGGCGTCGAGCGTGGCGTCGTCCGACGCCCGCACCGGCACGTACGCGCTGCGGACCGGGGCGAGTGCCAGCGGTGCCGCGCAGACGGTCACCGGCCTTGCGGCGGGCGCCAGTTACCTGCTGACGGGGTGGGTGAAGTCGGCCACCGCCGGTGAGGAGGTGGCGGTCGGTGTGAAGGGCTTCGGCGGCACGGAGACGTATCTGCGGGGCTCGACGACGTCGTACACGCAGCAGCCGGTCTTCTTCACCACGGGTGCCTCGACCACCTCGGCGTCGGTGTACTGCTACAAGAACTCCGGTTCGGCGGCGGGCTACTGCGACGACTTCTCGGTGCTCAAGCTGTCGTAACGGCGGCGGCCCGCACCACAGCGCGGACCAACCCCGGGTCCCTGAACCGGGGTTGGTCCGGTTGCCGAGGGGTGCGTGCGGGGTCGGACGATTCATTCTTAAGGGACCGTTAGGAGTTGGTGCCCGATATTGATCGGCCCGGTCGCGCCGTCGACCCTGTGTGGTTCCGGGCCGCGGACAAGGGAGTGGTGATGGCCACACAGAGCACAGCCGCGCGCGCACCGAAATCACCTCGGGGCGAGCGCAGGGTCGTCAGCAACATCGTGCGCGGGTCGATCGGCAACCTGATCGAGTGGTACGACTGGTACGCCTACACCGCGTTCAGCGTCTACTTCGCCGCCGCGTTCTTCCCCTCCGGCGACCAGACCGCCCAACTCCTCAACACCGCCGCCGTGTTCGCCGTCGGCTTCCTGATGCGGCCGATCGGCGGCTGGGTCCTCGGCCGGTACGCCGACCGGCGTGGCCGGCGGGCGGCACTGACGCTGTCGGTGTCGCTGATGGCGGCCGGTTCGCTGATCGTGGCGCTGACGCCGTCGTACGGGTCGATCGGGGTGGCGGCGCCGGTGCTGCTGGTGGCGGCACGGCTGTTGCAGGGACTCTCGGTCGGCGGTGAGTACTCGACGTCGGCCACCTACATGTCGGAGGTGGCGACGCCGGGGCGGCGCGGCTACTACTCCAGCTTCCAGTATGTGACGCTGATCGCCGGGCAGTTGACGGCGCTCGGCCTTCAGATCGTGCTGCAACAGGTGCTCAGCGCCGCGCAGATGGACGCGTGGGGGTGGCGGGTCGCGTTCGTCGTCGGCGCGGCGGGGGCCGTCGTCGTGCTGTGGCTGCGGCGGGGCATGGACGAGTCGGAGAGCTTCGAGCGGGCGGCGGCCGAGGAGGACGCGGACCGGGCGGGCGGCGGTCCGGCGCGGGGCAGTCTGCGGATGCTGCTGTCCTACCCCCGGCAGTGTCTGACCGTGGTCGGACTGACCATGGGCGGCACGCTGTTCTTCTACACGTACACCACGTATTTGCAGAAGTTCATGGTCAACACCAGTGGGATCGCGAAGCCGACGGCGGCCTGGATCAACTTCTGCGCGCTACTGGTGTTCGTGGTGCTGCAACCGGTGATGGGGCTGCTGTCGGACCGGGTCGGGCGGCGTCCGATGCTGATCGCGTTCGGGGTGCTCGGCACCGTGGTGGTGGTGCCGTCGCTCACCCTGCTGTCGCGGACCAGCGATCCGGTGTACGCGTTCCTGCTCATGCTGGTGCCGCTGGCGGTGAGTTCGCTGTACACGTCGATCAGCGCGGTGGTGAAGGCCGAGCTGTTCCCGACGGCGATCCGGGCGCTCGGCGTCGGTCTGCCGTACGCGCTGACGGTGGCGGTGTTCGGCGGGACGGCGGAGTACATCGCCCTGTGGTTCAAGGACGCCGGGCACGAGAACTGGTACTTCTTCTACGTCACCGGCTGCGTGCTGATCTCGCTGCTCGTCTACATTCGGATGCGCGAGACATCGGACGGATCGCCGTTGGACGAGGACGCGCCCGGGGCGGCCCATCCGCCTCGCGACTGAACGGCGCGAGCAGGAGGGGGAGTCGGGCGTGCACGTGCTGCTGGCCGAGGACGACGACGGGGTGGCGGGTGCGCTGACCGAGGCCCTGTACGAGTACGGCCATCTCCCGACCCGGGTGCGGCGCGGCGAGGAGGTCCTCGCCCGGCACCGGCAGGCCGATCTGGTCCTGCTCGATCTGGGGCTGCCCGACCTCGACGGCCTCGACGTGCTGCGCAAACTGCGGGCGGTGAGCGCCGTCGCGGTGGTCGTCCTCACCGCGCGCGGCGACGAACGGTCGGTGGTGCGCGGCCTGCGGCTGGGCGCCGACGACTATCTCGTCAAGCCGGTCCGGCTGGCCGAACTCCTCGCCCGTATCGAGGCGGTGGCCCGCCGCACCTCCGTCCGGGTGGTCCCGGCGTCGCCCGTGGTCCGCGCCGGTGATGTCGAAGTCGACCTGGACGCACGCCGGGTGCTGGTCGGCGGGGCCGAAGTGCGGCTGACGACCAAGGAGTTCGCGGTGCTCGCGGTGCTGGCGGCGCGGGCCGGCAGCGCGGTGAGCCGCCAACAGGTCCTCGACGAGGTGTGGGGCGACGCGTATCTCGCGGTGTCCCGATCGCTCGACGTCCATCTCACCCAGGTGCGGGCCAAGCTCGGCCGTCCCGAGGTGCTGACCACGATCCGCGGCTTCGGCTACCGGTTCGGCGGCTGAGCCGACGGGGCCGGACCTCTCATGCGTACCCGGGTGCTCTCCGTCGTCCTGGCCTTCGCGGTGCTCGCGGTGGCCGGATTCGCCGTTCCGCTGCTCGGCGTCACCGCGTCGCAGCGCACCCAACGGCTCGTCGCGGCGCGCACCGCCGACCTGGACCGTTTCGCGGGGCTGACCGAACAGGCCGCCGAGACCGGCGACAGCAGCGTGCTGCGGGCCGAGGCGAGCCGGTACACCGAGCTGTACGGGGAGGCCGTCGTGGTCGTCGACGCCCGCCGGGCGGCGCTGGTGCAGACGGGCGGGTTGCGGGCCGCCGACCCGGCCGTCGCCCGGCTGGTGGACGCGGCGCTGCGCAACCAGCCGGTGTCGTCCGGCGGCGCGCTGCGCCCCTGGTCGCGCGCCGACCGGATGCTGGCCCGCCCGGTGGGCACCGGCACCCGGGTCTCCGGAGCCGTGGTGCTGCGGGCCTCGGTGCGGGGCGCCGCCGACGACATCGCCCTGCGCTGGGCACTCGTCCTTGCCGGGGCGGGCGTGATCGCGGCGGCCTGTGTGCTGCTCGCCCGCCGGGCCACGCGGTGGGTGGTGCGGCCGTTGCACCGGCTCGACCGGGCGGTCGGCGCGCTGGCGGCCGGGCTGCCGCCGGAGCACGCGCGGGCGGGCGGCCCTCCCGAACTGCGCCAGCTCGCCGCCGGTTTCAACCGGATGGCCGACGCCGTGACCACCGCCCTGGAGCAGCAGCGTCGGCTGGTCGCGGACACCTCGCACCAGTTGCGCAATCCGCTCGCCGCCCTGCGTATCCGCATCGACCTGCTCGCACCCCGGCTGCCCGCCTCCGCCGCCCGCACCTACACCGGCGTGACGGCCGAACTCGCCCGCATGGAACACCTCCTGGACGACCTGCTCGCCCTCGCCGACGCCGAGCACCGGGCCGGTGAACTGTCCGTCACCGGCGGCCGGGGAGCCCGCTGCGACGCGACGGCGGTCACCGGCGCCCAGGTCCAGCTGTGGCGGTCGGCGGCGGACCGGGCCGGGGTGCGCCTCACCGTCGTTCCCGGGCCGGCCGTGCTGATGGCGTGCACGGCGGACGAACTGGCCCAGGTGGCCGGCATCCTCCTCGACAACGCGATCAAGTACGCGGGTGAGGGCGCCCGCGTCGAGGTCCGCTGCTTCGCCTCGGGCGCGGAGGCGGTGTGCGAGGTGCGGGACGACGGGCCGGGGCTGGAGGCCGGGGAACTCGCCCGCGCCGGTACCCGTTTCTGGCGTGCGGAACGGCATCGTGGCGTGCGGGGCAGCGGCCTCGGCCTGGCGATCGCCGAGCGCCTGGTGGCCGGTCGCGGCGGCCGCGTCGCGTGCGCGGCCGTCCACCCGCACGGTCTGCGGGTGCGGGCGCTCCTCCCCCGGGCCGAGCCGCCCGCACCCCACACCACCGGGGACGCGCCATGACAGGCCCCGCCCGCCGCACCGCTCTGCGCGCGGCCCTCGCCACCGCGGGCACCGGCCTGCTCGCGCTCGCCCCGGCCTCCGACGCCCGGCACCTGGACGGCGCTCCGGCGGGCGGGCTGCGGATCGCGACCGGCGAGGCCGACGGGTTCTACGCGGCGTTCGGCCGCCTCCTCGTCGGTCAGATCCGGGCGGACTACCCACGGCTGTCCTGCACGGAGGTCCCCAGCGAGGGCAGTGTGGCCAACGTCCGCCTGCTCCACGCCCGCCGGGCCGAACTGGCGCTCGCGCTGGCCGACATCGCGTGGGCCGCGCACGGCGGCTCACCGCCGTTCGGGCGGCGGGTGCCGCTGCGGGCGATCGGCCGGGTCTACGAGAACTACGTCCAGCTGGCGGTGCGTTCGCGGGCGCGGGTCCACACCGTCGCCGAACTGGCCGGGCGGACCGTGTCGTTGGGGGCGAGCGGGTCCGGCGGTGCGGTGCTCGGGGAGCGGCTGCTGCGGGCGGCGGGGCTGACGCCGGGCGTCGACGTGCGGGTGCGCCATCTGCTGATGCCACGGGCGGGGCGGGCGCTGCGGGCCGGGGACGTGGACGCCGTGCTGGTCGCGGGCGGGGTCCCGCTGCCGGTGCTGGCCGGTCTCGGCGCCCGGCCCGGCATCCGGCTGCTGCCCCTGGCGGGACTGCTGCCCCGGCTGCGGGCCGGTACCGGAGCGGCCGGTTCGGGGTTGGAGGCGGTGACGGTGCCGGCGGGGGCGTACCGGGGGACGCCCGAGGTGACCACCATCGGCGTCGCCAACCTCCTGCTGTGCCGCCCCGACCTCCCCGTTCCGACCGCCGCCGCCCTCACCCACGTCCTGGTCCGCCGGGCCGCCCAGCTGGTCCCCACCACGGCCCTGGGCACCCAGTTCCTCGACGTCCGCAGCCTGATCTCCACGGGCCCGGTCCCCCTGCACCCGGGTGCGATCAGGGCCTACCGGGAACTGCACGACGACTAGGGCGCGTTGAAGCCGGGCCAGGGGCACGACCGGCCCAGGCCGGCCGGAGCAACTCGGGCGCGTCCGGCGCGCGTTGCCCTCGTCGCCGTTGTCGCCGTTGTCGCCGTTCTCACGGTTTTCTCGTCTCCTCCGGCAAGGTCTGTTCCGCCCAGATGGTCTTGCCGGTGGGGGTCTGGCGGGTGCCCCAGCGTTCGGCGATCTGGGCCACCAGCATCAGGCCGCGGCCGCCCTCGTCGAAGACGCGGGCGCGGCGCAGGTGGGGGGCGGTGCTGCTGCCGTCGGAGACCTCGCAGATGAGGGTGGCGTCGCGGATGAGGCGGAGTTCGATGGGGTCGGTGCCGTAGCGGACGGCGTTGGTGACCAGTTCGCTGACGATGAGTTCGGTGGCGAACACCGCGTCCGGCAGACCCCATCGGGCGAGTTGTTCGCCCGTCTTCTTCCGGGCGCCCGCGACGGCGGCGGGGTCGCGGGGCAGCCGCCAGGTGCCCACCGCGTCGGCGCCGAGCGCGGCCGTGCGGGCCAGCATCAGCACGATGTCATCGCCGGGACGGTCGCCCGGCACGGTACGCAGCACCTGGTCGCAGGTCTCCTCCAGGGGCGCGGCCGGACCGCTCAGCGCCCGGCGCAGCCGGCTCAGACCGACGTCGATGTCACGGTCGGCCGCCTCCACCAGACCGTCGGTGTAGAGGGCGAGGAGGCTGCCCTCCGCAAGCTCCACCTCGACGGCCTCGAACGCCAGACCCCCGAGGCCGAGCGGCGGCCCGGCCGGCAGATCGAGGAACCGTACCTCGCCGTCGGGCAGGACCAGGGCGGGCGGCGGATGCCCGGCGCGGGCCATGGTGCAGCGTCGGGACACCGGGTCGTACACGGCGTACACGCAGGTGGCGCCGACCTCGCCGGACGCGTCGCCGGACCGTCCGCGCGCCTCGGGGCCCTCCTCCCGGTCGAGCCGGATGACCAGGTCGTCGAGTTGGGTGAGGAGTTCGTCGGGGGCGAGGTCGACATCCGCGAGGGTGCGCACGGCGGTGCGCAGACGGCCCATGGTGGCCGACGCGTGGATGCCGTGGCCCACCACATCGCCGACGACCAGCGCGACCCGGGCGCCGGAGAGCGGGATCACGTCGAACCAGTCGCCGCCGACGTCCACGCCGGGCCCGGCCGGGAGATAGCGGTAGGCCACCTCCATCGCGGCGAGGTCCCGGGGCCGGTCGGGCAGCAGGCTGCGTTGCAGGGCCAGCGCGGTGCGGCGTTCGTGGGTGTAGCGGCGGGCGTTGTCGATGCTCACCGCGGCCCGGGCGACGATCTCCTCGGCGAGCAGCAGATCGTCCTCGGTGAAGGGCTCGGCGGTGCGGTGGCGCAGGAAGTGCACCATGCCGAGGGTCACGCCCCGGGCCCGCAGCGGCACCAGCATCACCGAGTGGATCAGGTACTTGGTGACGGACTCGGCGCGGGCCTCGGCGGACCTGATCCAGGCCTGCATGCCGGGCTCGCCCGCCGTGTGCCGGGTGCCCCGGCCGGCGATGAGGGTGCGCGTCGGCGGGGTCCCGACCGGGTAGACGGCCCGGTCACCGGTGGCGACCACCGACTCCGGGCAGCCGTCGAGGACGGACCGCTGGGCCGTGCGGCGCAGGGCGACGGGTTCGTCCCGGGGCAGCGGTCCCGGCTCGTCGCCCTGGGCGACGGACTCCAGCAGGTCCACGGTGACGAAGTCGGCGAAGCCGGTGACGACGACGTCGGCGAGTTCCTCGGCGGTCCTGGTCACGTCCAGGGTGCTGCCGATGCGGGCACCGGCGTCGTTGAGGAAGACGAGGCGGCGGCGGGCCCAGTGCTGCTCGGTGGTGTCGAAGACGGCCGCCGACACTCCCCTGACCGTGCCGCTCTCGTCGGTGAGCGGGGACATGAACATCGACCAGGCGTGCTCGCGGGTCTCCCCCGGCGCCTTGCCGTGCGCCTCGTGGAACACCGTCTCGCCGGTGCGCAGGACCTGCCGTTGCAGCCGGTCGTACTCGTCGAACGGCGGGTTGGACTCGATCTCCCACAGGGTCTTGCCCCGCATCTCCGCCACCGTCATGCCCATCACCTGGGCCATGGAGGCGTTGGCGGCGACCAGCCGGGCGTCGAGGTCGTAGACCGCGACCGGCACCGGGAGTTGCGCGAGGGTGAGGTCCCACAGGGCCTCGGCGCCCGGTTCGGCCCGTCCGGCCACGCTCGCCGGTGTGGCCGGGGTCACCAGCCAGAGCCGTCCGGGCCCCGAGTCCGCCAGCGGGGTGCCCTGGAGCCGGACCACGACGCGGTCGCCGCCCCGGTGTCTGAGCGCGACCTCGGTGGCCACCCGGTGGCCGGTGACCGCGTGGCGCCGGGCGGACTCGGGCAGGCCCGCGGCGAGCAGTCCGGCGGCGGGGCGGCCGACGATCTCGGCGGCCCGGTACCCGAGCAGCCGCTCCGCTCCGGCGCCCCACGCCAGGACCGTGCCACCGGCGTCGATGACGACGGCGAAGTCCTCCGGTACGCGTCCCGCCACGGTGCCTCCGGTGTGCCGCCTGGCCCGTTCACGGTGGCCGGGGCCGGGCGCCCCGCGCGGGAAGCCGCGTCCCCTGACGCACCCCTTCTTCTGCACCAGTCTGGCAGCGGAACGCCCATTCGGCTCGGCCGCCGGTGAGGACGGGGCACCCGGGGGCGGCCGTTTCGCCCGGTCCGGCCGGTGGTGGTCGTGCCGGTGGCATGTGCCCGACCGGTCTCCACCGTGTGTGCCCCGCCCTCCCCCGGGTGGCCCTTGTCAGCGGGCGCCAGCCGTGGCCGTGAGGGGCCGGGCCGCCGCCGTGATCTGGAGGGCGCAGGCGAGCAGCGCACGGTCCAGGCCGCTGCGCACCGGCTTCCCGCTCCCCCCGGGGCCCTCTCCCGTCAGCGGGCGACGGCCGTGACCGTGCGGACCCGGCCCGCCGTGAGGGCCGCCGTGATCTGGACGGCGCAGGCGAGCAGCAGCACGGTCAGGGGCCAGGCCCAGGTGCCGGTGACGTCGTGCAGCGCGCCCGCGCCCAGCGGGCCCAGGACGCCGATCAGATAGCCGATGCCCTGGCCCATGGCGGACAGGGCGGCGGTCGTCGGCGCGTCCGGGGAACGCAGCGCGAACAGGCTGAGCGCCAGCGCGAACCCGGCGCCGAGTCCGAGGCCGAGGATCGCGACCGACGGCCAGAGCAGGGCCGTGGGGCCGAGCACGATCCCGGTGAGGCCGCAGGCCGTCAGGCAGGCGACGGTCACACCGGCCGGCCGCTGGTCGGCGAAGCGCCGCCCGGCGACGGCCAGCACCCAGGCGGCCAGCACCCCCACGGCGTTGCACAGGGACAGGGCGAGCCCGGCGGAGGTCGGGCTCAGGCCACGGTCCTGCCAGATGGTCGGCAGCCAGCCGAAGACGGTGTACGACAGCAGCGCCTGCACGCCGAAGAAGACGGTCACCTGCCAGGCCAGCGCGCTGCGCCAGAGCCCCGTGGACCGGGTGCCGGGCTGCGGCGCGGGTGCCGTCGGCGGCTCCTCGGCGCGCGGTTCACGGCCGAGGGCGAACGGCACCACCAGCGCCGTCAGTACCGAGAGCGGGACGATGAGGATCAGCAGCGGGGTCCGCCAGGAGGAGCCGGTCGCGTCGGCCAGCGGCACCGCCACCGCGGGGCCGGCCGCCGCGCCGAAGGTGAGGGCGCTGGAGTAGAACGCGGACACCCTCGGCACCGACTGCGGGAACCGGCGTTTGATGAGCCCCGGTATCAGCACGTTGGCTATCCCGATCGGCGCCGCGACCAGCACCGTTCCCACGAACAGCGCGAGCGGCGAGGTACCGGCCCGCACCAGCGCGCCCACGGTGAGGACGACGAGGGAGAGCGTGAGCAGGACGCGCGTGGAGTAACGGCGGCCCAGGCGCGGGGCGACGAACGCGAAGAGGCCCAGGCACAGCACCGGCAGGGAGGTGAGGACACCGACCGTGGTCTCGCTCAGGCGCAGGTCGGTCTGGAGGGGCCGCAGCAGCGGGGCGACGGAGGTGATCGGCGAGCGGAGGTTGAGCGCGAGCAGGATCAGGGCGACGAGTAATAACGGGCCGCCCAGGGAGGGCGACCGGGGGGCGGGGGCAGGCTCCGCCTCGGGTGAGGAGACGGAGGAGTCGAGGGGCATGGCGGACCGTCCGATCTGCGGGTGGGTGTCGACGTCGCGATTACGATACAAGGTGTACTGAATCAGTTCGTGGGTGCACCGGACCGCAGCGGGCAGAGTGGCCCTGCGCAGGCGGGCCGGCCGGGCGCACCCCTCCCACCGCACCGGAAGGCAGCCCTGTGCCCCCCAGCTCGACACCCCCCTCCGCCCGCACGGCCGGGCGCAAGAAGGACCCGCAGATCGACGCGGCCGTGCTGCGCGCCACCCTCGAACTGCTGGCGGAGACCGGATACGCGGCCACCACGATCAGCCAGGTCGCCGCCCGGGTGGGGGTCTACCGGCCCGCGATCTACCGGCGCTGGCCCTCGAAACAGCACCTGGTCGCGGAGGCCCTCGCCTCGGCCCTGGGCCCGGAACCCACACCCGACACCGGGGACCTGCGGGCCGACCTGCGAGCCGGTGTCGGGACGCTCGTCGACGCCCTCACCTCGACGAGCCTGAGCCGGGTGCTGCCCGCCCTGGTCGCCGACCTCGCCCAACAGCCGGAGCTGCGCCGGGAGTTCCTCGACTCCGTGTTCCGCTCCCGGCGCTCCTCCACGGCCCGTCGGCTGCGGGCGGCCGCCGACCGGGGGGACATCCGCGCCGACTTCGACATGGAGTTCGTCCTCGACGCGCTCGCCGCCCCCGTCTACTACCGGGCCCTGTTCGGACACGGCCCCGTCACCCAGGAGGTGACGGGACAGAGCGTCGACCTGGTACTGACCTTCCTGGAACGACGTTGAGCGCACCGCGCGCGGCGTCCCGCCGGTCCGCTCAGGAGGCGGGCAGGAGGGTCGCCGAGCCCGGCGGGCCGTGCAGCGGGGGTGCCGCGCCGTCGAGGTGGTGGCCGGCGGCCGGGAGGCTGTCGGTGACGGCGGCGGCGAGGTCGCTGCGCCCGGAGACCGACAGCTTGCGGTAGACGCGGCTGAGGTGGAGTTCGACGGTGCGCCGGGTGACGTAGAAGCGGTCGGCTATCTCACGGTTCGTCAGCCCCTCGGCGGCCAGCAGCGCCGTGCGGTACTCGGCCGGGGTCAGCGCGTCGAGGCCGGTCTCCGCGCCGCGCCGGGGGCGGGCCCCGGCCGAGGCGAGATCGTCGCGCAGCGCGTCGACCAGCGTCCAGGCCCCGCACTTCTCGGCGAGGGCGAGGGCCGCGCGGAGCTGTTCGCGGGCCTCGCGGACCTTGCGCTGGCGTTGCAGTTCGTGGCCCAGGGAGCGCAGGACGCGGGCGTGCTCCAGCCAGGCCCCGGAGCCCTGGAGCAGTCCGGCCGCCTCGTCCAGCAGGGCGAGACTCGGCCCGCCCGGGGCGACCTGGGCGAGCGTGTGCAGGGCGGCGGCGACGGTGTGCGGGGCGCCCCAGGCGCGGGCCTCCGCCAACTCCTCCTGGGCCAGCCGCTCGGCGGTGTAGGGGTCGCCGACCTGGGCGTGCAGGACGGCGGCGGCGGCCCGCCAGGGGTGCCGGTCGTGCTGGGACAGGCCCCGCAGCAGCCGCCCGCACTCCTCCAGGTCGGCGAGGGCGGCCTCGGTGTGGCCCAGCGCCGCGTGCATGCGGCCCCGGTACAGCAGCAGGTCGGGCAGGGCGGCATCGGGCAGGTCGGCGAGGGCGAGGTCGTCGAGGAGCAGCCGGTGCGCCCCGTCGAGGTCGCCGGTGTCCACCAGGATGCCGCCGAGCCGGCAGCGGGCCATGACGCTGCCGAGCCAGGTGCCGGGAGGTCCGTCGGCGAGGGCGGTACGGGCCGCGCGGGCCGCCTCGCGCAGCCGTCCGGCCCGGTGGCAGCAGACGGCGAGGGTGGCCTCGGCGAGGGCGGCCATGGTGCGCGCGCCCTCCTGGCGGGCGGTGGCGGCGAGCGCGCGGCAGGCGTCCAGCGCCTCGTCGTACTCCCCGGCGTCGCACAGCACATGGGCCAGCAGCAGCCGGAGCGGGGTGGTGGGCACGTCCGCGGGTCCTGCGGGTTCACCGAGTCCGGCGCGGGCGTGCCGGAGGGCGTCCTCGCGCCGTCCGCCGAGCTGGCGGGCGGCGGCGAACGCGGAGAGCGTCGCCTGCGCGCAGCGCACCCACGGGGTGCGGGCGGGGGTGTGCGGGATGTGCAGCGGGGTGGGTCCCGCCGCGCCGACCAGGGTGAGCACCCCGAGCACGGCGAAGGCCCCGGCGACCGGTTCGTGGGCGGGGTAGAGGGGGCCGAGGTCGGTGAGCGCGGTCTGCAAGGTGCGCCGGGCGCCGTCGAGGTCGCCGTCGAGGGCGGTGGCCATGGTGAGGTTGACGAGGGTGACGACGGCGACGGTGTCGTCGCCGCCGCGTGGTCGGCCGAGGGCGCGCAGCCGGTTGACGGCGGCGGCGGGCGCGTCGGCGGCGAGTTCGACGCGGCTGAGCCGGCGCAGCAGTTCGGACCTGTCGTCGGGGCCGTCCTCCAGGGCGCACCGTTCCTGGAGGGCGCGGGCCTCCACCAGGTCGTGCCGGGACAGGGCGGCGCAGGCGGACTCGAACAGCAGCCGGTAGGCCCAGCGTTCACCGATCCGGGGGGCGTTGCGCAGATGGTGGAGGACTTCGTGGGCGGGGGCGCCCATGGTGTGCAGGGCGTGGGCGGCGGCCGCGTGCAGCCGGGCGTGTTCGCTGGGCGGCAGGGCGGCGAGGAAGGAGACCGGCACCATCGGCTGGGCGAAGACCACTCCCCCGCCGCTCTCGTGCAGGACGCCGCAGCGCACCAGGGCGTGGAGCATGTCGGCGGCCTCGGCGCGGGAGATCCCGACGAGATCGGCGACCAGCGCCGGGGTGGCGGCGCGGCCGGTGACGGCGACGGCCTCCAGGGCCCGGCCGATTCCGGAGAAACGTTCCTCGAAACGACCGACGACGGTTTCGGCGACCTCCACCGAGCCGAGGGCGGCGATCTGCTCGCAGGTCGGTTCGCCGACCGTGCCGACGCGTCTCAGCTCGCGCAGCAGGGCCTGGGTCAGCAGCGGGTTGCCGCCGGTGACGCGGTGGCAGGCGAGCACCAGGTTCTCGGCGACGGGGCGGCCGAAGAAGGAGGCCAGCAGATAGCCGACGGCGTCCGGGTCCAGGCCGGAGAGCACGGTGCGCTGGTGGAAGTCGGAGACGACGCGGGTGAGGATGCCCCGGCCGTCCCGGCGCGGTTCCTCCCGGGGTGGGGCCAGGCCCGGGGCGAGGGTGCCGAGCAGGGCCACCGGCAGCCCTTCGAGGCGGGCCATCAGCTGCTCCAGCCAGTGCAGCGAGCGCCGGTCGGCCCAGTGCAGGTCGTCCACGGCGAGCAGCAGCGGCTTGCGCAGGGCGAGCGAGCCGACGAGGCGGTCGAGGCGGCCGTCGGCGAGTTCACCGGCGAACGGTTCCCCCGGGCCCGCGGGCACCGGGGCGGTGTGGAGTTGGCGCAGCACGTCGTAGGTGAGGGTGGTGCCGGAGGGCCGGGCGCGGGTCGAGATCGTCTCGAATCCATGGGCACGGGCGGTCCTGACCGCCGCCCGCATCAGGTACGACTTGCCGGACCCGATGCCTCCTTCGACCAGGAGACTGGCTCCCGCGCCGGAGGCGGCGGAGGACAGGACCCTCTGTAAATCGGACACTTCACAGTCGCGGCTGAGCATGCGCATCCCCTTCTCGTCCCAATGGCCCCGGAAGTGGGGGTGGTTCTCGCGCCCCGCGTGCAGCCGTACGCGGTCCGGGTGGCGCGGCGGAGCGCCCCCGGTCCGCGCTGACCGGGGGCGCCGGCGGGGTCAGAGGCTGTCCACCGCCATGTGGTTGCTGTGCCACTGCGGGGTTCCGACGCCCGCGAGGACGACCTCCACGATGTCCTCCGCGAGGGTCGACGTGAGTGGCAGATGTCCGAAAAGCACCCGGTAGTAGGCGGTGGACGCCAACATGTCGAGCAGCAGGTCGATATCGGCGTCGGCCCGGATGTCACCGCGCCGGATGCCCCGGCGCAGGGCGGCGGCGGTGGCGGCCCGGCGCGGGTGGAACAGTTCGTTGAGGAACTCCGACTCCAGCTCCGGGTCGTCGGCGAGGTCCGCGATCAGGGCGGGCAGCGCGCGGCGGCCGACGGTGGTGCTGAAGGCGTGGCTCAGGGTGCGGATGCCGGCGATGAGGTCGCAGTGGGTGCAGCCGGTGTCGGGGGTGGGTGAGGAACCCATCGTCTGCACGAGGGCGCTGACCACGAGGTGCTGCCGGGAGCGCCAACGGCGGCGCAGGGTGGGCTTGGTGGTTCCGGCGCGGGCGGCGACCGCCTCCAGGGTGAGCCTGCCGTAGCCGACTTCGTTGAGGATCTCCAGCACGGCGTCGCGGACGGCGGTGTCGATGCGTTCGTCGCGTGGTCTGCCCCGTGGGCGCGATGTGGTGAGGGAGGCGGCGCTCTCCGTTTCCTGTGGTGTGTTCAACACGCCTCCCGTACCTTTATGATTCCGTTCCGCATCGGAAAGTAATTCTCTCACACGAGGTGAGTTCATGTCCCAGCACATCGACGAGTTACCGGAGGACGTGGGCGGGCCCGCGACCGAGCCGGACAGCGACCGGCCCAAGGGTTCGGAGAGCGTCTTCGCCGGCCCGTACCGGGCACTCAGTCTCGGCGTGATCCTTTCCGTGGGCATGGTCGCGTTCGAGTCCCTCGGTGTCGCCACCGTCCTGCCCGACATCGCCCGCGACCTCGACGGACTCGGCGCCTACGGGTGGGGTCTGTCCGCCCTGATGCTCGCGAACATCATCGGCACCGTGCTCGCCGGCAAGACCGCCGACCTGCGCGGCCCGTGGGCCCCGGCGGCGACCGGCATGGCCGTGTTCGCGGCGGGCTGCGCGCTGGCCGGCGCGGCCGGTTCCTGGCCGCTGTTCCTGGCCGGACGCTTCCTCCAGGGCCTGGGCGTGGGCGCCGTGATGGCGATGGCCTACACGGTGATCGGCCTGGCCTACCCCGAACATCTGCGGGCCCGGATGTTCGCCCTGCTCTCCTCGGCCTGGACGATCCCGTCGCTGATCGGCCCGGTGCTGGCCGGCACCCTCTCGGACGCCACCTCCTGGCGCTCGGTGTTCCTGCTGATGCTGCCGATCGTGGTGCTCGCCGCGCTGCTCACCCTGCCCGCGCTGCGCAACCTCGAACGCCCGCAGGGCGAACGGACGGCGGCCCCGGCCGAGCCCTGGTGGAAGGGCTCGCTGGCCAATGCCGTGCTGCTGACGGTGGGCACCGGCGTGCTGCTCCAGGCGCTGCTCCTGGAGAACCTGATCCTGCTCGCCGTCCTCGCGGTGGCCGGTGCCGCCGTCGCCGTGCCGGCGCTGCGCCGGGTCACCCCCGAGGGCACCCTGACCGCGCGCGCCGGGCTGGGCGCCGGTGTGGTGATCCGCGGGCTGCTGTGCGGTGTGTACTTCGGCAGCGAGGCCTATCTCCCGCTGGGGCTCCAGGAGTTGCGCGGGCAGAGCGCCTGGGCGGCCGGTCTCGGGCTGTCGGCGGGCGCCATCACCTGGGTCTTCGGCTCGGCCTGGCAGGCCAAGCGGGACGCCACCGCGGGCAGCCGCACCACCGGCGTCGCCCTCGGCTTCGCCGTCCTGCTGGTCGGCGTCGGCCTGATCACCCTCACCATCCTCACCGACGCCGTCCCGGCCTGGTTCGCGATCCTCGGCTGGGCGATCGGCGGCGTCGGCATGGGCGTCGGCTTCAACGCCTCCACCACCGACACCCTGGAGCAGACCCCGGCCGAGCGGCAGGGCGAGATGAGCGGCGCGCTCCAGCTCGCGCAGACCCTCGCCACCGGCGTGATCGCCGGTCTCGGCGGCGCCGCCCTCGCCATCTGCGCGCACTACGACGCGGGTACCCGGGTCGCGCTCGGCTCCCTGTTCGGCTTCACGGGGCTGCTCGCCCTGGTCGGCGTCGGACTCGCCCGGCGGCTGCGGGCCCCGGCCACCACCACCGGGTGACACGGACTCCCGGCCGGACACAGGCCGGCCGGGAGGTGCGCGGTGCCGGTGCACCGCGCACCAGGTGGCGTACGGCCCGCCACGGGCGGGCGGGGCCGTAGGCCACCCCCTGAACTGTCGTCGGGGTGCTCTTCTCGGACGGTGTGCGTGTTTCATTCCCCCGTCGCGCGCTCACCGCATCGACCGGGACACCCCGGCGGCACAGAGAAGCCTCGCCCGGCCGTGATGGCCGGGCGAGGCTTCCGGATGACGCGGGACGGTCACACGGCCGTGCAGTGCAGCATGGTCAGCGGCGGGTTGCCGAGGAAGTCCGCCCAGTAGGCGGCGCCCCGCTCCCGCAGGCCCTCCTCGGACACGTGCAACGGCACCCATGTCACGTCGCGGAACCCGGCCCGGGTCAGGCTCCGCTCATACACCTCGCGGTGCGGATACGTGGTCACGAACGCGACGGGCGGGTCGAGTCGAGCGGTGATCCGCACCCGGGGGCCGATCGGGGACGTGCCCACCGGCTCGTACGTGAAGCCGTACGGTGCCATGGAGGGACCGTCGAAGCGGTAGGCGGGCGCCTGGGTCAGCACGAGGAAGCGGGCGCCGGGCGCCAGGCTGCGGCGCACCGCCCGGCACATGGCCTCCATCTCGGCGGCGTCCTCGGCGTAGTTGAGCAGATACACGGCGCTCGCCACGTCGAACGGCCGCTCGGGCAGGGGCAGTTCGGTGGCGTCGGCGACCGCGTACCGCACCCCGAGCGGGGCCCGTTCCTCGATCGCGCGGGCGGCGGCGACCATCTCGCCCGAGATGTCCACGCCGAGCACCTCGGCGGCGCCCAGACGCTTGAACTGACGGCTGTAGAACCCGGTCCCGCAGGCCAGGTCGAGCACCGACCTCCCGCGCACGTCGCCGAGCATGGTGAGGAAGCTCGGACACTCCGCCCAGCGGGCCATCGGCAGCGACTTGAAGCCCTCGTAGGTCTCGCCGATCCCGTCGTACTGCTGCACGCTCATGCCGTGCTCCCTATGAAGGTCGGTGGTCCGGCCGGACCGGACGGTGCGGTGGCCGCGCCGGGCGGGCGCGGGGCGCGGCGCAGCAGGTCGCCCGCGAGGACGGTGCGCCTGCTCTGGTGGGCCGCGGCGGCCATGGCCTGCGGGGTGGGCAGATAGCCCATGGTGCGGGAGTGCGTGGTGCCGTAGGGGTTGCCGCCCGCCGCCGCGATCACCGGGTCGGTGTAGCCGGGCGGCACCAGCACCGCGCCGGTGTGCAGCAGGACATGGCCGAGGTCGTTGAGGGCGGTCTCGGCGCCCGCGTGCGGTGCCGGGGTGATGGCGAACCCGCCGGCCGGTTTGCCCCACAGCGGGCCCCGGCCGCCGTCGGCGGGCTCCAGCGACTGGACGAACTCCAGCAGCGGCGCGGCCAGCGCGCCGAGCCGGACCGGCGCCCCGAACAGCACGGCGTCGGCCCACGCGATGTCCTCGGCGAGGGCGGGCGCGGCCCACGGACCCAGCCACGCCGCGTCCCGTGCCTCGCTGCCCCGGGCCACCCGGCGCAGCCGCACCCCGGCGCCCACGGCCCGCGCGGCGGAGGCCGCCTCCTGCGCGAGCATCCGGATGGCGGCGTCCTCCCCGTGGTAGACGACGGCGAACCGGACCGGCCGTGGAGAGACACCGGGAAGCCCGGCACCGCGCACCGTCCCCGCCGGAACCGGTGCGGGCGGCGCTGCCGATGCCGGTTGCGGTGCCGGTGCCGGTGCCGGTTCCGTGACGGTGAGGGTCGCCGGGGGAGGCCCGTACCCGGACCCGCCGGGGGCACCGGGGTTCGCCGACCCGGTGGGTACCGGTACGGCGGGAACCGGTACGGCGGCCGGGGTGGGCAGCACCGAGCGGGGCTGTGGGTCGAGGGCGGGCGGGGGCGACGGGGGTGGCAGCGGCGGGAGCGGTGGCAGGGGGCGGGCGCGGGCCGCGAGCCCGGCCAGCCTGCGGCCCAGGGCCCGGGCCGCCGCGCACTCGTGGGGAGCCGGGGCGCCCTGGCTGTTGTCGGCGACCAGACCGTAGGGGGTGCCGCCCGCCGCCCGGGTGACGGGGTCGTCCGGGTCGGAGCCGGCCACCCAGCAGCCCCAGTGGTACAGGGTGTGGTGCAGCGCGGTCAGGGTGGCCTCCCGGCCGCCGTGGCGCTGCGTGGAACAGGTGATGCCGGTCGCCACCCGGTCGGCGAGCAGCCCACGGCCCCACAGCAGCGAGGTCGACTCCAGGAACCGTTTGAGCGGCGAGGACACGTTGCCGTAGTAGGTGGGGCCGGCCAGCACCAGGCCGTCGGCCCAGACCACGTCCTCCGGTTCGGCCGCCCGCTCCGGCCACTGCGGGCGCCCCGGGCCGTCGTCCTCGACCCGGAGCAGCAGCACCTCCGCCCCGGTCTCCCGGGCCCCTTCGGCGGCCAGCGTCGCCAGGGTGCGCACGGTTCCGCGTCTGCTGTGGTAGATCACGGCGATCCGGTGGCTCACGGCGCGTCCTCCTCGCCGTCGCCCGGCAGGCCGCCGGTGCGCAGCAACAGCCGCACATCGTCGCCGAGGCGGGTCACGCCGCCCATCCGCAGCCGCAGGCCCGCCGTGAGGGTGGCGGCGCCGAAGTCGTCCAGGACGGGGCGGGCGTCGGCGCCGAGGAGCAGCGGGGCGAGGTAGGCGACGACCCGGTCGAGCAGCCCTCGTTCGACGAAGGACGCGGCGAGCCGGGCGCCGCCCTCCAGCAGGACCGAGCGCACGTCCCGGGCCCACAACTCGTCGAGCAGGACGCCGACATCGAGGGTGCCGTCGGTGAGCGGCACCCGCAGCACCTCGTGCCGGTCGCCCAGGGCGGGCTTGGGCGTGTGCGGCCCGGTCACCACGAGGGTGGGCGCGGAGTCGTCGAGGACCCGGGCGTCCGGCGCGATCGCCCCGTCCCGGTCCAGGACGACACGCAGCGGCGGGCGGCCGGACACGCCGTGCCGGAGGCCCAGGTGGGGGTCGTCGGCGCGCAGGGTGCCGGAGCCGACCAGGACCGCGTCGTGCGCGGCGCGCAGGGCGTGCGCGTCCTGGCGGGCCTCGGGTCCGGTGATCCACCGCGAGGTGCCGTCGGGCGCTGCCGTCCGGCCGTCCAGGGTGGCGCCGAACTTCCAGGTCACGCAGGGCCTGCCCCGGCGAACGGCGGTCAGCCACAGTTCGTTGCCGGTCTCGGCCTCGGCGCGCAGCACGCCGCCGATCACCTCGACCCCGGCCTCCCGCAGCCGTCGGGCACCGCCGGCCGCCGTCGGGTTGGGGTCGGGCACCGCGTACAGGACGCGGGCGAGTCCGGCCCGCAGCAGCGCCTCGGCGCAGGGTCCGGTGCGGCCGGTGTGCGCGCACGGCTCCAGGGTGACCAGGGCGGTGCCGCCCCGGGCGCGTTCCCCGGCCGCGGCCAGCGCCTCGACCTCCGCGTGCGGTTGCCCGGCGCCGGGGTGGAACCCCTCCCCCGCCACCGTGCCGTCCGCGCCGAGGATCACGCAGCCGACGGCGGGGTTGGGGCTGGTCTGCCCGAGGGCGACCCCGGCGATCTCGACGGCGCGCCGCATCGCGGCCTCTTCCAGGGCGGACACCGGCCGCGCGGCGGGTCCCTGGTCCGGTGTGCGGCCCGTCACGGCGTCTCCGCGAGGCGGAAGCCCATGGCGTAGATGTCCCGCTCGTACCAGCCGTGCCGGCGCCGGGTGCGGGCCAGGTCGCCGAACCGGGTGAAGCTGCCGCCGCGCGCGATGCGGTAGGTGCCCCGGGTGACGGCGAGGTCGTCGGCGACGGCGCTGCCGCCGGGGTAGGGGCGGTAGTCGTCGGCGGTGTACTCCTCGACGTTGCCCGCCATGTCGTGCACCCCGAACGGGGAGCGCCCGGTCGGGTACACGCCGATCGGGGTGGTGGTGAGCGGCCCGGTCTCGACGGTGTTGGCGCGTTCGGGCTCGAACGACTCGCCCCACGGGAACTCCCGGCCCACGGGGCCCGCGGCGGCGTACTCCCACTCGGCCTCGGTCGGCAGCCGGAAGGTGCGCCCGGTGTTGCCGGCCAGCCAGGCCGCGTAGGTGTCGGCGGCCTGCGGCGACACGGTCCACACGGGGTGGTTGCCGAGCCCCTCGGGGTAGTCGCCGAACCGCCAGGAGGTGGGCAGGTGGGTGTAGCCGGTGTCTTCGAGGAAGCGCCGGTACTCGGCGTTGGTGACGGGGTGCAGCGCGATGCGGAAGGTGGGCAGTTCCACTTCGTACTCGGGGCACTCCTTGGCGATCCACTCCTCGATCACCGCGGCGTGCCGCCAGCGCGCGGTGACCCGGGCGACGGCGTCCGGGTGCAGGCCGAGGCGGACGCGGGCGGCCGGGACGGTGGCCATGGGCGGGTCGTAGACGCGGATGCGCGGGTCGCCGATCAGACCGAGGACGGTGCCCGCCGCGTACCGGCGCGGGAAGGAGAGTTCGGGGTCCTCGGCGACGGCGACGAGGGTCTCGGCGGGCACCGAGAGCAGGTCGCGGTGGTCACGCAGGGGCCAGGGGCCGGTGCGGGCCACGAAGGAGTCGGGCAGCGCCATGGCGGCCCGGTCGCTGAGGGTGTTGGGGTTGGCCATCACCGGGGTGTCGGTCATGGGGTCCTCCCGTCGGGGCTCGGGGCGGATGTCGCCGGGTCGCATGAGGTCAGCGGTGCGGTGGGGACGGCGTCGGCCACCGCGCGGTAGCCGGCGTCGGTGAGGTGGATGTGGTCGCCGGAGTCGTAGGCGGCGCGCACCCGCTGGGGGTCGGCGGGGTCGCGCACGGCCGCGTCGAAGTCGGCCACGGCGTCGAACTCCGGGGCGGTGCGCAAGGCGGCGTTGACGGCCATCCGTTCCGTCTCGGCCTCGGCGGTCCACAGCGGCGAGTCCTTGAACGGCGTGAGGGTGCCGACGACGACGGGGGTCCCGCGCTCGTGCAGCCGGGCCGCGAGGGTGCGCAGCCCGGCGAGCACCTCCTCGGCGCCGGCGTAGGGGGCGAGTTGGAGGTCGTTGATGCCTTCGTAGAGGACGACGGCGCACACCCCGGACTGGTCCAGGACGTCCCGGTCCAGGCGGCCGAGCGCGCTGGTGCCGCGCTGCGGGCGGTCGGTCTCGGCGCCGTCGCGCAGGACGCGGTTGCCGCCGAGGCCCTTGTTGAGGACGCCGATGCCCCGGGTGGCGGGGGTGGCGGCGAGGCGGCGGGCGAAGGCGTCGGTCCAGCGGCCGTTGCCGTCCGGGGTGGAGCCGCCGCCGTCGGTCTGCGAGTCGCCGAGCGCGACGACGGTGCCCCGGGTGCCGGCGCCGCGCACGTCGACGCCGGTCAGGAAGAACCAGGAGGTCTCGGCTCCGGTGAAGGCCCCGGTGCCGGCGTCGCCGGTGTGGTCGCCGGGTTCGGAGACGTGGTTGGTCTGCTGGGCCAGCCAGTGCCAGGTGACGGGGCCGGTCGGTGCGGGCAGGTAGACGCTGACCAGCAGGTCGGCGCCGGCGGGCACGGGGTAGGGCAGCGGGTCGCTGACGGTCTGCGCCCCGGCGGCGACGGTGGTGCCCGGGGCGCCGCCGAAGGTGACCTGGCGCAGGCTGCCGGGCACGGCCGCCGCCGAGCCGGGCGCCTCGGCCAGCCCGACCGTGACCCGGCCGAGCACCAACGGCGCCGTTCCGTGGGCGTGGGACAGCCGCAACCGCACCTCGTCGCCGCCGATCGAGGTGTGCGCGACCATCCGTACGGTCCGGTCCGCGAACCCCGCTCGCGAGACGCCGTCCGGTGCGGCCGGCGCGGGCGCGGTGCCCCAGGTACCGGCCCAGGCAGCCTCGTTGGGACCGGCGGCGGTCGCGGGGGCGGCGCCCAGCAGGACCCCGCTCAGCAGTGCCCCGGCGACCGCCGCGGCGAGCGGGCCGCGGTGCCGGTACCGGGCGGCGGCCCGGACACGGCGCCCGCTCATCGGTCCCGGGACCCGGACGTGCCGGAGGTCGCGGGGGCGTCGGTGGCGCGGTAGGTGCCCACCAGGTAGTGCAGGCCCTCGGTGCCCCGGGTGACCTGGGCGACGGCGACGAACTCGAAGCCGTGCGCGGTGATCAGGCCGGTCAGCTCCTCCTCGGTGAACTCCCGGTACAGGCGCCGCGCCTCGTTGGCGTAGAGGCGGCCGAGGCCGTTCGCCGCCTCGAAGACGGAGATGGTGAACAGGCCGCCGGGGCGCAGGAGTTCATGGACGCGGTCCAGGTAACGGCTGTAGCCGTCGGGGTGTTGGTGGTGCAGGCAGCCGTTGTCGAGGACGGCGTCGTACCCGGCGGTGCCGGTGAGGTCGGACAGCGGGCAGGCCTCGAAGCGGGCGCGGCCCTCGGTGCGGGCGGTCAGCGCGGCCCACTGCGGGGATTCGACGAGGTCGATGCCGGTGACCCGGCAGCCCGCGTCGGCGAGGATCGCGGCGTCGCGGCCGTGTCCGGTGCCGATGTCGAGGACGTGCGGCGGCTCGGCGCGCTCACCGAGGGCCGCGAGCAGCAGGCGGGGCGCCTCGCGCATGGCGTTCTCGGCGGTCCACACGTCACGGCCGTTGACGTAGTGCTCCTGGAAGTCGGTGCGCAGCACGTCCGCGTACGCCGACTCGTCGAGCTGCGGGGCGGCGGCGGGGGTGACGGAGTAGCGGTCGGCTATCTGGTGGTCGGGCATACGTGAGGAAGTCCTGTCGTGTGGGCGGGGCACGGGACGGCCTGAACGGGGTGTGGAGAGGGGGCGTGTGGAGGGCGGGAGGGGGCGTGCACACGACGGTGCCGGAGAGGTCACGCTGCTCCGGCACCTTCGTGCGGGGCGCTTTCGGGAAAGCGGCTCGGCCCCGCTCCCGCGGGCGGTTTCAGCCGCCGACGGGGTAGACCTGCCCGTCGTAGGAGCCCGCGACGAAGAGCTTGCGGCCCGCGTCGTAGGCGAGGGAGGAGATCCCCGAGGTGGTGGGCCGGTCGACGACGGTCCAACGGCCCTCGGCGCGGTCGTAGATCGCGACGTGGCCGTCGTAGCTGCCGGCCGCGATCAGGCGGCCGTCGGTGTCGGCGGCGACGCACTTGATGGAGTGCGTGTGCGGCGTGTCCACGACCTCGGCGGTGCGCTCGGCGTTCCAGATCCGCAGCTTCAGGTCGCGGCTGATGCTGGCGAACCAGCCGTCGGCGAGGCCCGTGCAGCCGTTGGCGATCTTGTCGTGGGCGTCCTCGACGGTGCCGACCTTCTCCAGCGTGGAGATGCGGTACCAGGTCGCGGAGGCGTCGGCGGCGACCGAGAAGAGGAAGTCGCCGGAGACGGCGACGTCCTTGACCGCGTTGACGTTCAGCTGGAGGTCCCGGACGTGTTCGACGGTGTCGCCGGTCAGCTTCAGCAGCAGGCCCTCGCCGGTGTAGGCGCCGATCACCGCGTACTGTTCGCCGTCGCGCTCGAAGGCGACGCCGCAGTTCAGCGGGGAGCGGTGCTGGTACAGCTCGCGGCCGGTGAGGGCGTCGAAGACCTTGCCGAGCTGGCCGCCGGACAGGACCAGACCGCCGAGCGGGGTGAGGAAGTTGCAGAGGCTGCCGGTCTCGGCGATCTGCTCGCCGTCGCGGCGCACCAGGCCCGCGTCGCCGACGGTGAGCATGGAGCCGCCGGGCTCGGGGAGCACCGCGTTGACGCCGCCGGTGGGCGGGACGACGGCGCTGTCCCAGGTGCGCGCCTGGTAGTCGTAGCCCCGGTAGGTGGCGCCGAAGGTGGCGAACACCAGGCGGGTGCCGCCGGCGAAGGCGCAGGAGCGGGGCCACACGTCGTGCGGCAGGGCCGTCGTGTCGCGGGCCACCGGGGAGCCGGAGGCGACGTCCCACAGCCGCATGGTGCGGTCGTAGGAGAGGCTCACCAGCAGGTTGCGGGAGTCGTCGAGGACGAGCCGCTTGATGCCCGCGTCGTGCGCCGGGACCATGGTGGACTCGGTGGGTCCGACGACGATGATCTGGCCCTCGTCGTTGCCGGCGAAGATGATGCCGGAGGAGGAGATGGCGATGGTGTCGGTCTCGACGCCGTCCATGTCGAGGTCGTCGATCATCCCGCCGGTCTCCAGCGACCAGCGCTTGATGGTGCCGTCGTCGCTTGAGGAGATCAACTCGTCGACGCCGCGCGCCCATTCGACGGAGATGACGTCGGCGCTGTGTCCCTCGAAACGGTGCAGCAGCGTGCCCGCGAAGTCGTACACCCGGACCCGGTGGTCGCGGGAGGCGGTGGCGACGAGTTCCTTGGAGGGGTGGAAGACGGACATCTCCACGTCGTCCTCCTGGTCCCCGAGGACGGCGACGAGCCGCAGGTCCGGGACCGTCCACAGGCGGGCGGTGTAGTCGCTGGACGAGGTCAGCAGGTGCTTGCCGTCCGGCGCGAACTGGCACTGGTTGGCCAGATGGTCGTGGAACGAGCGGGACACCGCCCGCCCGGTGCGCTGGTCCCAGCAGATGACCTGGTTGTCGTAGCCGGCGGTGGCCACGTACTCGTCACGCCAGGCGGCGATTCCGCTGATGGGCCCGCGGTGCTGGATCATATGGACTCTCCCAGGAGTTCGATGGTGTGCCCGCCGTGCTCGGCCTTGACCCGCAAGTACTTCTCGTTGTTGACGTTCTGGTGGATGCCGGTGGGGATGACCTCCTCCACGACGACGCCGTATTTCCTCAACTGGGCGACCTTGTCCGGGTTGTTGGTGCTCAGCCGGATCGCCGGGACGTCGAGGGCGTGCAGCATCTGGGCGGCGACGCGGTAGTCGCGCAGATCGTCCGAGAAGTTCAGTTCGCGGTTGGCGGCGAACGTGTCCAGGCCCTGGTCCTGGAGACGGTAGGCGTCGAATTTGTTGTACAGCCCGATGCCGCGGCCTTCCTGGCGGAGGTACAGCAGGATTCCGCCCTCCTCCGCGAACTGGTCCACGCCTTCGGCGAGTTGGGGACCGCAGTCGCAGCGGGCGGAGCCGAACACGTCGCCCGTGAGGCACTCCGAATGCACCCGCACGAGGGGTACCGAGGTGGTGGCCGGGAACACGACCGCAATGTGTTCCCGGCCGTCGGCGAGCCCGGTGAAGCTGACCATCTCGGCGGGCCGCCAGGAGCCGTCGGTCCGTTGGACCGGTACCTCGATCCGGGTTCGGACCGTGGCATCGGTGGTGAGTGGACCGGTACTCGTTTGCGGCGTCTTGCCACTGGACGTACTCAACATTTGATCGTCCCTCCGCTGGTAACGGGGTGATTAAGTAACCACGCCGTCACGACCGCGCACAGTACGGATGGACCGAGACACCCTCCGAAACGTTTTCCGGCGGGCACCGAGAGGGCAACGGCCGTCCAGGGCATTCACAGAGCCGCTGACCAGAGGGTGCTGAACACGCCTTTCGGACAGCGGGCGGCACCCCGGACCGGCCCACTCCCCCCACTCCCCCGTCGCGCCCGGTGAAACGAGGCAGCGGAACGTACACATCCCGATACGTCCGCACCCGCCTCTCCCGCGCCCGGGTAAGGAGTGAACGGCCGGATCTGCCTGTCCGCGCGCGCCGGGCGCCGGGGGGGCGTACCGGTACCCCTAACACCCCTAAGTCCCCGCTCCCGGACGCCGGGCGACTCGGGCCGGACACCCGCCGGTCGCAGGGCATACCGGGGGGTACGGACAGCGACGCCCCACCGAACCCCGGGCACGCCACGGACCACCCCCGGGTGGGGGTGGTCCGTGGGCGGCGGGTCCTGCGGGTCAGGGCTGGCGGACGAGCCGGGGGTGGTCGTGGGCGGCGAGAGCGTCCGCGACGGCGTCCAGATAGCCCGGGACGCGGAGCAGGAAGGCGTCGTGCCCGGCCTCGGACGAGGCGTCACGGTGGTGCGTGAGGGGGAAGCCGAGTGCCGACAGACGCGTCGTCAGGTGCTCGGTGTCCGCCGCCGCGAAGAGCCGGTCCGACGCGAAGCTGAAGACCTGCACCGCCGGTGGCGGTCCGGTCACCGGCGTGGGACGGGCGAAGGCGTCGTAGCCGTCCATGGCGGCCGTGAGCCGCAGATAGCTGTTGGCGTCGAAGCGGGTCACGAAGGTGCGGGCCTGGTGTTCGAGGTAGCGCTCCACGGCGTACGGACCGTGGGCCGCGCCCCCCGGCGTCGGCAGGGGCTGGTGGCGGCGGCCGAACTTGGTCTCCAGCGAGGTGCGCGACATGTAGGTCAGGTGCGCGATCATCCGGGCGACGCCGAGACCGTCGACGGGCCCGGGGGCGCCGGGGAGTTCGGCGTAGCGGCCGGCCGCGAAGCCGGGGTCGGCGCGGATGGCGGCGCGGCCCGCGGCGTGGGCGGCGAGCGCGTCGGCGGACAGCCGGGCCCCGGTGGCGATGAGCAGGAACCGCCGGGCGTCACCGGGGTGGCGCAGCAGCCACTCCAGGGCCTGCATGCCGCCGAGGGACCCTCCCACCACCGCGTACAGCCCGGTGCTGCCCAGGTGGCGCAGCAGGCGCCGGTGGACCGTGACCATGTCGCCGACCGTCACCTCGGGGAAGTCCGCGGCCAGGGCCCGGCCCGTCGGTCCCGGGCTCCAGGGGCCCGTGGTGCCGGCGCAGCCGCCGAGGACGTTGGCGCAGACGACGTGCAGCCGGTCGGTGTCGATCGGGCGCCCTGGGCCGACCATCTCCTCCCACCAGCCGGGCAGGTCGTCGGGGCCGTGCCGGGCGGCGTGCGAGGTGCCGGTGAGGGCGTGGCAGACGAACACCGTGTTCGGCCGCCGGGGGTCGGGGCGGCCGAACTCCTCGTAGCCGACCCGGACATGGGAGAGGGTGGCGCCCGACTCCAGGCGCAGCGGGCGCTGGGGCGGGAAGAGGGTGGCGGTGCGCAGATGGCGGCTGACCGGGGCGGGGATCGCGCTCATCGGTGGCCTCCGCCGGTCGTCAGGACGTCCCGCGCGCCCGCCCGCCCCCGTGCCCGGCGGGCCGCTGCGGCGCCGAACGCCTCGAAGATCCGGCGGGAGAGGGGGTCGGTGGCCGCGTACCACTCGGGGTGCCACTGCACGCCGAGCGCGAAGGCCTCCGCCCGCTCCACCGACAGGGCCTCCAGCACGCCGTCGGGGGCGACGGCCTCGGGCCGTAACCCGGGGGCGAGGCGGTCGACGGCCTGTCCGTGCAGGGAGTTGACGCGTGCCCGGTCGGCGCCGAGCAGCCCGTGCAGGGTGCCGCCGCGCCCGACGCGGATCTCGTGGGCCGGCAGATACTGCTGGTCCCTGGGCAGGGCGAGATCCTCCCGGTGCGGCGCGGCGGGCCCGAGGTCGCGCAGCGTCCCGCCGTAGGCCACGTTCATCTCCTGGAGCCCCCGGCAGATCCCGAGCAGGGGCACCCCGGCGGCGACGGCGGCCGGTATCGCCGCGAGGGCGAGGGTGTCGCGGTCGGGGTCGAAGGGGCCCCGGCCGGGCGGCCCGGCGTAGTGGTGCGGGGCGACGTTGCTCTCGTGGCCGCCGAGGACCAGGCCGTCGAACCGGCACAGGGTGTCCGCCGCCGGGGCACCCGGGCCCGGCAGCAGCGCCACCGCGCAGCCGGCGACCTGTTCCAGCGCGGCGATGTACGCGTGGCGGACCGCGGCGTGCGGTACCCCGTCCCAGGTCTCGGTGGAGCAGGCGAGTGCGACGAGCGGACGGTTCATGATGCGCCGAGTGCCCCTTCGAGATCGGCGAGCAGGTCGTCGATGTCCTCGACGCCCACGGCCAGCCGGATCGAGCCCTGGGTGACCCCGGCGGCCAGCTGCTCGGCCTCGGGGAGCTGCGCGTGCGTGGTGGAGGCGGGGTGGGTGGCGAGGGAGCGGACGTCTCCGATGTTGGTGACGTGGGAGACGAGCCGCAGCGCCTCGATGAAACGGCACCCGGCCGCCCGGCCGCCGGTGAGTTCGAACTGCACCAGCGGGCCGCCGTTGTCGCCGAGATACCGCTCGGTGAGCCGGGCCTCGTCGCCGGTGGCGAGCCCGGGGTAGCGCACGGACGCGACCCGGGGATGGTTCTGGAGGTGGTCCGCGACCCGCCGGGCGTTCTCGCCGTGGGCGCGCATCCGCAACGGCAGGGTCTCCAGCCCTTGGAGCAGCAGCCACGCGTTGAACGGGCTGAGGCAGGGCCCCAGATCGCGCAGCAGGGTCTCACGGGCCTTGAGGAGATAGGGACTTCGGCCGAGCGGGCTGTCCAGGTCGCGTCCGGTACGGGTCCATACGACGCCGCCGTGGGCCGCGTCCGGGGTGGTGAGCAGGGGGTGGCGGTCGGCGTGCGCGTCCCAGTCGAAGCGGCCGGAGTCCAGGATCAGTCCGCCGAGGGTGGAGCCGTGGCCGCCGATGTACTTGGTCGCCGAGTAGACGACGAGGTGGGCGCCGTGCTCCAGCGGCCGGCAGACGTAGGGCAGCATGGTGTTGTCGAGGACCAGCGGCACCCCCGTCGCCTCGGCGAGGGCGGCCACCTCCTCGACGGGGAAGATCCGCAGCCTCGGGTTGGGCAGGGTCTCGCCGAAGAAGCAGCGGGTGTGCTCGTCGCTGGCCGCCGTGAAGTTCTTGGGGTCCTCGGGGCTGACGAACCGCACCTCGATGCCGAACCGGGCGAAGGTGTTGGCCAGCAGGTTCCAGGTGCCGCCGTACAGCTCGTCGGAGCTGACGATGTTGTCGCCCGCCTGACAGAGGTTGAGCAGCGCCAGGGCGATGGCGGCCTGCCCGGAGGCGACGGCGAGCCCGGCCGCGGCACCGTCCACGGCGGCCATGCGTTCCTCAAGGACGTCGCAGGTCGGGTTGTTGAGGCGGGTGTAGGCGTGGCCGTCCTGCTGGAGGTCGAAGATCCCGGCGGCCGCCGCCGCGCTGGGCAGTTCGAAGGCGGCGGTCTGGAAGATGGGGGTGACGACCGGCGGGGTGATCCCGAGGCGCCATTCGTAACCGCCGTGGATCGTCGCGGACCGGGCGGTCCTGAACGCCTTCCCGGTCCTGACGCCGGTCGCGCGGCCCGGGGCGGGCGGGGTGTCCTGGTCCGGCACGGGAGTGTCGTGGTCCGTCATCAGCGGTCTCCTCCGGAGGGTTCGGTACTCGGGAACGCCGTGCCCCGCCGCAGCGCACGCCGGCCGGACAGAGCGGTGGACGACGGGGCGACGGACCCCCGGTGGACGGCGGCGCGGGCGGACGGCCCGGCCACGGGCGACGGGAGCGCGGGCCGGACACCGGCCGCGTCCCGGGGACGTGCCGGTGGTGCGACGCCGGTGCCGGTGGCCGGGGTCATCCGGTGCCTCCGGTGGGCAGCAGCGTCCCGGGGCGGGCGGGCTGCCGGGCGAACCAGTAGCCGACGGCGGGGTCGAGGAACTCCGTCCAGGGCGGGCAGGCCCGTACCGTGCCGGTCGGCGGCAGAACCCGGTCGTCCTCGAAGTAGGGCCGGTACACGCCGATCAGCCGGTCCAGGAACGCCCGGGGCGGCATCGCAACCCCCCGCACCTGCCAGGCGTCGAGGGAACGGCGCAGAAAGTCCCAGCGCCGGAACGGCACCAGGGTCAGCTCCGGCACGGGCGCCCGGTCGGCCGCCGCCCGGGCCCGGTTGAGGGCGGCCACGGACCCGGCGAGCAGGTCGGCGAGGCGGGGCGCGGCCGGCCCCGAGGACGCCACGACGTCGGTCACCGCGTCGCCGCCTGCCACCCGGCGCAGCAGGGCGGCCAGTTCGGCGGCGACCCAGTCGACGGGGACGATGTCGATCCGGCGGTCGCGGCCGCCCGGCAGCAACGGCGGCTCGTGCCGGTCGATCAGGCCGAGCAGCGGATAGATGCCGTGGAACCGGCTGATGGCGCCGGTGCGGCTGTGTCCGACGACGAGGCTGCACGAGAACACCACCGGGCGCAGGTCGGCGTAGTCGGACCGCAGCAGACGTTCGGCCTCCGCCTTGGTGGCCTCGTAGGTGTTGCGGTACTCCCACCCCTCGACGGCGGTGTACGCGGAGGAGACGTAGACGAACCGGGTGCCGCCGCCGAGCGCGCGGGCCAGTTCGGCGACGTTCCGGGTGACCTCGACGTTGCCGCGCCGGGCGGCTTGCAGGGACGAGGTCCAGCTCACGTCGGCCGCCGCGTGGACGACCGTCGTCGTTGCGGCCGGGCCGAGTTCACGGGCGAGCGCGAGGGTGGCGGGGCCGTCGGTGAGGTCGCGGACGACGGTGCGGACCCGGGCCCGCACCGGCTGGCTCGCGCGGGCGAGGAAGGCGTCCCGGGAGCGTTGGCCACTGAAGACGCCGACCACCTCGGCCCACGGCGGGGCCGCCGCCAGCGCGTCGGCGAGGCCGCTGCCGACGGCCCCGCCGACGCCGGTGACCAGCAGCCGGGCGGCGCTCACGAGGACACCGGCGACGGCCTGCGGTCGCGGATGGCGGCGAGCATGCTGCGGGAGTTGGACTCGATGGCCTGTATCCCGATCGGGTCCAGGACCTCGGCCAGCGAGGGGATGCCGATGTCGAACTCGATCTCCAGGACCACCCGGACCCCGCCCGGGATCTCCTGGAGTTCCCAGAATCCGCGGAAGACCTCCAGGTCGCCGTCGGTCTGGTCGAAGTCGATCCGGCGCATCGGGGTGAAGACATCCCGTTCGTCCCAGGTCAGCTCGCTGCCATTGAGCAGGACCCGCCAGGAGCTGAGCGCGGTGTCCTCGCCGCGCTCCAGGAAGCGGATGCCGAGGACGTCGTCCATGTAGCCCGCGTGTGCCTCGAAATCGCACAGTACGGTCCACACGTGCTTCAGCGGGGCATCCTCGATCTCGACCTCGGTACGGACTACGGGCACGGTGTCGCCTCTTTCGCTGGGTGGGGGTGGGTCAGGTGGTCGCCGGCACGGGCAGCTCGGGAACGGCGGCGAGGGCGGCGGCGATCGTGTCGAGCCCCCGGTCGAGGTCGCCCCGGCCGATCACGGCGGGCGGATAGATCCGCAGGACCTGCGGGGCGCTGAGGCAGAAGCTGACCAGGACGCCCTGCTTGGCGGCCTCCAGCACGATCTGTCCCGCGATGCCCGGGGAGGCGGTCTCCACCCCGATCATCAGTCCCTCGCCGCGCACCTCGCGGATTCTCGGGTCGGCGCCGAGGGCGTCGTCGAGCCGTTGGCGGGCGGCCGCGCCGAGCCGGGTCACGTCGTCGAGGAAGGTGTCCTGGCGGACCAGGTCGACCACTTCGGCGCCGACCCGGCCGGCCAGGGCGCCGCCCGCGAAGGAGGACGCCAGCACCACCGGATCACCGGCCGCGCCGCCGAGCCGGGTGCCGGAGTGCACGACCGCGGCCACCGGGAGCAGGCCGCCGCCCAGGACCTTGCCGACCAGCAGCAGGTCCGGCGGGACGGCCAAGGCCGAGCGCCAGATCCGGCCGCAGCGGCCCAGCCCGGTCTGGATCTCGTCGAGCACGAACAGGGTGCCGGTCTCCCGGCAGATCTCCCGCAGGGCGGCAAGGTGGGCCTGCTCGACCGGCAGCACCCCGCCCTCGCCCCGCACCGGTTCGGCGAAGAGCGCCGCGACCGTTCCCCGGGCCAGCACCCGGCGGGCCCGGTCGAGGTCGCCGGGGTCGAGGAAGTGGACGGGCGCCGCGAGCGGTACCGGGGAGCGCACCGCGTAGGTGTCGGACAGGTGCAGGGCGCCCGCCGTCTTGCCGTGGTAGGAGCCGCGCAGGGCGGCGAACTCGGCGCGCCCGGTGGACAGGGCGGCCATCTTCATCGCCATCTCCACCGCCTCCGCGCCGGTGTTGGCGAAGGCGACCTGGTCGAGGCCCGGTGGCGCGACCCCGATCAGCGCCTCGGCGCACCGGGTCGCCTCGGCGTTGCCCAGGATCTTCCCGGAGAGCCCCATCCGCCCCAGCTGGTCGCGGGCGGCCGCGGTGATCCGGGGATGCCGGTGCCCGGCGAGGTGGACGCCGAAGGAGCCGAAGTCCAGCCAGCGGCGCCCCTCGGTGTCGCTGATCCAGGCGCCCTCGGCCTCCTGTTCGGCGGCGAGCAGCCCGGACATCCGCAGCAGCATGGCCTTGGAGCGGCCGAAGGCGGCGCCGTAGCGTTCGACGAACCCCATCTCAGGCGTCCTTGAGGAAGGGTTCGAGGAACGCGGCGTCGGTCCCGGCGGCGGTGCACAGCTTGGACCAGTCGCGCAGGGCCCGCAGCACCTCGCTCTGGCCGCTGGCCACCAGCGGGTCGGGGATCGTGCCGGGGAAGGCCTCGCACAGTCCCTCCCACAGCGCGCGCACCCCGCTCTCGTCGGCCTCCTCCCCGCCGAACTCCTCGTCCAGGGCGAAGAGTTGGGCCAGTTCGGCGCCGGAGGCGTGGCAGACCTCGTGCAGGCCGTACTCCAGGGCCAGGGCCAACTGGTGGCCCTCCCCGGCGGGTTCGGCTCCGGTCAGCCGGGTGTCCATCTCGGACAGCAGCTCCAGGAGGCGGAGTTTGACGATCTGGCGCAGCTGCGGCTGGTCCACTCCGCCGTCCAGGTCCTCGACGTAGGCGCGGCCGTCGACGGACATCAGCCAGGCGACGGTGGCCCAGGCCCGGACGGCGGCCTCGGGGGGCAGGCCGCGGCCGGCCCGCACGCCGGGGTAGAGGGTGAGTTCCATCAGGCTCCTTCAGCGGGTGGGTACGGCGGGCGGTCAGGCCGGGAGCAGCGTCACGGCACCGGCTCGGGCGGCGCGCAGCAGATCGGCGGGGTCACCGGCGCCGTCCGGCGGGCCGGTGAGGGGGATCGCGCCGGTGGGCAGCGGGTCCGGGCCAAGGAAGGCGGTGCTGGCCCCCAGCAGCAGGTCGGCGCCGGGCAGGAACCGGCGCCGGACCAGGTCGCCGACGGGCTCGACGGTCAGGGTCGGCGGGTGGCCCTCTCCGGCGACGGCGTGCACCTCGGTGAGCAGCGCGGTCAGGGCGGGGGCCAGCGGCCCGGTGTCCTTGCCGGCGAGGGCCTCGGAGACGGGGGTGCGCAGCGCGTCCACGGCGGCCACGCCCGGCGCGTCCCCGTGCCCCTTCCGGAAGCGGGTCCAGCGCAGCAGGAACCACTTGCGGTTGGAGTAGACGTCGAGGTGGTGCGAGAGCATCGCGTCCATCAGGTACAGCAGCGCGTTGACGGCGTACCCGACGCGTCCGCGCCGTTCACCGGCCGCCTCGGCCAGCGACAGGAACAGCACCTGTTCGGTGGCGGTGTGCAGGGAGGACCGCTTCCACAGCCGGGCCAGTTCGGGCAGGTGGTCGAGGTAGGGCAGGGTCCGGTCCAGGGCGACGCCGTTGACCATCCGTTCCAGGTATTTGCGGCGCAGCTCGTGCTGCTTGTCCCAACCGCGGTACCCGAGCACGGCTTGGCGGGGGTCGGCGTCGGCCAGGGTCCGCAGGTCGGCGAGGGCCGCGTGGACCTCGTCCTCGGCGAAGGAGACGGATTCGAGGTGGTTGGCGCCCTCGAAGAGCTGGGTCGCCATCCGGGCGCCGGTCATCGGCTCGGACTGGACGCGGATGAAGTCGACGTCGCTGGTGGCGTTGGCGAGCCCGTGCACCGGGGAGCTGGTGAGCAGGAAGTGGCGGGCGGCGCCGGTCCGGCCGCTCAGCAGGCGCTCCAGGCCCTCGGGGGTCAGTGCGCGCGAGGCGAGGAAGGCGTCGGCGTTGCTGAGGCGGGTCTCAGGCGTCAGGGCCATCGGTCTCCCCGTTCGGTGTGAGGGTGGCGTAGCGCAGGGCGCGGGCCTCGGCGACGTGCCGCAGGACGCTGTCGGGGCCGAAGAGGTAGGAGCGCGAGATCCGGGCGCGGTCCCGGACGACCTGGTTGTCCATGAGCCGGCGGTGCAGGTCGGCCAGGTTGTAGCAGGGGACGCTGGGATAGAGGTGGTGCGCGAGGTGGTAGTTGATGCGGCACGGGGAGAACAGGGCGCGTTCCACGGCCCCGGCGAGCACCGACCGGGTGCCGCCGAGCCCGGCGTCCTGGTCGCAGCCGACGTGTTCGGCCATGTCGCGGAGGCGGAGGATCATGCTGAGGGCGGTGATCATCGGCACGATCCACAGCAGCAGGTACGCCCACCACCATCCGGTGACGATCAGGAGCGCCGCGAGGACCGTGAGTCCGCCGAGGAAGAGCGCGCACCGGGCCCGGCCCATCGCCCGCGCCACGGTGCGGTCCCCGCGCACCACCGGCAGCAGCGAGAACTGGTCGAGGGTGCCGACGGTCTTGACGATGTTCAGCGCGACGGCGTCCGCCGCGTAGAGCCGTATCCAGTCGCGGGTGGTGTTCTCGATCGCGGTCGGGTCGTAGTCGGGGTCGCGGTCGGTGTTGAGATAGCGGTGGTGGTCCAGGTGGTGGCGGCGGTACAGGGTGGTGCTGATGAACAGCGGGAAGGCCAGCAGGAGGTCGCTGGCCCAGTCGTTGACCCGGCGGTCGTCGCACAGCAGCCGGTGCGCGCCGTCGTGCATGAGGACCGCGAGCGCGTGCTGGCGGGTGGCGATGACGACGATGGCGAGCAGATAGCCGTACCAGCGGTCCGTGTACACCGCGCCCGCGGCGGCGGCGAGGATGACCGTCCACTGGCGGGCGATGGCGAGGGCGGCGCGGGCGGGCCTGCGCCGGGATAGTTCGCGCAGTTCGGCGGTGGTGATGAGGCGCTCGGGGGCGCCGGTTCCGGTGGCCATGTCAGTTGCCTTTGGTGGGGGGAACGGCGGTGAGGTCCTCGCTGAGCCGGGAGGCGACGGCGGCGGTCGAGCCGGTGTACTTGCCGTCGTAGAGGAGGGGTTCGCCGCGCATGGCCCAGAAGGCGAGCTTGCCGATGCACATCCCGGGATAGAGCCGGACCGGGTTGGCGACGGTGATCTCCAGCGTCCAGGGGAAGAGCGCGCCGCTGTGTCCGAGCGGGGCGGAGAACTGAATCCACACGCCGAGGGTGGACACCGAGCGGCAGGCGTAGAGGGTGGCCGCGTAGTGCGGGCTGCCCATGACCTCCATGGTGGAGCCGAGGTAGAAGCGGCCGGGTTCCAGGACGTGACCGGCCGCGTCCATGGTGATGCCGGTGCAGTCGGGGGCGCGTCGGCTGTCCAGGGTTCCCCGGTCGTACGACAGGAGCCGGGGGGCGAGGCGGAAGCCGTAGGAGTTGGGTTCGAGGCGGGCGGGGTCGAAGTCGTCGATGTGGATCTCGCCCTCGGCCACCGCCCGGGCGATCTCCGGTCCGGTGAGGATCACGGTGTGCGACTCCCTCGCAGGGACAGGACGGTGGCGTGGATCGCCGACCGGTAGGCGGCCAGGTCCGCGCTGTTGTCGAGGACGATGTCGGGGGTGATCAGGTCGAGGTCGCGGGTCGAGGCGTCGGCGCGGGTGAGGTCGGACCGCGCGGCGAGCCGGGTCCCGCGCAGCCGTTCGTCGCAGGTGATCCGGATGATCGAGAAGCCCAGGGCGCGCAGGGCGGGTGCGTCGACGAGGGGGTCGCGCAGGTCGTCGTTGACGACGAGGTCGGCCGGGCAGCGGGCCAGCCGGGCCGCGAAGTCGTCGGCGAGGGCACGGGGGTTGAGGCGGCGCAGGTGTCCGGCCAGGTCCTCCATCAGGACCTGGTCCTGGGCGCCGGGGCGCAGCGGGGCGCCCGCGGTGGCGTAGACGCGGTCCTGGAGTTCGTACAGCGGCCGGGCCAGCGGGATGCGGGCGAAGCTGAGCCCGTGTTCGGCCGCGTGCTCGCGCAGGACCCCGGCGCAGGTGGACTTGCCGCTGCCGGAGTGTCCGATCACCGCGATCCGCAGCTGGGGGGCGCTCATGAGCCGTCCGTCAGGGCCGCGTCGAGGTCGACGTCGAGGGTGCCGGTGAGGCGGAGGATCGCGAGGTCGGCGAGGTGCGGGCGCATCGCGGACAGGGTGGCGTAGAAGGCGGCGTAGTCCGGTACGAGGTAGTGCTGCCAGCCGAAGAAGGTGGTGTCGATGGAGCGGTCCACGATGCGGTTCAGCTCCATCCAGCGGGCCGGTTCCTCCACCACCCGCTCGACGGCGAACGGCTCGCCGGGGCGGACCTCGGGGAGCAGGATGCCGGCGAGGCGCAGCGGCTCGGGGCTGAACTCCGAGCCGAGCCAGGCCTCGAAGGCGTCCGCGTCGAGCAACAGCTTGGTGCGGTCCGGGAGTTCGGCCGCGTCGAGGCCGGCGTTGACGCGTACCCAGTCGACCAGGGCGGGGTGTTCGCGCAGCGTCCCGGCGCCGACGTAGGGGTAGTCGCGCCAGGGGGTGGCGATGATGCCGCCGTCCTCGCCGATCCGGCAGAACAGCTTGTCGCCGGTGAAGTAGCGCCAGCCGGGCCGGCTCAGCACCGAGACCAGGGTGGTGGTCTTGCCCGCGCCCTTGACCCCGGCGATGGCGTAGGCGCGGCCGTCCCGCTGGACGCCGGAGGCGTGCAGGACGACGGTGCCGCGGGTCTCCTCGGTGCGGATGATCAGGTCCCGCAGGAAGTCGATCAGTTGGCACATGGAGGCGTCGGTGATGCCGGCCTCGAAGCGCCGGTCCTTCGTGGTGTCGACGGGGACGTCGAGGCGGGTGCTGTCGTTGGCGTAGACGCGGCGGTCGCCGTGCCGGGAGAGCAGGGCGTGGAAGGTGAACTCGGGGGCGGTGCTCTGCCGGATCACGGCGGGGCGGCCGGTGGGAGGCTGGTCGGCGGGGTCGTAGGGGACGAAGGTGAGGTGGAAGGTGGGTTCGTTGGCCGGGGCGTCGGCGAGGGTGTGGCGGAAGAACCGGGCCACCGGCTCGAAGGCCTTCTCCGCCTCGGGGTCGATGTCGAGGTGCAGGGTGGTGTCGAGGAAGTTCAGGTAGCGGTGCACACAGGCCTCGCAGAGGGGTCGGGGAGTGCTGGACGGGGACGGCCGTCCTGGCCCAACCCGAGCTGGCGCAGGGCGAGTTGGGCCGGGACGGTGTTGTCGACGACGCCGAGGTCGACGCCGGGCGACAGGCCGGGACCGCGGGCGGCGAACACCGCGTGCAGTCGGGGGTCGCCGTTGTTGGTGATGTGCGCGCCGGGTTTGGGGGAGGGCGCGACGGCCGCGCGGTCGGGTCTGAGCCGCGCGGTGGGCAGGAAGTCGGGGTCGAACAGCACATGCCGGACCACGCTCGGATCGCCGCCGGGCGAGGGGGCGAACCCGGCCGTCACGGGGCGGCTGCCGCCCGGTGCGGTCAGGGCGCGCAGGGCGGCTTCGGCCCGGTCCAGGAGCGCCCCGGCGGTGGAGCGGGGGACCAGGCCGCCGGGCAGGTCCTGGTGGTTGACCCACAGCGAGCCGTTGTCCGCCGGGTGGTAGAGCACCGGGGACCGGCCGGGGTCGAGGTTCCCGTCGGGGGTGCGGGCCGCGAGTCCGGCCGCGATCAGCGCCTCGTTGGGGTGCACCGTCCAGGCCGTGCCGGCGATGCCGTGGTCGGCGCCGAGCAGCACGGAGTCCTGCTCCCCGGCCCGGTCGAGCACCGCTCCGAGCAGCCGGTCGGCCCAGCCGTAGACGGCCCTGACGCGGCGCCAGACCTGGTCGGCGACGTCGGGGCGGTGGGCCGCGCTCTTCGGGTCGCACCAGCCGATCAGTTCGTGGCCGAGGTCGTCGGTGGTGGGCAGGTACATCACGACCAGGTCGGCGGTGTGGTGCCGCAGCACCGCACGCGCGGGTGTCTCGAACGAGCGCTGCACGCATCCCACGGAGGAGACGAAGAGGTCTTCCGCCGAGCCGTCGCCGCCGTCCACGAGCCGGGGTCCGAGGGCTCCGGTCCGGTAGGTGGGGCCGATGCCCTCCCCGGCGAACACGGGGAGCGTCCCGGCGACCGCGCCGGTCAGCGCCCGGTCCCGGCCGACCACGCGTGGGCGCCAGGCGCCGGTCCGCAGCAGGAGCCGTCGCCCGCCCGACCGGACCACGCGCAGCCAGATCCCGCTGTCGCCGCCCAGCCTCAACTGCCGCCAGTCGGCGTCCTGTTCGCCCAGGGTCACGGACCGGCTGCCGCTGCGGACCCGGACCCGCTCGCCCCGTGGGGTCACGTCGAGCGGGTGGGGGCCGACGGTGAAGTGCTGCGGGCCGCCGTCGAGGGGCAGCGGGGCCTGCCGGTCGATGCGGTCGCCGTAGGCGTCCACCGCCACGTCGAGTCCGGGCTCGGCCTGTCCGTCGGCGCCGATCGTCCAGGGGACGTGCACGGCGGCCGTCCGCAGCCCGGCCTCGGCGGCCGTCCGCCACACGGTCGGCGCGGCGCAGCGCCCCGGTGCGAAGGCCACCGCCGACTCCTCGACCGGGCCGCCGGTGCCGGGAACGCGGAAGCCGGTGATGCCGTGCCGTTCCGGCCAGACGCCGGTGAACAGGGTGGCGAGCGAGGGCGGGGTCTGGCAGTTGGGTGCCGGTGGGCGGGCCGCGGCGCTGATCCCGGCGGCCCGTAATCGGGCGGTGTGGGGCAGGGCGCCCTCCGCGACCAGCCGCTCCACGATCCAGTGCGCGGCGGCGTCCCAGACCAGCCAGTACACCGTCACCGGCCGGGCTCCAGCTCGGGCCGGGCGGCGACCACGTCGCGCAGGAAGCTCCGCTTGGAGTAGAAGGTGCGTTCCTTGGCCCAGCCCCGGTCGGCGAGGAGGCCGCGCACCCAGGCGTCGACGCGGTCCATCTCCGCGACCACCTCACCCTCCTCGGGGTCCAGGAGGCCCCGGGAGCGGAGGTACTCGATCTCGCACTGGGACAGCACCACGTCGGGTGCGTCGAGGAGTTGGCAGTGGTCGAAGAAGATGCCGTAGATGTGCCCGGTGCGCAGCGACTCGCACTGGACGTCGTAGCGGACCCGCCGGAAGGGCGGCATGGCCCGGACGGTCAGGCCGAGTTCGCGGGTGAGGTGGTCGGCGTAGCCGTCGGGGGCGACGTCGACGCCGTGGGTGAGTTCCTCCCGGCGGGCGAAGGAGTCCTCGGCGAACCACTTGCGCTTGAGGATGTTCTTGCCGTCGGTGGAGGGGATGAACGAGGCGTAGCCGCGCGCGGGTTCGGGGCCGAGGACGTCGAAGAGGTGGTTGTCGTAGTACCAGATCTGGAAGTCCTCGCGGTACTCCGGGCGACAGCCGGGCAGTTCACCGGCGCGCAGGGCCCGCAGCACCTCCTGGCCCGCCTCCCAGATGTCCGGGGCGGGGTCGAGGGTGTACTTGTACTCCAGCTCGGTGCCCTTGAAGTGGTTGCGGAAGTAGAGGTGGTGGTTGCCGAGCGGCAGCACGAACTGCTGATGGGTCGTCAGAGCGCCCTCCAGCCAGTGGAGTTCGTCGACCTCGCCGTGGCCGACGGGCTCGGCCGTGCTGCGCACGAAGCAGGCGTCGTCCAGGTGGGCGCGGATCTGGGCGTAGGCGTGGTAGCCGCCGCCGGGCTGCTCGGCGAGGTAGCACAGCGGCACCAGGGCGGAGCCCGCCGAGCCCACCAGGGGCCGCAGCGCGGGTCCGGCGAAGCCGTCCTCGAAGAGCTGCTCGCCCGCGACCCGGACCCGGCCGAGGAGACGTCCGTCGGCGGTGCGGGCCACCGCCTCGCAGGGGCCGAGGTCCGCCCAGCGCACGACGACGGTGGTGCCGGGGCCCGCCTCCTGGTGCGGGGCGACCCGCACCAGGACCAGCGGATCGTCGGCCGCCCGGGGCCGGGTGCCGTTGATGAGGTGGACGCCGCCGAGGACGACCCAGGCGCCTGCCTGTTCAGTGCTCATCCGTGACGCTCCTTCCGGCGACGGTGATGGAACCGCCGCTGATGACGGCCTCGCCGCCGTCCACGAACGCGCCCAGGTCGGTCGCGATCAGGGCGGGGACCTTGGCCTCGCGCAGCAGGATGGCGAGGTGGCACAGGACCGAGCCCTCGTCGAAGACGAAGCCCGCGACCGCGCCGATCAGGACCGAGAGCACCGCGTAGGGGCGGCCGACCCGGACGACCGGCGGCGCGGGCATGGCCCGGATCTTCTCCAACAGCCGCGTGATCTCGGTGTGTTCGACGACGTCCTTGCTGCGGTCGACGCTCACCGCGGGCCCCACCGAGAGCCGGCTGAGCAGGTCGTCGTCGGCCAGCGTCAGCAGGGGGCCGCGGGCCGAACCGGCGGAGACCAGCGTGCCGCGCTCGCCGGACAGCTGGTCCCCGGCGAGCAGCGAGTAGTCCACGAAGTAGGGCACGCCGTCGGCGAACACCCACTCCACGGTGGCGTCCCCGTACCGCTCGTGCATCCGGCCGGTGAAGGCCGCCATCCGTTCCAGATGCGGGGCGAGACCGGGCGGAATCGCACCGTCGGCGCTGTCGGTGCCGTCTGTGGCATCGGCGTTCCAGACGAACGAACGGGCCCCCGCCGTACCCCGGTTGAGGGCGAGCAGCCCGTCGGGGGTGTATTCGACCAGCAGGTCGGTGCCGGTCCTGCGGGTGATCAGACCGAGGTCACCGCGGATGAAGTCCCGTACGACCACGGCCTGGTGCCGGTCCGGGGCGGCCGCGCCCCGGGTGATCTCCGCCAGCCGGTCCGGCACCTGGTCCTTGGGGACGACGATCTGGCGCAGGGTGGCCCCGAAGTCCAGGACGCATTCGGTGCCGGCGCCGGTCGCCAGCAGGTCCCGTATCCGGGCCCGGCCCTCGGGGGCGGCCAGGTCGCCGGTGGTGAAGCCGATCAGCCAGCCCGCGCCGACCGCGAGGCCCAGCTCCTCGGCGAGCCGGTGCGCGGGGCCCCGTTTGGCGGTGTATCCGGCGTACACGTCGGCGACGTCACCGAGGTGTGCTCCGGCGGGCGGGTCCTCGAAGTAGAGCCTGCCGGACCAGATCCCGGCGGGTCCGGCACCGGACGGTCCCGCCGAGCGGTGGGCGGTCACCGGGCGCACCTGCACGAGGTGCAGTCCGTCGGCGTCGGCGGCCCACTCGACGTCGACCTCGCAGCCGCGCCGCTCGCGTAACCGGCGGCAGACGTCGGCGACCTCCCGCAGGACCGGTTCGTCCGGGTCGGCTCCGGGCCGGGCCGAGGCGCGCCGGGGCACCGCCACGCCCGCGACCAGTTCCTCGGCGAGCCCTTCGGTGTACTCGATCTCCACGGCGTCCGAGGCGCTGTCGAGGCCGGTGAACGCCACCCCGGCCAGGGTGGGCCGGACCAGCCGCTGGACGATCACCGCGAGCCGGGGCTCCGGGTCGAAGTCCCCGGCCCTGACCCGGGCGGCGACCGCCGAGCCCGCGTAGTAGGCACGCCAGCACTCCTCGACGGCCGCGATGACACCGTCCGCACCGCGCACCCCGAGCACGCTGCGGTGGATGCCGGCCAGGCTGCTGCCCGCGCTGTCCTCGGCGAGCCCGGAGGAGCGGACCGCGAACTCGCCCTCCCCGAGGTCGCCGAACACGTCGGCCAGCCGGGCGGTGAGCAGGTCGCGCAGGTCGGGGGGCACGGCCAGGTCCGCCACCGCCGCCTCGATCCCGGCCGTGACCTCGGTGAAGAAGGCGCCGACGGTGGCCCGCATCTCCTCGAACAGGGCGCCGAGCGCACAGCGGCCGGCCGGGGTGAGGGCGCGGGTGAACTCCCCGGCGGGCACGGCGAAGGCGGTCGGTACCCGGAACTCCCGGGAGACGTCGGCGAGGGCGGCGAACTTGTGGCCGACCTCCGCCGGGTCCGCGTCGGTGCCCAGGCCGGGCAGGCGCTGCCGGGACAGCTGGCGGTCGAAGTCCTTGTGGATGTCGCTGGAGCGGGGGCCGACGGCGCCCTGGTACTTGCCGTCGTAGAGTTCGATCTCGCCCTGGGGGCACCACCACATCATCTGACCGATGGTCATGCCCGGGTACACCCGGACCCGGTTCATCGTGTAGAGCTGGAGCGTCCACTGCCCCTCGTAGCCGATGTCGCCGAGGCTGGCGGAGAGGTTGATGAACAGCCCGAGCCGGGCCACGGAGGAACGCGCGGCGAAGGTCGGCGCGTAGTGGCGGCTGCCCAGCACCTCCTGGGTGTGGGCGAGGTAGAGCCGGCCCGGCTCCAGGACATAGCCCTCGGCGGTCATCTCGATGTCGACGCAGGCGTTCTCCCGGCGCGGGTCGAGCGGCATCTCGGAGTAGATCCGAAGGCGGCTGCCGAGCCGGAAGTTGTAGCTGTTCGGGTTCACCTGCTCGGGGGTGAACGGCTCGATGGTGATGCGTCGGTTCGTGCGTTCCCGCGCGATCTCGCTTCCGGTGAGGATCATCAACGCTCCTTGCGGTGGGTGGGGGGCGGCAAGGGTCGGACCGGGGCTCCGGGGAGGCCGGATCAGAAGAGGAAGTAGCGCTGGGGCAGGGGGAGTCCGGCGACCGGACGGCGGTCGCCGTCTCGCGGGATGGACACCCGTTCTCGACGAGTGGTACTTCCCCCAGAAAGTATTTGGGTGCCGGAATTTATGTCAAGGATTCAAGGACGCACGCAGCAAACGTAACTTTCTGGAAACCCGGCCTCATTGACAGCCGAACGCCTTCGAGAAAATAGTTCACCCAGGAAACATCTCCTCGTATCCCGTTCCGCCCGGGGCAACCGAGAGGCACACATGGCGCACATCGCGTTCCTGGAGACCAACACCACCGGAAGCGGCTACGAGGCGATCGCCGCCGCCAAACGGGCCGGACACCGCGTCACCTTCGTCACCCGTGACATCGAGGCCTACCTCCTGCCGGGCCAGCTCCAGCTGGACACCGACCTGATCGACGACGTCGTCGGCGTCGAGACCAACGACCCGGACCAGGTCGTCGCCGCGCTGCGGCCGCTGCTGCCCGGCCTCGCCGCGCTCATCTCGATCGGCGAGTGGCACATGATCAGCGGCGCCGAGTCGGCGTACCGCCTGGGCCTGCCGGGACAGGCGCCCGACTCGGTGCGGGCCGCCCGGATCAAGTCCCTCCAGCGGGTGGCCTGCGCCCGCGCGGGCGTCCCGATCCCGGCCTTCGCCGTCACCCTGACCCCCGAGGACGCCGCCGCCGCTGCCACCGCCCAGGGCTTCCCCTGCATCGTCAAACCCGTGGACTACGGCGGCAGTTACGGGGTGCGGCTGTGCACCGGGGCCGACGAGGTGGCCGAGCACGCCGCCTGGCTGCACTCGGTCACGCACAACCAGCGCGACCAGCGGATGTCCCCGGAGATCCTGATCGAGGAGTATCTGGAGGGCCCGGAGATCAGCCTGGAGACCCTCACCTTCGACGGCGTCACCCGGTTCCTGGCGATCACCCAGAAGCAGACGGTGCCGCCGCCGTCGTTCTACGAGACCGGGCACGCGCTGCCCGCCGTGCTCGATCCCGCGCTCGACCAGGAGTGCCGCCGGATCGCCACCGCCGCCCTGGACGCCATCGGGTACGTCTTCGGGGCCGGGCACATCGAACTGAAGCTGACCGCCGAGGGACCCAAGCTGATCGAGGTCAACTGCCGTCCCGCGGGCGACCGGATCACCCATCTCCTGCACCGCGCGCTCGACGTCGACCCGAGCGACCTGCTGCTCGGGATGTACCTGGGCGTCTCGCCCGACCCGCTGCCCGAGCCGGTGCGGGGAGCGGCCATCGTCTTCCTGCCGAGCCCCGGCGGCCGGGTCGTCGCCGTGGAGGGCGTCGAACGGGCCCGCACGGTGGCGGGCGTGGAGGAGATCTCCCTGTACGTCGGCCCGGGCGACGTGCTGGCACCGCCGACCAACAACAACGACCGGCTGGGCTATGTCACCGCCACCGGGCCCGACAGCGCCACCGCGCTGGCGGCGGCCACCACCGCCGCCGCGTCGATCCTGGTCAAGCTGGAGACACCGTGAGGCTCGGCAGCTACACCGAGGGGATGACCCGGCCGATCGCGCTGGTCTGCCTCGGCATCTTCGTCAACCGGCTGGGCGGCTTCTTCGTCCTGTTCCTCACCCTCGTCCTCGCGGACCGCGGGTACGGGACGCGCCAGATCACCGTCGCGCTGATCGTGGTGGCGACGGCGGGCGTGCTCGGCGCGGCCGCCGCCGGTCCGGTGGCCGCCCGCCTCGGGGTCCGCACGGCGCTGCTGCTGTGCGGGGCGACGACCGCGGCCGGCGCGTTCGCCTGCGCGGCGCTGCGGGACTTCGGCCCGACCGTCGCGCTGGCCGCCGTGGTCTGCGCCGGGGTGCAGGCGTACTCGCCGCTCGCGCAGACCGTCGTGGGCACCTCGGCCACCGCGGAGCGCCGGGTGGCGATGTTCGCCGTCTACCGGCTCTGCCTCAACGTGGGCGCCTCCGTCGGACCGGTGCTCGGCGCCCTGCTGCTGGCCTGGTCCCCGGCCGCGGTCCTGATCGGCAACGGGCTCGCGGCCACGGTGGCGACCCTCCTGGTGCTGCCGCTGCCCCGGACCCCCGCGCGCCCGGACCCGGCACCGGGAGACACCCCGGCGGCCGGACGGGGCCGGGTCGGACGGGACTTCGCGGTGGCGGCCGTGCTGCTGAGCGTGGCCTCGCTGGTCTACGCCCAGCAGACCGGCGTGCTCGCCCTCGCGGTCACCGGGGCCGGCTACAGCACCGGCGTCTACGGCGGACTGCTGACCCTCAACGCCGTTGTCGTGATCCTCGTGGAGGTGCCGCTGTCCCGCTTCACCGGGCGCTGGCAACGCCGCACCCCCCTCGTGCTCGGCACCGTGTGCGTCTGCGCCGGGTACGCGGTCAACCTGGCCGGGATCTCGCTGCCCGTGCTGGTCCTCGGGGTGCTCACCTGGACCCTCGGCGAGGTCCTGATGTCCCCGGTCGCCGCCGCCTTCGCCACCGAGGCGGCACCGCCCGGCCAAGAACCCCTCCACCTGTCCTTCCTGAGCATGTGCCAGACCGTCGGATACGCCGTCGGCCCGGCCGCCGGCGTCTACCTCTACGGCCGCAGTCCGACCCTCCCGTGGCTGCTGTGCGCCGTTCTGATGGTCCTCACCGCACCGGCCCTTTACCACCTGCTGCCCCGGGCCCAGCGAGCGGGCCGGGCCCGGGACGATTGTCAAGACCCGTGCACCGGTCTAGGCTCCGTCGACGCGGGAGATCCTCTGCAAGGGCGCCGGGGCTGATCCCGACGTCAACTGTGCGGACCCCCGGAGGCGCCCTGTGGACTGGTCGGCGGCACGCGTGTGCTTCCCGGACCGGCGCGACATCCTCCTCGTCGCGCTCGTGATCCCCCTGTCAGGCCCGGCCGGGATCTTCGGCCCCTCCTGCGAACTCTCGGCGCAGCTCGCCGTGGCGGAACTCAACGCGGCCGGCGGCGTCCTGGACCGCGAGGTACGGCTCGTCGTCCTGGACGGCGGCCGCGCACCGGACCGGGTCGCGGACGACGTGGCGGGCCTGGTCGAACTCGGCGCCGTGGACGCGGTCGTCGGCTGGCACACCTCCGCGGTACGCCAGGCCCTGGCACCGCGGATCGCCCACCGGGTGCCCTACATCTACACCGCCCAGTACGAGGGCGGCGAGATGACCCCGGGGCTGTTCCTCACCGGGGAGACCGACGTACAGCAACTGGCCCCGGCGATGCGGCTGCTGGCCGAGGCGACGGGCGCCCGCCGCTGGTGCACCGTGGGCAGCGACTACGTCTGGCCGAGGGTCACCGCGCGGCTCGCCCGCCGACTGGCCAAGGAGTGCCGGGGCGGCGTCGTGGAGGAGGTGTTCCTGCCGCTCGACACCGAGGAGTTCGCCCCCGCGCTGCGCCGGATCGAGGCCAGCGGGGCGAACGCGGTGCTGATGCTGCTGCTCGGGGACGACGCGGTGCGCTTCAACCGGGCGTTCACCGCGGCGGGCCTGCATCAGCGGTGCGTCCGGCTGAGCACCCACATGGACGAGAACCTGTTGCTGGCCACCGGCGCGGAGGCGACCGAGGGGCTGTGGGCCACGGCCGGCTACTTCGACTCCCTGATGACGCCGGAGAGCCTGTCCTTCAGCCACCGTTACGTGCGCAGGTTCGGGCCGGACGCACCGCTGGCCGGCAGCCTGGGCGAGTCCTGTTTCGAGGGCATCCTGCTGCTGGCCGCGCTCACCGCGCACCACGGGTCGCTGGCCGCGCCGCCCGCGCCCCGGCCGGAGGGGACGATCTCCTACGAGGGCCCCCGCGGCACGCTGCGATTACGCGACAACCACCTGGAGCAGCGCCTCTACCTCGCCCGCGCCGACAACCTGGACTTCGACATCATCGCTCGGCTCTGATCTCCTCGGGGGCGTTCGCCAGCAGGGCCTTGAGCCGGGACAGTCCGTCGGTCAGCTCCCGCACCCCGGCCGGGCCGCCCCACAGCTGCTCCTCGGCCCGTCGCGCCAGCGCGGCCACGGCCCGGTGCCGGCTGCGGCCGCGCGCGGAGAGGTAGACCAGGACCCGCCGGCCGTCCCCGGGGTCCTTGCGGCGGTAGGCCAGCGCCCCCGAGACCAGCCGGTCGACCAGCTTGGTGAGGCTCGGCGCGGGCATCAGGGCGTATTCGGCGACGTCGGACATGGTGTGCCCGCGCCCGTCCGACAGCAGCGACAGCACCCGCCACTCCTCGACGCCGCACCCCTCGGCCTCCAGCGCGAGGGTCAGCCGACGGGTCATCAACCGCTCGGCGCTGCTGAGCAGTTGGGGCAGATCGCGGGCCAACTCCGGAGACACGGTCATCCTCTCCTCCACACGAAACCCACAGCCCGACACTACCTCCCGGGGGCGGTACTTTCCAGGGAAAGAGTCGGCCCGTGAGCAACCCCCTACCCACCCCTTAAGTCGGCCCGTGCGGCCTTGTCCTCACTTCCTGTGCCCGGCACTTCACACAGGAAGGATCGAAGCCTCGTGGTGAGGTACCGGAAACCGTCCGTTCACTTTACGAGGGCCTTATGGGAAACAAGGGGTTCCTAACGTGTCCGCTCATGGATGCAGAGCTGTATACGCAGCGGGACACGCCGGGCGCACCGCCGGCCGCCCCCGGCACCCCGGCCGGGCCGCCGGCGGGGGCCTCGCTGCGTGACGCCGTCCACGACCAACTGCGCGCGGCCGTGCTCGACGGCGAGTTCGGCCCGCGTGAACGGCTGGCGGAGGTGCGGTTGGCCGCGCGGTTCGGGGTGTCACGGACCCCGGTGCGCGAGGCGCTGGCCCGGCTGGCCTCCGACGGGCTGATCGAGCGGGGCGACGGCGGCTTCTTCGTCACCATCCCCAACCTGGCCCAGCTGAAGGACTTCTACGAGCTGCGGGTCACCCTGGAGCTGCGCGGGATCGCCCGGGTCATCGAGGACCCGTCCCTCAAGCACGAGACGTCGATCCTCATCGCCGAGCTGGACCGCTGGTACGCGATGCGCCGCCGACCGCCCGTACCCGACCCGCGGTTCGTGGTCCAGGACGAGACGTTCCACGCCGAGCTGTCGCGCGCCTCCGGGAATCCCGCGCTCACGGACGCGCTCGTGACGGTCAACGAGCGCATCCGCCGGGTGCGGATGTACGACTTCCTCACCGAGGACCGGGTGCACACGACGATCACCGAGCACATCGAGATCATGGAGCTGGTCCGCGACGGACGGCTCGACGAGGGCCACCGGGCGCTGCACGCCCACGTCGGCGACTCGATGGCCGTGGTGATGGAACGCGCCCAGCGCGCCATGACACAGATGGCCCTGCACGCCGACCGCCTCTGAACACACGGGAGTTCCCGCTCCTGACCCGCACCCGCCCGGCTGCCGACGACGCCACCGACCGGACGCCCCATACCCCACGCCCCACGCCCCACCTCTCGTATCCCGCTCCCCCGACCCCGCCCCGCTCCTCCCCCACGTCTTCCCAGTCCCCTCCGCTTCCCGAAGGACGGACCATGAGCACCACCGAGTCCCCCCAGACAGCCGCCGAACCCGGCTCCCCGACCAGTCAGGCGACCAAGGAGACGCTGGAGGACTACACCCTCCGTTTCGCGCCCCGCAGTTACCGCCGCTGGACCCCGATGGTCGTGGCCACCACCGCGCTCGGCGGCATCGCCTACATGGCCGACTTCTCCATCGGCGCCGGTATCGGCCTCACCCACGGCACCGGCAACGCGCTCGTCGCGATCACCGTCGCCGCCGCCGTCATCTTCCTCACCGGGCTCCCGCTGGCCTACTACGGCGCCCGCTACAACATCGACCTCGACCTCATCACCCGCGGCTCCGGGTTCGGGTACTACGGGTCGGTCCTGACCAGCGTCATCTTCGCGAGCTTCACCTTCATCTTCTTCGCCCTCGAAGGCTCGATCATGGCCCAGGGCCTCAAGCTCGGCCTGGGGCTGCCGCTCTGGCTCGGCTACGCCCTGTCCACCCTGATGGTCATACCCCTGGTGATCTACGGGATGAAGGCGCTGAGCAAGCTCCAGGTGTGGACGACCCCGGTCTGGCTGGTCCTGATGGTCGCCCCGCTGGTCTACCTGATCTCCACCGACCCGGGCACCGTCGACCGCTTCCTGTCCTACGCGGGCACCGACGGCGACGGCGGCATCAACACCGCGTCCGTCCTGCTCGGCGCCGGTGTCTGCCTCTCCCTCATCGCCCAGATCGGCGAGCAGATCGACTACCTGCGCTTCATGCCGCCCAAGACCGAGGAGAACAAGCGGAGTTGGTGGACGGCCGTCCTCATGGCCGGACCGGGCTGGGTGATCCTGGGCGCGCTGAAGCAGGCCATCGGTGTCTTCCTCGCCGTCTACATCCTGGCGAAGGTCGGACCGGCCGCCGCCACCGAGCCGATCCAGCAGTTCCGGGGCGCCTTCGACGCGATGATGCCGTCCTGGCTCGTCATCCCGCTGGCCGTGGCGCTCGTGGTCATCAGCCAGATCAAGATCAACGTGACGAACGCCTACTCCGGCTCGCTGGCCTGGACGAACTCCTTCACCCGCGTCACCAGGCACTACCCGGGACGCATGGTCTTCGTCCTCGTCAACCTCGGTTTCGCGCTGGCCCTGATGGAAGCCGACATGTTCAGCTTCCTCAACAGCATCCTCGGCTTCTACTCGAACTGCGCCATCGCCTGGGTCGTCACCGTCGCCACCGACATCGGCGTCAACAAGTACCTGCTGAAGATCTCCCCGCTCCAGCCGGAGTTCCGGCGCGGCATGCTGCACGCCGTCAACCCGGTGGGCGTCGTGTCGTTCCTGGCCGCCTCGGGCCTGTCCATCGCGATGTACTTCCACGGCCTGGGCGACTCCCTCCAGCCGTACTCCCCGGTCGCCGCCGCCGTCATCGCGTTCGTCCTCACCCCGCTGATGGCCGTGGCGACGAAGGGCAAGTACTACCTGCGCCGCACCGACGACGGCATCGACGAGCCCCTCCTCGACGCCGACGGCAACCCCACCTCGACCACCTACGACTGCCACGTCTGCCACCAGGCCTACGAGCGCCCCGACCTGGCGGCCTGCGCGACGCACGACGCGATGGTCTGCTCGCTCTGTCTGAGCACCGACGGCGTCGGCGACCACGTGCTGCCCGCGGCGCCCGCCGCCGTCTGACCCCCTGACGGCCGGGCGGCGAGGAGATCGCCGCCCGGCCGTTCCGTCCGGAAGAGCTGTGCCGTGTTCGACACCGTGCTCGTGGCCCATCGCGGAGAGATCGCCTGCCGCGTCATCCGCAGTGCCCACGCCCTCGGTCTGAAGACGGTGGCGGTCCACTCCGACGCCGACCGCACCGCCCCGCACGTCCGGATGGCCGACGTGGCCGTCCGGCTGGGTCCGGCCCCGGCCGCCGACAGCTACCTGCGCGCGGACCGGGTGCTGGAGGCGGCGCTCGCCACCGGTGCCGGGGCGATCCACCCCGGCTACGGCTTCCTCTCCGAGAACGCCGCCTTCGCCGCGTCGGTGGAGGCGGCCGGGCTGGTCTTCGTCGGCCCCACCCCGGCCCAACTGGCGGTCTTCGGCGACAAACACACCGCCCGGGCCGCCGCGCGCGCCGCCGGGCTGCCGTTGCCGACCGGCAGCGGGCTGCTGGCCGACGAGGCCGAGGCGCTGCGGGCGGCGGCCAGCACCGGTTACCCCGTGATGCTCAAGGCCACCGGCGGCGGAGGCGGCCTCGGCCTGCGGGTCTGCCCGGACCCGGCCGCCCTGCGCGCGGCGTTCGCCCACGTCACGCGTCGCGCCGACGGCTTCGGCGACGGCGGGGTGTTCCTGGAACGGTACGTGGCGGGCGCCCGGCACATCGAGGTCCAGGTCTTCGGCGACGGCAACGGCGAGGTCGTCGTCCTCGGCGACCGGGACTGCTCTCTCCAGCGCCGCCACCAGAAGGTCCTGGAGGAGTCCCCGGCACCGGACCTGCCCGCCCGTCTCCGGGCCCAACTGCACGACTGGGCCGAGGAGTTGTGCACGTCGGTCGACTACCGCTCGGTCGGCACCGTCGAGTTCGTCCACGACCCCGCACGACAGCAGGCGTACTTCCTGGAGGTCAACGCCCGTCTCCAGGTCGAGCATCCGGTCACCGAGGAGGTGCACGGCGTCGACCTGGTCGCCTGGATGCTGCGCCTGGCCCGGGGCGAAACCGGCGTCGCCCGCCGACGCGCCCCGCGCGGGCACGCGTTCGAGGCCCGCGTCTACGCCGAGGACCCCACCCTCGATCACCGGCCCAGCGCCGGACTGCTCACCCGCGTCCACTTCCCCGCCGGGGTCCGCGTCGACGGCTGGGCCGAGACCGGGCAACGGATCTCCCCCGCGTACGATCCCCTGCTCGCCAAGATCATCGCGACCGGCACCGATCGCGCCGAGGCCCTCGCCCGCCTCGAACAGGCCCTGGACGACACCCGGATCGACGGCGTCGAGACCAACCTCGGTCTGCTGCGCGCCGCCTGCCGCTCACCGCAGGTGCGCGCCGCCCGCCACACCACCGCCACCCTCGCGCACCTCACCGACGCCCGTCCGCGCATCGACGTCGTGCGCGGCGGGGCGCACACCACCGTGCAGGACTGGCCGGGACGCACCGGCCACTGGGAGGTCGGTGTCCCGCCGAGCGGGCCGATGGACGACCTCTCCTTCCGCCTCGGCAACACCGCCGTCGGCAACCCCGAGGGCGCCCCCGGCCTGGAGTGCACCTGGGAGGGGCCGACGCTGCGGTTCTCGCGCCCCTCGGTCGTCTGCGTGACCGGGGCACCGGCCGGGGTCAGCGTCGACGGACGGCCCGCCGAGCAGTGGCGGCCACTGGAGCTGGCGGCCGGGCAGGTCCTGGAGGTGGGCGCCCCGACCGGCCCCGGGGTGCGGACCTATGTCCTGGTGCGCGGCGGACTCGACGTGCCCCGCTATCTCGGCAGCGCGGCCACCTTCGTCCCCGGCGCCTTCGGCGGACACGCGGGGCGTGCCCTGCGCGCCGGTGACGTCCTGCGCCCCGCCGCACCCGCCGCCGACGCCCCGTCACCGGCGCCGGTGACGGCCGGGAGGCGCCCGCGTTTCACCGCCCACTGGCACCTCGCCGTGAGTGAAGGACCGCACCCGGCACCGGAGTTCCTCACCCGCGCCGGTATCCGGGCCGTGTACGCGACCGACTGGCAGGTCTCCGCCCAGTCCGCCCGCACCGGCGTCCGGCTCATCGGCCCGCGCCCCGAGTGGGCCCGCCCCGACGGCGGTGAGGCCGGGCTGCACCCCTCCAACGTCCATGACACCGCGTACTCCGTCGGCGCCGTCAACTTCACCGGCGACACCCCCGCCGTCCTCGGCCCCGACGGCCCGAGCCTGGGCGGCTTCGCCTGTCCGGTCACCGTGGTGCGCGCCGACCGCTGGAAGACCGGGCAGCTGCGCCCCGGCGACACCGTGCGCTTCGTCCCCGTCGACGAGACCACCGCCGACGCCCTGCGCCGCACCCCCGCCCCGCGCACCCGCCCGCCGCGCACCGGCCCGGACGGCGACGACGGCGTCCTCGCCCGCCGCCCGGCCACCGACGCCACCCCCGAGGTGACCTACCGGCGCGGCGCCGAGGACAACCTCCTCGTCGAGTACGGCCCCATGGCCCTCGATCTCGCCCTGCGTCTGCGCGTCCACGCCCTCGCCCGGCGGCTCGCCGCCGTCGGCCCGCGCGGTCTGGTCGACGTCACGCCCGGCGTGCGCTCCCTGCACCTGCACACCGACCCCGACGTCCTCCCCCTGCGCACGCTCCTCGGACTGCTCCAGGAGGCCGAGGACCACCTGCCCGACACCGCCCGGCTCACGGTGCCCAGCCGGGAGGTCCACCTCCCGCTGTCCTGGGACGACCCCACGGTGCAGGAGGCCGTCGGCCGCTACACCGCCGCCGTCCGCGACGACGCCCCCTGGAATCCGTCCAACATCGAATTCATCCGCCGGATCAACGGCCTCGACCGCGCCGAGGACGTACGGCGGGCGGTGTTCGCCGCGCGGTACCTCGTCCTCGGCCTGGGCGATGTCTATCTGGGGGCACCGGTCGCCACCCCGCTCGACCCGCGGCACCGGCTGGTCACCACCAAGTACAACCCGGCCCGCACCTGGACCGCCGAGGGCGGGGTCGGGATCGGCGGCGCCTATCTGTGTGTGTACGGCATGGAGAGCCCGGGCGGCTACCAGCTCGTCGGCCGTACCGTGCCGGTCTGGGGCGGCCTGCGCCCGCCCCGCTCCTTCACCGACGGCACGCCGTGGCTGCTGCGGTTCTTCGACCGGATCGTCTGGCACCCGGTGAGCGCCGAGGAGCTCCTCGACCTCCGGGCCGACCTCGCCGCCGACCGCGCCGCCCTGGACATCCGCCCCGGCACCTTCTCCCTCGCGGACCACGAGAGGTTCCTCGGCGAGAACGCCGCCGACATCGCCGCGTTCCGGGCCCGGCAGGCGGCCGCCTTCGCGGCGGAACGTGGGGCCTGGGAGACGGCGGGCGAGTTCACCCCGCGCGAGGCCCCCGATCCCGTGGCCCGGAACACCGCCGCCCTCCCGCCGGGCGCCCGTTTCATCGAGGCGCCGCTCAGCTCCACGGTGTGGAAGATCGAGGCCCACCCCGGCACCCACGTCGGCCCCGGCCACCTCCTGCTCACCCTGGAGGCCATGAAGATGGAGGTCCCCGTCCACTCCCCCACCCACGGCACCGTCACCGACATCCTCGTCACCCCCGGCCAGCACATCGACGCGGGCACCCGCCTCGCCATCATCGCGAACGATCCAACTCCCTGACCTGGCAGCGGGGTTGCTCCGCGCCGGTGCGCACGGGGCGGCGCTCCGGTGGGCGGCTCAGTCGACCGAGGGCACCTTCAGCCTGTCCCAACTGACCTTGCCCGGGATGCCGTCGGCGTCCTTGCCCGTGAAGCCGAGCTTGCGCTGCCAGGCCTGGTAGGACGCGTGGTCGGCCTCGGTCCACTCGGGTCCCGGGCCCACCTCGTAGCGGCCGCAGCCCTCCGCGACCAGGCGGCGGCCCATCGCGGTGATGAGCGCGGACTTCTTGCCGACGTGGAAGAAAGCGGCGCCGGGGAACGGCTCGTGGGCCGGCTTCGGCGGGGGCTTCGGGCCGGTGCCGGGCTTCTGGGGCTTTCCGGCCAGCCGGTCGGCGATGCGGGCCCGCATCCCCTCCATGGTGAAGCCGCGCGGGTCGGACTTGCCCGGCTGCCACTCCTTGTGCCCGATCACGGAACGCTCGCTCCAGCCGTGGTGACGGCAGATCGCGGCGGCCACCTTCTCGATGGCCTCCTTCTGCGCCTCGGGCCACGGGTCCTTGCCGTTGCCGAGGTTGACGCACTCGAAGCCGTAGAAGTGCCGGTTGCCGTCGGTGTCGGCCTCGTTGTCCGGCGGCAACGCCCTCTCGTCGACGACCGCGCGCAGGACGTCGCCGTCGCCGAGCCCCGCGTGGTTGGCGCGTCCGTTGCCGACGAGGTGGATCTCGCCCTTCTTGTCGATCACGCCGTGGCACAGCGGTCCCGGCAGGCCGGAGTAGCCGTCGTAGCAGATGTCGACGGAGGCGGCGGTGCCGGAGGTGACGGTGTGGTGGATCATCACACCGTTCAGGGGGCCCCAGGGGCCCTTGGTGTTGCGGTGGTGGGTGCGCCAGGAGCGCACCTCGTGGACCGTCAGGCCCTCCGCGCGCAGGATCTCGACCATCGTGGACGCGCTGATCGGCTTGGCCATCACTTGTCTCCTTCCGGTGCGGCGCCCGCGTCGGCCTCCGCCGCGCGTTCCTGGCGCCCGGCCTGTTCCTCGGCGGCGAGGGCCGCCGCGTCCGCCGCCGGGACGGCGGCGGCCAGCGGCCCGAAGGCGAGTCGCAGGTCGACGGCGCCGGCCTCGCCCTTGACGAGGGCGAGCGGGGCGAAGCTGCGGACGATCCCGGCGGGCCCCTCAAGGAGCGGGCGGCGGGCCGGGTCGGTGGGCCACTCGACGCTGCCGGTGGCGGTGCGGGCGGGGACGATCCAGTGATCGCCGGTGCGGTAGGTGCCGCCCTGCGCGAAGTAGACCTCGACGCCGTCCTCCAACGGCAGCCACGCCCCCTCCTCCAGCCGGACGGCGCCCTGGTGCAGGGTCGAGGTGCGGCCCTTGCGCTTCGGTCCCTCGTGGTGGTCCCAGCGGCGCAGGAAGGGGTGCAGATGGGGCAGGCGTCCGACGCCGGGGGCGGGCTCGGCGGACAGCCTGACCCGGCGGCCCGGCAGGTCCAGTTCCTCGACGCGCAGGAGGGGCAGGGCCGCCAGCCGGGAGGCGTACCCGGTGTCCGTGAACTCGACGTGGTCGCCGACGTCGAGGTCGAGCGTGGCGTCGTACCCGAGGGACGCCAACTGCACCCAGGTGCCGTCGAGTTCGTCGACCGGGAAGACCACCGAGCCGTTCTCGCGGGACCACTTGAAGGTGGCGTCCTTCGCCGGTCCCCCGGCGTGCACCTCGACGCGGTAGAGCTGGTTCTCCGGGCCCCGGTAGCGGGCGTCGGGCTTGACCAGGCAGGGGTCCTCGTCGGCGTGGTCGGGGCGTTCGCTGCGGGCGGCGAGCCGGGCCGAGGGCGCCGCCTGGGCCGCGGCCCACCGGTCGAAGGCGGCGCGGACGGCCTCCGTCGACGGGTCGCTCTCCTCGATCGCCAACTCCCCGAGGGACAGCGGCAGGACCTGCCACACGACCTTCACGCGGGCCGCGGTGTCCGGCATCGCCGCGCCGAGGGCGACCTCGCGCAGCGCCGGGTCCTCGGCGGCGCCCACCGCCCGCTCCCACACCGTCAGATAGACGACGAACGGCGACTGCGCGGGCGACGGCAGCCGGTCACCGGGCTTCTCCGGGTCGCGGAAGCCGTCGGGCTGGTCCCAGTAGGTCCAGAAGGCGGGCGGCGCCGCGCCGTCCGTACCGGTCCCGTCGGCGTCCTCGGCGTCCCCGGCGTCGGGCACGGGCACGCCGGGTGCGGGGCGGTCGGCGTCCAGCGGGATGCCGTTCACGTAGTAGCGGCCGCCGTGGATGTACAGGGTGTCGATGTCGTGGCGGCCGCCCACGTACTCGATGCGGAAGCCGGTCGCGCCGCTCGGTCCGCCGTACGGGCCGATCAGGTCGGCGGCGAGGGTGCGGGCCTGGTGGAGCTGGATGGCGGTCTGTTCGTTGGCGTCGGCGTCGAGCTGGACGCGGCCCTGCTGGGCGACGACCGCGGAGTAGTGCCGCTCCGGGCGGAAGGTGAGCCGGGAGAGATCGGCGTGCATGAAGGGGTCCCCCTAAGTGTCAGACCTGGTCGGGAAGTTGGGAGGGCGGGCGCGGGCGGCGCCGTTGACGGGTCACGTCACGAAGAAGATCCCGGCGTCCGTGCCCGCGGGCGTGTACTCCGCGAGCCGCGCCCTGAGACCGTCCTCGCGCTGCGGCCGGTACAGGTCGTGGAAGGCGCCCAGTTCGGCGCCGTCGTCCGCGCCGCGCCGGATCTCCTCGGGGCCCCGGTCGGCCAACTGGCCGTACCAGGGCGTCCCGTAGCGCTCGGCGGCGAACAACGGCCGTACCGAGGTGCAGCGGTGGCGGCGCGGGGTGCGCGACCCGGCCGGGACGCGGCAGTACCGCAGGTGGCCGATGCCGCGCCGGGCCACATGGAGCTTCCCGGTGAAGAGCGCGTTCTCGGCCAACTCCACGGCATGGGTGTGGACTTCACCGATGACGGTCGACCGGTGCACGTGCAGCACCGCGTGGGCGTGGCGGCAGTCCGGCGCGGACAGGGCCTCGCGGTCGTGCCCGGTGGCGTCGAGGATGCTGTCGCGGAGGTGGATGTGGAGGGGGTCCTCTCTCACCTCGTCGCCGATGACCTCGATGGTGCCGAGGACGCTGTGTTCGATCTGGAGGCACGCGGTGGTGCGTTCCAGGACGATGCTGGGCTCCTCCGGCGCGTGCGGCTCGCAGTGCGGCTCAAGCGACCAGCCGGGCACCAGGGTGCTGTGGCGGACGACGACGGCGCCCATCGGGCCGGTGACGTTGATGCCGCGACCGGCGACCAGAAGGCCGTCGAGCACGAGGCGCGGGCGTTCGTGCGGCGCGCAGTCCCCGTCCACGGCACGGACGTTGAGGGCGTCGGGGCGGTTGCTGTACCAGTCGAGGAGGCGGATCACCGGCCGGGTTCCCTCGGCGGCGCGCACCTGGAGGCGGTCGCCGGGGTCGAGGTCGAAGTCCAACTGCTCCTGGTGGGCGCCGCTGTGGGTGATCTCGATGATGCCCTCGGGTCCGGTGCGGTCGCCGCGCCGGTCGTGCCGCCAGGCCCGGTAGGCGTCCATGATCTGCCGGAACGGCTGTCCGGGGCCGACCCGGTAGCAGGTGGCGTCGGGCCGGTCGGCGCGGTCGGGCCGCGCGTACTCGCCGCCGCCCAGGTCGGCGCCGGACGCGTAGTGGTGGTCCACCCACACGCCCTGCCGGGGCGCGGAGCGGGCGCCGAAGGCGATGCGCCCCAGCTCCGGGTCGACGGCGACCTGGCCGCGCCGGGGCCGGTAGCGCCAGTCGGACAGGTCGGTGACCACGATGTCGGACGGCGGGACGGGCTGGTTCTCGCCGTCGCGCCGGATGACGAGGCTCTTGCCGGGCCCGTAGTAGTCGGCGAGCCGGTCGTGCAGCAGGCGGCGGGTGATGAAGGCGGGGACGGTGTCGACGGCGGCGAGGGAGGTCGTCGACGGTTCGGGGACCGGCTTGGTGACCAGGGGGGTGTCGTTGCCGAGGATGGAGAACGTGTACAGGTTGCGGGCCCGGTCGACGCAGTAGGCCGGGGAGGAGGTCAGCGCGTACGCCGTCAGCCGCCAGACGAAGAGCCCGACCCCGGCCGGGGTCCAACCCCCTTGCCTGCGCGGGGAGTTGGCGCTGCGGACGTCGACCGTGCGGGCCGCCGCGCTGAAGGGGCCGTCCGCGAGGGCGAGTCCGGAGCCGTCCCGGAGGTCGAGGAGGCGGCCCCTGCCGGTGTCCCGGTACCGCTTCACCGGCTGGTGGTGGGCGACCAGCCGGGACAGTTCGACGGCTCGCGCGGGCCACCCGGCGACCTGGTCGGAGATCTCCTCCAGGAGGTGCGGGGTGCCCTTGCGGCGGCGGTGGGCGACGGTGGCGGCCACCTCGGCGCGCGGGGCGATCGCCTCGGCGAGCGCGGCCCGGCCGCCGGTGTGCAGGCCGGTGGTGAGGACGCGTTCGTAGCCCGGCAGGGTGCGGTAGCCGACGAGGTCCCCGAGGTAGGGCAGTACCCAGGGGGCCGCCGTCTCCACGAACAGGTCCTCGTAGCCCTGCGCCACGCCGTCGCGGACCAGGTCGAGCTGTTCGGCGATCACCGCGAGCAGCGCGCGCAGCGGTTCGCCCTCCTCGGCGTCGCGCAGCAGGTGCCAGCGGGGCAGCAGGGCGGCGAGGCCGTCCGGCTCCCGGGAGGTCACCGGGGTCGCCGTGTCGAACGGGATGTCCGTCGGGTGCGCCGACATCACTTGACCTCCGTGAGAATCAGGGTGTCCGCCGCGCCCGGTGACAGCAGCGCGAACTGGGCGGGGCGGATGCCGCGGAAGACGTACACCGACCGGCCCTTGGCCAGGCGCCGGGTGTCGGTGATGTCCGGGTTGAGGCGCAGGAGTCGGGCGAGCGGGATGCCGTGCAGGGCGCAGATCTCCGTGAGGGTCTCGCCGTTCGCGGCGGTGACCGTGTGGAGTCGCTCGTCGTAGCGTGCCGGGTGCGCGGGGACGGCCGCCCGGGGTGCGCCGGGGTCGGTGAGCAGGTCGGTGAGTTCCCGTGGGGTGGCCAAGGCGGGGACGCCGGTGAAGACGTCGACGTCCACGTAGTCGACGCCGGGCACGGTGTGGGCGGCGGCGAGCAGCTCCGAGAGGCGGGCCGGGCGGGCCAACTCCCGTCCCTCGTAGCCGAGTCGGCGTAGCAGGGTCCGGCGCAGGCGGGGTTCGACCGTCTCCCAGGCGTGGTCGGTGGCGACCTTGACCTTGGCGGAGATCAGCAGCAGGACCAGTTCGCGGACGTCGACGCGGACCGGGAGGCCCGGGTCGCCGTAGGCGGTGAGCGCGGCGCGCAGCGGGTCGAGGGTCTCCGCGGCGATCGGTACGTCGTCCGTGCCGGCGACGGTGATGTGCAGCAACCGCCTTCTGCCGTCGAAGAGTTCACGGGCGGCGGCGCGGCCGATGCCGGCCCGGGAGCGGGCGAAGTCCTCGTAGTCGGCCGGGGAGACCAGCCGGTCGAGGGCGGAGACGGCGAGGGGGATCGTGCGACGGGTCAGGCCGGGGCCGTCGGCGTCCGCGCCGCCGGTGGCCGGGCGGGGGTTGGTGACGGCGGTGACGCCGAGGGGGCGGGTGAGGGGTTGGGTGATCCGGCCGGCGGGGGCGTTGGCGGCGCGTCCGGTGCCGAAGCGGTAGCGGGCGTGGACGTTGTCGTGTCCGGTGGGCAGGCGGGCGCCGTGGACGCCGTCGCCGAAGGTCACCGTGGTGCGGCCGTCAAAGGAGGTGCCGGTGATGTAGACGCGTTCGCGGGGGCCGCGTCCGGCGAGGCTGTCGACCTCGTGCCAGCGGACGCCGTCGGCCCGGATCTCCAGGACCGGTGTGGCGCCGAGGGGGTTGTCGTCGGCGAGCCAGGTGAGCGGGGACTGCCAGAGCGCGAACGTCTGGTGGACGCGGTCGGAGTCGCCGCTGCCGATGGCCTCGTCGCGGCTCTCGCCGTGGGTGGCGGCCACGACGTTGCCGAGGATGCGGACGCTGTCGCGGCGGTAGCGGTGGGCGAGGTCGCCGGTGAGGGTGAGCCGGGTGTGGACGTGGTCGCCGGGGAGCCGGGGGTCGACGGCGGGATCGGCGGCGGCGAGGGTGACGACCTCGGTGGCGTCGATGCCGCCGGGGATGTCGCTGCGTTCTCCGCTGACGACGAGGGTGCGTCCGGCGCCCAACCCGTCGTACAGCTCGTCGAGTTCGATCTCGTTGCCGTGCACGTCCTCGCCGAGCGGTTCGTCGGCCGGGCGCAGCGCCTCGCCGGCCGCGTGCACGGTGGTGTCGCGGATGTGGGACAGCAGGACGTCGAACTCGTCCAACCAGGGTTCGGCGAGGGTGAGTTCGGTGCCCCGGCCGGTGATGCCGTAGTTGCTGTACGCCGCCGTGCGGGCCGCGACCACCTGCGTGGTGACGAACGCCAGCTCGGCGTCGCCCGGGATCTGGGCGCCCTTGGCGGGGCGTTGGATCGCGACCCAGCTGCCGACGGTGATGCCGGTGTGCACGCTGTCCAGTTGCAGCACCCGGCGGTCGAGGGGCTCGGGTGTGGAGGCGATGACGATCTCGACGTTCGGTTCGGTGCTGCCCACGGTGGAGCGCAGGCTCACCTGGTGGTCGCCGTGGGTGAACTGCTCGGTCGCGCCCGGCCGCAGGGCGACCTCGTGTGCGGTGCCGTTGCGGATGCCGACCTGGATCACGCCGTCGTCGTCCGGCCGGGACACGAACAGGGTGCGCTCGGGCAGGCCGCCCTGAAGGCGGACGGTGAGGCCGGGCTCCTCGGAGTCGGCGCGGCGGGTGAGCCAGTTCAGGTCGCGGTCCTGGGCGGCGCGGGTCGACAGGTCGACCTGGCCGGGGCCGAGGGGGAAGGAGAGCGGCGAGGTGACGGGCAGGTTCACGGCCCGCTGGTCCGAGCCGGTGCCCTCGACGTACTGCACCTCGGCGCGGACCGGGGTCCGCCCTGCGGGGTCGTGGACGACGCGCAGGGAGACGAGCACGGCGCCGGTGAGCGGCCAGTCGGCGCTGCGGATGACCCGTCCGGCGGCGTCCTGGACCGGCTTGAGCGGAGCGGTGGCGCCGAAGGGGGCTGCGGTCACGCGCAACGCCAGGAGTTCCCGCAGGAGTTGGGGGGCGGCGGGGGCGGCGGCCCTGCGCCACGCGGGGTAGAGGCTGCCCAGGGTGGGGTGGAGGGCGGCGAGCAGCCGGGCGGGGTCGGTGCCGGGGCGGGGCGTGCCGGTGCCGGGCGCGGGGGCCGGGGCGGCGAGCGCGGGGAAGACGGCGGCCAGGGCCTGGAAGGCGGCGGCGGACGCGTCGCCCGCACGGGGCACCGGCCGCGCCGAGGCACCGGCGCGCAGCGCGACCGGCCCGGACGGCGCCGCCTCCGGCTCCGTCTGTGCGGGCGCCAACTCCCTTGCGCGTTGGGCGAGTTCCGCGAGGACGGTCTCCAGCTGCTCGCACCAGGCGGCGACCTCCTCGTAGGGCTCGGCCAGCACCTGGGCCTCGCCGAGCCGGGCGACGGGTTCCGCGAGGCGGGCCGCGAGCTGCTCCGGCGTGGTCAGCCCGTCCAGGTCCGTCCGCAGCGGGGCGAGGACCTGGTCGTCGAGGTCGTCGATCAGGCGGCTCACCGGGCGCGGGTGGGGCACCTCGGGGGTGGGCGGCTCCTTGCCGGGCTCGCCCGGTCCCGCGGGCTCGGCGATCCAGCGCCGTACCTCGTCGAGGAGTTCCTTCACCGTCGGCGGCGCCGACCTGGGCAGGGAGATCGCGGTGACCTCGTCGTCGCGGTCGACCCGGACCCCGGCGACCGGCAGCACCATCCGTACGCCGCCCGCCTGTTCCCCGAAGACGAACAGCAACTGGTCGCCGGTGGCCAGGGAGTTCGCCGTTCCTTCGACGAAGAGCTGTGAACGGCGCTCCAGGTCCTCGGGGGTGAGCAGGGACGGTCGCCTGCGCCGTACCTTCAGCTCGTTCCAGTCCCAGCGGGCCGTGAGGTCGTGGCTGGTCTCGAAGGTCAGGGACGGTTCGTCGGCGGACGCCGGCACGCTGTGGCTGCGGGCGCCGCGCGGGATCAGCACGGGCAGGGCGTCGGCGCGCGGGTCGCGCTCCAGGGTGTACGCGAGGTGGGTGGCGGCGGCGACGCCGGGGCGCGGCCGGTGGGCGACGAGGCGGCCGAGCAGGACCAGCGAGCGGTGCTCGTCCGCCGTGCGGAGGTAGGCCTCGTCGGCGATCCGCTCGGAGTGGAAGGTGAGCAGGTCGCCGAGGACCGCGGTGGCGTCGAGCAGGCCGATCGCCGGGTCGTCGGGGGTGCGCGCGGTGAGCCCGTCGAGGGCCGAGTAGGCGGGCGAGGCGAGCCGGTCGAGGAGGGCGGCCAGGAAGGTGCCGTAGGTGCCGACGCGGTGGTCGAGGGCGGTGCGTCCGGGCGGGTTGTGCGGCCGGGCGGGCGCGAGGCGCTCGTCGTGGCCGCCGCACCCGCAGCCGCAGTGGTCGGTCGCGTTCATCGGGCTCCACCTCCCAGGGTCAGCGTCAGCAGGCCGTTCTCCGGCCGGTCGGGGTCGTTGTCGCAAGTCGCGAGGGACAGCGGGCCGAGCCGCAGCACACCGTCCTCCTTCTCTCCCCGGTCCTCTTCGAACAGCCGTCGCAGCCGCGTCACCTGGACGCTCTCCACCCCGGGCACGGCCGCGGCGACGGCGACCAGCCTGCTGAGCCGGACGGGCTCGCCGAAGGTCAGCGCGTCGGGGTGGAAGAAGCCGCGCGGGCCGCTGCCCAGGACGCGGTACAGCTCGGCGAGGATCTGCCCGTGCTGGTGACCGGGCGCGGCGCACACGCTCAGCGCGATGTCGAGCGGCACCAGCCGGGCGGCGCCCACCACGAGGTCGTGGCCGATGCGCCGGTAGGCCTCCAGGGACTGTTCGACGCGGGCGAGCAGTTCGGCCGAGGGTGCTGCGGTGCCGTACGCGTCGATGGCGACGTGGGCCTCCTGGACGCTGCCGGTCCAGCGGATCTCGGCGGCGGCCCGCCGCACGCCGGGCAGGTCGGCGGCGAGGGCCGCGTAGTCGTCGGCGGTGACGGCGCGCAGCCGGGTGCGGCGCAGGTCGAGGGGGGCCAACTGGCGTACCTGGTCGACGGGTTCGGGCTCGGCGCCGCCGATCGCGGGCAGCGGGTTGCGGACCCGGGCGGCCGGTGGGTGGGCGTCCTGGACGACGAGGTGGTTGATGGCCTCGGCGCCGACGTTGCCCGCGATGCCGCCGCCGAGCCGGTAGTGCACCGTGAGCCGGGCGCCCGGTGTGGGCCGCGCACCGTGCCGTCCGTCGCCGAAGCGCAGGGCGAGGCGGCCGTCGTCCTCCAGTTCGCCGACGAAGTGCCGGTCGCGGGCGGCGCTGTCGAGCAGGTCACGCCGGGGCTCCCAGGTGAGGTCGCCGTCCTGGACGCGCACGGCGGGCAGGGCCGTCCTCGGGTCCTGGGCGAGTCCGGCGGTCGCGGAGCCGCGCAGCACCGGCTCCTGCGGGTGCAGTCCGGCGGCGTGGGCGGGGCCCCAACTGCGGGCGATCTCCCAGGAGATGTGCCCGTCGAGGACGGTGCCCGCGCGGGCCCGCGCGGTGAGGATCTCGATCCGGCGCAGCTTGGTGTCGAGCAACTCGTCGCTGCGGTACAGGAGTTCCCGCAGGGCGCGCACCGGGTGGCGGTGCAGTGCGAGGCGTTCGAGGGCCTTCAGGCCGTAAAGGACGGTGAGTTCGGCGATCTCCGCCTCGCTGAGGCCGTCGCGGTCGCGGGCGCCGCGCCACAGTTCGACGAGGCGTTCGCGGACGCGGGCGGGGATCGCGGCGAGCCGCTCGGCCTGTCCGGCGGCGACCGTGCGCGGGTCGGGGTAGGGCGCGGCCTGGACGACCGGCGCCCGGCCGAGGACCGGCCGCACGCGGGGTGCGATGCCCGGGTAGAGGGACTGGGCGAGCAGCGTCCGCAGGGCCGCGGCCTGCGCGTACACGGCGGAGGGCACCACCCGTTCGTGCCGCTGCCCGGCCCGTTCCAGACCGAGTCCGGCACGGGTGACGGCGGCTTCTCCGACGACCTCGAACAGCTCACGGACGTCGCCAGGCCCGAGCGCCTCGCCCGCATCGGCCTGATCCGTGAGGGAGTTGATGAGGCGGCCCGGCGCGTTCCCCTCGTCACGGTCGTCGCAGCCGAAGACGGGCGGGGCGCAGGGCGCGACGACGGCGGGCTCGGCCGGGACGGTGAACGTCTCCGGCAGCCCGTGCCGGGTCCGTCCGTGGTCGACGAGAACGACGTTGCCGCGCGCCAGCGTCACGTCCTCGACGGGCAGACAGTCGCGGCCGCCCCGGGTGGCGAGGCGGAGCGGGAAGCGCAACGCGTCCTCGGCGGCCCAGGTGACCTCAAGGACCGGCTGGTCCTCGATGTGGTCGACGGCCGGGACGACGGAGGTCAGGCGCACGGCCTGGCGGTGCGCCGGGTCGGCGTCGCCCGGGGTGCCGGTGCGCGCGCCCTTGACCTCCTCCAGGATCAGCACGTCGCCGGGTGTCAGGTCGAGTCGGCGTTCCTCGCAGGTCTCCCGGTCGCGCCACTCGTCGCGCAGGGTGACGGCGGTGGTGCCCCGGGGCAGGGCGGTGACCTCGCCGTCCCAGGTCCACAGCCGGATCGCGTTGTGCGCGACCCGCAGCTCCAACGGGTCGGTGGCCACGGCCGGTTCGAAGACCTCGACCGAGCCGCGCTCGTCCAGGTCGCCGAGGTCCCGCTCGTCGATCACCGTGCCGGGCTCGGGCCGGTCGTGCGGGTCGAGGGCGCGGACGTCGACGGAGGCGAAGCGGAACGTGCCCGGGGCGAGCGTGTGATCAGCCGCGGCCTCGACGGCGACGTAGGCGCGGGCGGTGCAGCCGTCGTGCATCGCGTAGTCGATGAGCCGCGCATGCCGCCGTACCGAGACCCGGCGGCGCGCGGTGTCGAGGTAGGCCTCGGTGGCGACGGCGTCCTGCTGGTAGCTGATCTGGTCGCCGGTGTACGCGAGCAGTTCGACGAGGGTCTCGCCCAGGTCGGCGGGGTTGCGCTCCACCCAGTCGGGCGTGGTGAGCGCGAGCCGGTCGAGGAGGAGCCTGCGGAGGGTGTCGTAGTCGCGGGCGGTGTAGTCGACGAGCGGCGTGTCCGGGAGGTCCGGCAGCGCACGGGGCTCGTCGGTGCGGTCGAAGGGTGTCGGGCAGTCGGGCCGGAAGGAGAACGACGCCGTGTGGTACCGCTGGTCGAAACCGCGCAGCGGCGTGGTGCCGGGGCGCCCGTACGGGTCGGGCTCGACCAGGGAGAGCCGGTAGCGGGAGGTGTCACCGGCCCGGTCGAGGGTGACGTGGAGGAGGTCGTCCAGTTCGGGGTCCTCCTCCCGCTCGACGCTGACGTCCACGGCGGTGATGCCGGTGATCCGGCGGCCGCCGTCGACCCGGACGTTCTCCGGTCCGAGGCCGTGCGGGGCCTTGCCGAGGAAGGTGACGGTGAGCAGCAGCCCGTCGTCGCTGACCTCGACGGCGTCGACTCCGTTGAGCTGCGCGGCCCGTACCTTGGCGCGCCGGGATTCGGTGGCGTGTGTCATGCGGCGGCCCGCCCCTCGAAGACGTCGTCGCGCAGGGCGCCGGTGGCGCGCACCACGTACGACAGCTGGACCCGTACGACGTTCTCGTCGCTGTCGATGTCGAGTGCGAGCACGTCGATGAGGTCGCCGAGCCAGCGGTGCAGCGCGGCCTGCACGGACAGTTCCAGGGTGGAGACCAGTTCGGGGCTGTTCGGGGCGAAGACCAGGTCGAGCAGTCCGCAGCCGAAGTCGGGGCGCATCACCCGCTCGCCCGGGCTGGTGAACAGCAGCTGTTCGACCAGGTCGTGGACGTGCTCGCCGGGGGAGGCGGGCGCGGTGCGGCCCCGGCGGTCGGCGTGGAAGGGGAACGCGATGTCGGAACGCGTGCGGGCGCGTGGGCTCATCGGACCGTGACCTTTCGCTGTGCGGCCTGGACGACCGGCGGTCCCTGCGGCACGAAGGCCGCCGTGCAGCACTGGGCCGCCGAGGTGTCGAGCAGCACGGGCGCGCCGTCGACCGTGACGCCGCTGTCGCCGGCGGTCCAGCGGACCGAGACACAGGGCGTGTGCACACCACCGACGGTGTGCGGGCAGCCGGTGACGACATAGCCGTGGGCGGCCGTGGCGATGGCGGCCCCTTGGCTGAGGACGCCGCCGGAGGGCGTGGTGGCGGCGGTGACACGGCCGCCGTGCGGACAGCCGATCACGGCCCCGGCATCGAGCAGACTCCCGGACACTTTCTCTGTTCCCCCGTCTTGTCTTTCGTTCTTCTGTCGTACGTCGGTCGCGCCGATCCGGCACTTCGATCGGTCGCTGCGATCTAGCGTTTCGAGATGGCGCTCAACTGGCCTTCGTTGATGGTGACTTCGCGGCCGCGCAGGGTGATTTCGGCGCCCGCGCCGGTCGCGATGACGACGGCCTCCCTGGTGATGCGGATGTACGCGCCGCCCTGGGCCTGGAGCAGGATGCCCTGTTCGGCGCCGACGGTGTCGTTGAGGACGAGCTTGTGGGCGCCCGGTGTCTGCACGACGACCGGCTTGGCAGGTGAGTTCGCCTGAAGCTCGCGGCGCGCGTCGGGCGGCAACTCCTCGGCGGCGCCGTACCAACACCCCGTCCACACCGGGAAGCTGGGGTCTCCCTGCTCGAACTCCACCCAGACGCCCGCGCCCGGCGGGGGCACCACGAACTGCCCCGATTCCGGCCCGGTGAACGGCAGGCAGGGCAGCGCCCAGGTGGACGCCTCGTCGCCGAGCACGTCCGGGACCTCGACGGTGATCCGGCCGATGCGCAGCGGGTCGTCGGTGTCCACGACCCGGCCGCGGAACTTGCCGAGATAGCTCTTGCCGGTTGCCGCCATGCTGAACTGCTCCTGATCGGTGGGTGGTTGCCGTTAGGGCCGGACGGTGTCGCCGAGGGCTTCGAGCCCCTCGCGCGAGATCGTGAAGTTCTGCTGGAACGAGCCCGGACGCAGCGTGTGGGTCACGGACTTGACGTAGTAGTCGCCGTCGTAGGCCCGTCCGGCGCCGCGTACGCCGACGAGTTGGCGGGGTTGCAGGAGGTAGCCGTGCCGGTTCACGTCGAGCGAACCGGAGCCGGAGACGACGTCGGCGGAGATCGCGGCACGGGCCAGCAACTCCGCCTCGGCCTGCTCGCGTTGCTGCTTGGCGGTGCCGGACAGCGTCGTGCGTTTCAGCGCCGGGGTGGGCCGCTTGCCCAGCGGCGGGCGCAGGGGGCTGATCGGCGGTTGCGGCAGCAGGGTGGCCTGCCGGGTGCCGGGGTCCTGCCAGCGGGCCTGCGGTTCCTCACGCGCCGTGCCGTCGTAGGCGAACGTCAGCTGGTCGACGGTGGAGTGGGCGTCCATGTTGACGTTCAGGGCGTGCTGGCGGATGCCGAGCCGGATCTCGGGTCCCCAACGGGCGGCGGACTGGCCGGGGTTGGGGCCTGGTTCGAGAGAGAAGGTGTAGCCGTTGGCGTGGGCGAGGTCGGTGACGTACTGGAGGTCCGTGCCGGTCTGGTAGTGCACGCGGAGGTCCTGGTGCGGGGGCTGGGCCACCTTCTCGGTGGAGACGTCGGGCCGGATGCCGTAGTCGGAGTACCGGCGCAGGATGGCGAGGACCCGCTCGGAGGGCGGCAGGTTGGGATAGCGGGCGGTGCGCTCCTCCAGGTCCATCAGCAGCGTCAGGTCCTCGCCGGTGACGGTGAGGGTGGAGTGGCCCGGCTGGTTGCTGGTGCCGACCTCCTGGCGGACGATCAGGCCGTCGAAGAGCACGTCGGGGGTGCCCCTGACGCTGACCGTGACGATGATCCGGGTCTTCGGGTCGAAGAACCCCTCGGGCAGCAGCCGCCGGTTGATGATGCCGTTCTTGGTGAGATCGAACGCCAGCTGGAAGCCGCTGCGCTCCCCCGCCGTGGCGGTGATCTGCGCGGACAACAGCGCCTCGCTGACCTCGGCCGGGACGGGCCGGGCGAGCCGCTGCCCCATCAGGAGCGTGAGGTGGACGGGGCCTCGCCCGACGGGCAGATCAAACACGCCGGTCCCCCCGAGGGAACCCGCCGGCCACCGGAACGTCGATGACACGTCCCGCCTCGTCGGTCAACTCCCGTGGATCGAGGACGGGGTTGGCGTCCGCGATCTGCCACCACTGGCCGGGCTCACCGAAGTACCGCTGCCCGAGCAGGTCGGGGCGCTCCCCCGCGCGCACCACGTGCTCCTGCGTCTGCTGCTGGTCCAACGGGGGCAGCAACCGGCGCTTGGTGTACCGGACTTCGGTCCCGTCCGGCTGTCGGTGCACGCCGATCTCGGCGTCGTGGTACCGGCTGTCGCGGGGATAGGGGTGGGCGCCGGGTATCGCGCCCAGGGCGTTGTCGTACGGCTCGATGTCGGCCATGGTGGGCTCAGCCCCTTCCGCTGAATGTGCCGGTCAGCCCGAGCGCGCCCAGCCCCGGGCCCCGGGCGGCGGCCGCGAGCCGTTCCTTCTGCGCGAGGTGCGCCATGTACAGGTCGGCGCCCCGGTGCCCGGCGGGCAGGTCGCTGACGGTGAGGATCTTCATGCCGATGCTGAGGGAGGCCCGGATGGGATTGAGGTTCACGTCGAACGCGGACTCGTTCACGGACAACTCGGTGAGCCGCACGGGCATCACCCGCTTGCTCCCCCAGGTGAACAACGTCAACGGCATCTCGATCGGGCTGATCTCGATGGTGCCCTGGGCCGCCAACTTGCTCGCGGCCCGCAGCTGAGCGGTGGTGGGCTGCACCAGCATTTCGAGCGTGGCCAGCTGAGGATGAATCCCGTCGGGCGCGGCCACCTCGAACTGATCGGTGGCGTCGATCTCGGCGGTGAACTTCCAACTCTCCTGAGCGGGCCCCTTCAGCCGAAGCGCCTCATTCCGGTCACCACCCCCGGCACCGCCCCCACCGGAGTCACTGCTGTCCCCGGCCGACTGAGGAGCAAGACTCCGCTCCAGGGTGTCGGGATTGAACTGAAGCACGATGACCCGCTGAGGGACGCCGGTGTCGGGATCGACGACGACCATGCCGGATCGGATGGGTTTGGGGATGTCGGCGTAGCGGGTCATGAGCGCTCTCCCTGCCCGCCGTATCGGCTGGCGAGGAATTGCACGGCGTCGGAGTTCGGCAGGGCCTGTTCCTCGGCGCCTTCCGCCACGCCTCCGCCTCGCGGGTCCTCCGGTTTCCCCACCCAGTGGCGTACCGCGTCGAGCGGCGTCATTCCGCTCTCCCGTGCCCGCTTCAGCCGGCCTCGCCAGGTCCCACCGGCGTCGAAGCCGACCGCGCCCATTCCGTGCCGGGGAATGAAACAGGCGGCATCGCCGTCCGCCGCCTCCACGGCCCAGAGGTAGCCGATCAGTTGTCCGCGCAGGGTCACGGGGACGTACCGGACCGGATCTCGCGAGAACCCCCGGAACTCATGGCGTTCCAGCGTGAACGGGCTGAGATCACCGAACTCGGTGGGGCGCCGCACCGGTGAGGGTTCGCCGTGAGGGTCTGACACTGTGTGCTCCCATTCTGAAAACATTTCCGCCCCGCCGTCCGAGCGCTGCTTGGAACTACACACCGCGGTCCCTGACCACGGCCACGATGGTCCATGGGCCATTACGTCCGTGGGGGATCACCTGGCGGATCTCGTACTCCGTGTTGCTGGGCAGCAGGAGTTCACGCTGGTGAGGGTACTTGCTGGTCCGGCCGAGCCAGAGCGCCCGCGATCCTTCCGGAACGCTGAGCCGAATCCGGTACGGATTGGTCGCGAAAGTCGACTCCCCGCCGACCGATGTCGACATGAAACCCGGTTCGCGCTGCTCGGTCCCTTCCAGGCGGTCCACCTCGCGGGGGAAATTCCTGTTGAAACCGTTCATGAAACTGATGTCGCTCAGCGACCTGTGCACCTCCAGCCCTTCGGGCAGCCGCTGCGCCCTTGTGGCCTCGTCGATCAGAACATTGCGTTCCAGGAAGTCTTCCGGCGACGGATAGGAACCGAAAGAGAGCGTCAACCGCTCCTCGGGACTCGCGTACTTCTTCATCCATTGCGCGATGGCCCGTTGTTGCTTGCTCCGGGCCTGTTCGGGTGTGGCAGCGGACGAGCCCGCATCGAGGATGCCTTTCAACCGGCCCACGTCCACGTCGGTGAGGCCCGCACGGGACAGCGCCGCCCTGAGATCCTCGGGAGTGTAACGGCCGTGCCGCCCCGTGCCCGTGTCGCCCATGATGCCGGTGAGCATCCTTCGCGGCCCGGGGAACTGACCGGGATCGCGCCAGCTGTCCAGCAGTTCTTCGGGGGTGTTGTGCAGGCGCAGCATCTGGTTGTAGACCCAGCCGTACTCGGAGTATTCGAGAGCCGCTCGCCTCTGCTCACGAGGCAGGGCACCCATGTGATGCCCAAGTTCGCCCTCGCCGTATCGCTCGGCGTTCCTGTTCTGCTCCTCCGAGGAGAACTGCCTGGACTGGTCGGAGTTCTCGGTGAAGCGGCGGATTTCGTCCTCGCCGACCCGGCTGAACTTGTCCCAGTGCGCCTCACCGAATTTCAGGGAGGGGTTCAGGAGAGCCGTGAAGTCGAAGGACTCGCCATTGTCGTCGACTTCGAGTCCGGTCAGCCGGTACCAGGTCTGGAGGCCTCGCAGCACCGCACGGAGCACGGGCTGCGGAATGCCGCGCTGGAGAAGGGAGTTCACCTTCGGTTCAAGGCGCGCCACGATTCTCCTGAGCCGCTCCTCCTTGGACTCCTTGGACTTCTCCTCCTTCTTCCGCCGGTCCCGCTCCCGCCCCTTCTGCTCCCGCTGGCGCCGCTTGTCCTCGCGCAGCCTGTCCTTCTTCTTCTTGAAGAAGTTCCGCAGTGTGGACGCGCCGTTCTTGAGGGCCTTGCCGGCCTTCGACTTCTTCAGCTTCCGGCCGAGCGTCCTCGCCGCGTTGGCGGCCTTCCTCACCGAGGACCTGACCGCGCCCTTGGCCCTGGCCAGCGCCTTGGCCGCCGGGGACGTGGGCCTCTTGGGCTTGGTCGGCTTGGGGCCCTCGATCTCCTTCTTCTTGGACGGCGCCGGGGACTTGCTGTCCTGGCCCTTGCTGTCCTGGCCCTTGTCCTTGGCGGCGGTGCCGGGCTCCGGCTTGGTCTCCTTCGGCCTCTGTGTCTGCGCGTCCGGCTTCTTCGCCGGGCCCTTCGGGGTCGCGTGGTCCTTCGGTTTCACCGGGGACTTCGGGTCGGGTGAGGCCTCGCCCGAGCGTCTGCGCGGCGCCGCCGACTCCGCGAGCTTCTGGCGGGCGTTCCGCATCGCCCCGCGTGCCGAGTTCACCGCCGCCCCCGCAGCCTTCTTCGCCCCGCCCCCGGCCTTCTTCAGGCCCTCCATGATCTTCTGGGACATGGCCTTGAGCCGCTTGCCGACACCCTTGGTCGCAGAAGAGAGCTTCGCCAGAAGGAAGTTGGTGATGACGTCGAGGAGGGCGACGACCCCCGCGGCGACCGCCTCCGCGAACAGGCACGCCGCCGGGCCCGCCTTCACGGCCGTCAGGTACGCCCAGAACTTCCCGAACGCCGACAGGATCGAGCTGACGCTCTGCCAGGCCGCCATCAGTCCCTGCACGATCGTGAGGATCGCCCCGGCCGCCGGCACGATCATCGCGACGACCTTCTCGATGACCAGCGAGGCGATCATCATCGGCAGCGAGGCGACGATCGCCTCCCAGGCCATCCTGCCGATCTGCTTCAGCGACACACAGCCCTTGACGAGGACGTCGATGACGGCCTTGCCGAGCCCGAGGATGCCCTCGACCTTGGTGTCGAACCACCCCTTGACCGCGACCTTGATGGCGCCCCAGAGATGGTCGGTGATGCCGGTCCTGGCCGAGCTGCCCGCCTGGGCGATCCAGCCGCCCGGGTCGGGGGCGATGTCCGCGACCAGGGCCGCGAACTTCCCGAGCGCCTCGATGGCCGCCTGCGCGAACCTGATCGCCCCGACGATGACGGCCTGATAGATCGCGACGACGGCCTTGAGGCCCGCTTCCAGGACGTCGAGGAGTGTGTTCAGCCCGGCGGCCAGCGCGTCCAACAGGCTGGTGACGGCCTTCTTCAAGCCCTCGGCCAGCTCATCGACCTTGGCCACGGCGGCGTCCCGCAGGCCCTCGATCGCGGTGCGGAACCGGTCCCGCAGTTCCGGGAAGGCGGCCAGCAGCACATCCCCGATGGCGATCAGGACGTCGGCGAGCGCGTTGATCGCCGTGACCGCCAGATCACGCACGACGTCGATGGCCCGGTCGGCCCACTCCTTGAACGTGTCGATGATCCCGTTGACGAGCTTGCGGGCGGCGTCGAAGACGGCGGTGACCGCGGCGAGGAGGCCCTTGAAGAAGTCGGCGACCTTGTCAGCGATCCAGCCGAGCACGCCCCCGGAGGGCTTCTTCTCCTCCTTCTTCCTGCGGGCCTCCTGCTCGGCGTTCTCCCGCTCGGTGTCGATCTTCGCGTTGTCCTGGTCCTTGCGCGCGCCGATCTCCTTGTCCTTGTCGTCGCGCGCCTTGACGATCTCCTTGTTCTTCTTGCCGTGCTCGTCCTCGGACCTCTTCTCCGCGTCCTCGGACTTCTTGTCCTGCTCGGTCCGCCAGTCCTCGCGCTGCTGCTGCGTCTCGCGGGCCACCCGGCCCCGTTCGGCGGTCTGCTGCGCGGTGTTCCGCTCCACCTCGCGGTCGAGTTCGGTCTGCTTCTCCTGCTTGGCCCGCTGCTCGCCCTGCTGGTGTTCCTTCTCCCGGGCCCCGAGGTCCCCCTGCGCCGTACCGGCGGCGCCGGTGATCTCGGCCCCCTTCTCCTGCCCCGCGACCGCGCCGACGCCGGGCCTGGGCGCGGGGGTTGCCGCCAGGGCGCCGCCCTTGCCGCGCCCGCCGCCCGGGGCCTTGCCGGTCAGCTGCTCCCGGGGCGCGTCGGGGAAGACCTGGTCCTCGCCCAGGGGGTTGGCGGCGTCCTCGCGGCCGGTGGCCCGGAGGTCGGACTGCTTGTCCTTGAGGGCCTTGGCCTGGTCGTCGGTGCGTGTGGGGTCGCTCGCGCCCTCCAGGCGGATCTTCGGCGCGGGGCCGACCGTCTTGCCGGCGAGTTCGGGGTCCGTGGTCGGGATGGCGTCGGCCGCCGCCTCGACGTTCTTCGCCTCGGCCTCGCTCAGGCCCTTGTCGGGCACGGCGGGGCCCGGCGGCGGCGCCACGCCCTCGGTGGGCTGCCTGCCCTCGGCCTTGTCGCCGCCCTTCGCCCGCTGCTTCTCGGCCTGGCTCTCGGGGCCGACCCGCGCCACCTTTCCGGTGACCTGCGGCGCCGCCGGGGCGGACTGGGGCGGTGCCGAACGCGTCCGGGGCGCCCCCGACGGACGTTCCCTCGTGGGCGGGGCCGCGTCGAGCCGCTGCTGCTCCTCACCGACCTTCTTCCCGACGGCCCGGTCGACCCCGGGCAGGGCGGCGGCGGCCTGGTCGGGCGCGAGGGTGCTCACGGTCCGCACGGCCGCCTTGGGGTCCTGCCCCGAGACGTCCGGCGGCTCCTGCGCCTTCTCCCGCGCGGCCTCACCACCACCGCCGCCCCCACAACTCCCCTGGCCGCCCTCGTCCTTCTCAGGTGCGGGCGCCGGTGGGGAGCAGCCGCCGCCGTCCTTCTCCAAGGACGCCTCGGGCCGGGGCGCGACCGCCTCGGAGGCGGTCTGGCCCGGCGTGTCGGCCTGTTCGGCGGCCGGGCTCACCGCAGCCTGCGCGGCGGACGGCGCGGCGCCGGGCCCTGCGGCGGTCGTCGGCCCGGTCCGCTCGGCGGCGCCCACGGGTCCGCGAGGGACGGCTCCGGGCCCGGTCTCCTTGGGGACCCGGCTCTTGGCCTGCGGTGCCTCACGCTCCGACCTGGGCGGTTCGGCGCCACGCCGCGCGGCGGGCGACGGGTTGCGGTCCTCGACCTGCGTCTTCGGCGTCTGCGCCCCGGCAGGCGTGGCAACGGCGGCGGCGACCGGGGACGCCACGGACGGCGCCGGTGCCTGCCCGGCCGACTGCCGCTGCACGGCCGTTCGATCGTGGGGGTCGGGGGACGCGTCGGGGGCCTCGGCGTCGTCGCCCCGGCCCGCGTCGGCGTCGTCCGGGTCCTTGCTCTGCTCCTTCTCCTGCCGCTGTTCGGGGTCGGGCTGTTCGGCCTCGGGTTCCGGCTGTTCCTTGTCCTGGGTCGCGAGGTCCGGGCCGACCTCCTGGTCGAGGGGCTTCTCGGTCTCCTGGAGGTCCTGGGCGCCGCGGTCGCGGGTCTGGGCGGCGGGCCCGTTCTCGGGCTGCGGGGCCTCGCCCTCGACAGGGCCCTCGTCCTGTCCGGGGGCCTTGAGTTCGGGTCCGGCCTCGTCCTCGTCCTGTTCGCTCTCCTGCTTCTCCCGTTCCTGTTCGATCGTCTCCGCCTTGGTCGGCGGCGGGGTGGGGAAGGTCGGCGGGGACGGTTCGGCGGCGCCCGGTTCGAGCCGGTCGGCGGTCGCAACGGCGGAGAGGTCGAGGTCGGTCTCGGGGAGGTGGTCCTCGGGCTTGATCGCGGGCCCGGTCTCGCCGCCCGGGGCCCGGTGGCCCTCGTCCTCGCCGCCGGCGACGTCCTTGTCCGCGCCCGCTTCGAGGCCGAGCGGGCGTTCCTCCTCGCGCGGCTCGACCTCGGCGCCGCCCTCTTCGGCCTGGTCGTCGAGGCCGTGCTCGGACAGCGCGGAGTCCGGCTGTTCGGCCCGCTCGTCGACCTTCTCCGGGCGAACGGGGCCTGGTTGGGCCTGCTGCTTCGGGTCGGGTTCCTCGGCCTTGGAACCGGCGGCGGGCTGCGTCTGCTCGTCCTGGCGTGCGCGCTTGCCGGCGCCGGGCGCGCTGGCCTGCTGGGGGTCGGCCTCCTCGCGTTCGCGCTGTTCCTTGCGCTCCTCCTTGGCCTGCTCGGCGCCCTCCTGCCCGCTCTCGGTGCGCGCGTCGGCGGCCCGGTCGGTGCGGTCCCGGTCGGCGGCGGCCTGCTCGTCCTCCTGCTGCTGTTCCTGCCGGTCCTGTTGCCGGGAGGCGTTGCGCGCGTCCTCCTGCTCGGTGCGCCGGGCGGCCTCCTGGTCCTCGGTGGCGGCGTCCGCACGGGCCCGGCTGCGGTCGCTGCCGCTCTTCTCGTCCCGCGCCCTGGCGTCCCGCTGCTCCTCGCGCTCGTCGGTGGCGCGCCGGTCGGCCGAACTCCGGTCGGATTCCTGCTTCTTCCGCCACTGGACGCGTTCGACGCCCAGCTCCTCGAAGAGGTCGACCTCGGGCAACGGCACCTCGGCGGGCCGGAGTTCGAGCAGTCCGGGGCGGGCCCGCTCGGCGAGGTCGAGGAGGCGTTCGTACTCCGGGGTCAGCAGCCGGGTTTCCAGGCTGGCGACGACCGCGTCCTCCAACTGCTCCGACATACGGGCGAGTTGGAGGCGTACCCGGCCGGAGGCGTCGGTGGGGTCGCCGCGCAGGCTGCGCAGGACGTTGCCCGCGAGGCGGTCCACGAGGGTCGCCGGGTCGACGGCCTCGGCGCGCATCCGGTCGGCGTCGACGGTCGCGTACCGCAGCCAGCCCGGGGTGGCCTGCCCCTCCTCGACCCGCGGTGCCGTCTCGTCCCGCGCGACCGCTTGCGCCGCCGCCTCCGCCTCCCGTTCGATGGCCTGCTGCGGCAGGCTGACCGCGCCCAGCTCGCGCCCGGCCCGCAGTGCGCCGAGCCCGTGCGGGTTCTGCACGGTGTGCTGCACCTCGTGGGTGAGCAGGCGCCGTCCCTCGGCCGTGCCGGGCTGGAAGGCGCCCGCGCGGAAGAAGACGTCCTGGCCGACGGCGACCGCGTCCGCCCCGAGCAGCTCGGTCAGCTGCCCGGCGTCCCGGCCGGTGTGCAGCCGCACCCGGCTCAGATCGTGCCCGAGCTGCTCCTCCAACTCCCGTCGCACGCCCGGATCGAGAGGCTGCCCGGCGCCGCTGACGATGCTCTTCGGCTCCGGGGTACGGGACGTGGCGGCGCGTTCCTTGCGCCTGCGGCGGCGCTGCTTCGCCGACTGCTCCGAACGGGCCTCCTGCGCCGGGGAGTTCACCGGCTCACCTCCCCACGGCCGCTGAGCCCCTCGTGCACGGCGCGGGCCAGCTCCTGGCCGAGGCGGCGCGCGGACAGCCCGCCCGGCAGCGGGGGGAGCCCGGACAGCGCGTCGACGCTCAGCGCGCCGTCCGCCGCGAGGGGCACCCCGTGTTCCCGTACCAGCCGGGTCAGTTCGCGCTGGAAGGCGGCCGAGACTCGCTCGGGGTCGGCGTGGAACCCGTCGAGCACCAACTCCCCGATCTCCACGCGGATTTCGCTCGGCTCCCTGCTCACACCCATCCGCGGACCTCCCCGGGCGTCAGCGAGCGCTCCAGCTTCAGGTACTCGGTGCGGGCGGCGGCGAGCATGTGCCGCATCTGGAGCGGGCCGCCCTCCTCGGCGGCGAGGAAGGCACCGGACAGGGCGATGTTGCGGATCGACCCACCGGCGACGGTGAGTTGGGCCAGCAGACCGGTGTCGATGTCCTTCACCGGGGCCTGCGACGGCAGCACCCGGCGCCAGATCTCGGCCCGCTCGTGCTCGGCCGGGAAGGGGAAGTCGACGACGAAGCGGATGCGCCGCAGGAACGCCGTGTCGAGGGCGTTCTTCATGTTGGTGGTGAGGACGGCGAGGCCCCGGTAGGCCTCCATGCGCATCAGCAGATAGCTGACTTCGAGGTTGGCGTACCGGTCGTGGCTGTCCTTGACCTCGCTGCGCTTGCCGAACAGGGCGTCGGCCTCGTCGAACAGGAGGAGCGCGCCGCCGCGTTCGGCGGCGTCGAAGACCCGGCGGAGGTTCTTCTCGGTCTCACCGATGTACTTGCTGACCACCTGCGAGAGGTCGATGACGAACAGGTCGAGGCCGAGTTCCCGCGCCACGACCTCGGCGGCCAGCGTCTTGCCGGTGCCGGAGCCGCCCGCGAACATCGCGGTGACCCCGAGCCCCCGGCGCAGGGTGGCGGCGAATCCCCACTCCTGGTGGACCGTTGCCCGCTGCCGGACATGGGCGACGATCTCGCGCAGCACGTTCGTCTGCCGTGCGTGCAGGACCAGGTCGCCCCAGCCGGCCTGCGGCGCGATCCGCCGGCCCAGCTCGTCCATGCCGATGCGGGCCTCGTCGAGCCCGGCCCGCCAGGCGAGTTGGGCGGCGGTCAGCTCGTCCTCGTGCGGGAGCCGACGCCGTACGGTGGCGGCGGCGGAGCGCACGACGTGCGGGGGCAGCTGGAACTGGGCCACCAGCGAACGCAGTTCAGCGTCGTCGAGATCCGCGACCTGGCTGAACGCCTCGCCCCACAGCGCGAACTGCTCGTCGTCGTCGAGCCGCGGCACGACCACCCGGGCCGCGTACACGCGTTCCGTGCGCGGCGGGTCCTCGCTCGACACCACCACCGGAACGGCGGCCCCGGCGAGGAACACCTCGGTCGCCGCCCGCTGGTCACGGTCCAGGTCGCCCACCTCGACGAGCAGCGCGGCCGGCAGCAGGATCGCCTCCCGCTGCCACAGCCGGGCGAGCCGGTCGCGGTCGGCGGGGTCGGCGGGGATGTCGTCGGCGCTCATCGCGTAGAGCCCAAGGCCCGAACGGGCGGCGGCCGTGGCGGCGAGGTCGGCCCGGCCGCGCGCCTGCCCGCCGGTCAGCTCGACCAACGGGCTGTCGGTGCCGTTCGTCCAGCCCTCGGCGAGCCTGCTCGCGGCCAGGTCGTACGCCGGTGGCAGCGCGTCCGGCACCGGGGTGCGGCGCAGTTGGCCGTGCAGCCGGGCGTCCAGATAGGGCGAGGACAGCAGGAAGTGCAGGATGCGTTCGTCGAGGCGGAGCCGGGCGGTCGTGAGCCGTGTCTCGTCGTCCAGCTCGACGATCCGCCAACGCCTCAGCGGCGCCACGGGGGTGAGGGCGCTCCAGTGCGGCTCGGCCAGGGCGGCGAGGGCGAGCGAGAAGGTGGGGTGGGTCCGCTCGGGGTCCCCGCAGGCGGCGGCGCAGCGAGCGGCGGTCGTGGGCTCCAACTCCTGGGCGGCGGTGAGGAGTACGAGGTCCCGCTCGAAGGGGGTGAGTCCGAAGCAGGCGACGAGGTCGTCGAGCGGGGCGCTGCCGGGGCCGTCGACACGCACCACGGCGATGCCGGGCTCGTCGTCGTTCGGGGCGGTCCGTGCCGCGTGCGCGTCGACGCGGGCCAGGACGCGCTGGATCTCCGAGGTCAGCGTCGGCCGTCCGCCGTCCCCGCCCGTGCCGTCGCTCCCCATGCCCTCACCCGCCCCCGTCGCCCTCACGTCGTCTCAGTTCCCGGTGGTCTCGGTGGTCTCGGTGGTCTCTGTGGTCTCGGTGGTCTCGCCTCGGGGCTTCGGCACCGGTGGTGCCTGCTTGCTCGCCCGGCCGGTCCTGCGGGTCCGCGCGGGTGCCTTGGCGGCGGCCTTCGCGGGAGCCTTCGAGGCCTTCTTGGCCACGGCCTTCACGGGCTCCTCGGGCTCCTTGGACTCCTTGGACTCCTTGGACCTTTCAACGTCCTTTGGGGGAGCGCCGTTTGACGACCCGTCAGGCACCGGTACCGGTCCGGGAGGCAGCGGTGCTCCCGGTGCGCCGAACGGCAGTGCCCTCACCTCGGGTCGTTCCACCGGCCTGCCCGGCACCGGGCCCTCGCGGCCCTCGATGAGGACCAGCGTCGCCTGGTAGACCACGGACAGCGCGTACGGCGTCTGGTAGAGCATTCCCCACAGCTTCGACGTCTCGTCGACGTCCATCACCGTCGGCGTGAACCGCACCCGCTGCGCCGACGCGCCGAGGTCGCTGGCCGCCAGGTACGGCCGCTGCTCACGGGCCTGTTCGATGACGTCCTTGGGCAGCACCGGGATCTCGTGCAGCGCGCGGACCACGGAGCCGATCAGCCGTTGCCCGACGAGTTCGGTCTCGTCGCCGTACGCGGTGATCAGGAAGTGCAGGTCGAGCGCCGCCGCCGGCCGTCTGACGAGGGTGCCGTCGGCGGCGCGGGTCGGCAGGTCGTGGTTGCGCTGCGAGGTGTTGGGCGTGACCTGGTAGAGGAACACGGAGATGGTGGGCTCGGGCGGCGGGTCGGCCGGTGGCTTGCGCGGCTCGACCTTGACGGCCATGTCGACCTCGGGCCCGAGGTGGGACTCGATCAGCAGGGCGAGGGCCTGGGTGACATGGGCGAGGGCAAGTGCGTTGCTCATGACGTCGGTTCCTCGGTTCCTCTCGTCCTGCCGGTGCCTGCCGTGCCGCTCACGCGCGCCCCCGGGCCAGGTACTCCGCCAGACCCACGGTCGCCCCGGCGCGCCCGGCCGTGGGCGTCCGCTCCCGCGCCCCGCCCGACGGCGCGTCGGACGCGGTGACTTCGAGCCGCCCGATCTGCACCTGCACCACCTGTTCGGTGGCGCGGGCCGGTCGCCGGGCCGCCGCCTGCCGGACGGCGTCGCGGGCGGCCGCCGTGTCGGCGGCGCTGGGGCGCAGCGGCGCCGCGACGGCGGTGCGGGCACCGTCCGTTCCCGGCGCTCCGGGCGCGGCCGCCGGGGTCGGTGACGGTTGCCGTCGGGTCCGGCCGGTAGCGCGCCGCCCGGCGTCGGGCGACGGGCGCGGCCCCGTCGCGAGGGGCGTGGCGGGACGCGGCGACGGCGTCTCGGGCCCGGCCTGCGGTGCCGGGCGGGCGGCCGGTGGCTCCGGCGCCCGCTCGGTGCGAACGATCGTCCGCTCCCGTTCCGTGGACGTCCGCGTCCGCGCACGCGCCGGGCGCGCCAGGTCCGGCGTGGGTGCGGCCGACGGCGGCGCCGAGGGCCACAGCAGCGCGTCCTCGTCCGGCGCGGCCGCCCGCTCCCGTACGGCCTCGACCCGTTCGAAGGGGCCGGGCAGCCGGGGCCGCACCCGCACCCCGCTCGGGCGCGGGGCCGTGTGCCGGGCGATCAGCCGGTCGAGGAAGTCGGGAACGGGGGCCCCGTCGGCGTCAGACATCGGCACACAGCTCCAGGTAGTAGCGGCGGCGCAGCGGGCTGAGCGTGAGGATCTCCGGTTCGCTCCAGCCGTACGCGGTGGCGAGGAGATGGACGTCGAGGAGCACGTCCCGTGCCCAGGCGTCCAGTTCGGTCCAGAGGTAGGAGGCGATGTCGAGTTCGGCCCGGGTGGCCTGCCCGCACTCGGGGCAGGCCACGTGGAGCGCCAGGTCGGCGCCCGGGTCGGCCTCCTCGACGGCCGCGGCGATCCGGCGTTGCACGGGCGCGGGCAGGTCGGCGGCGGTCACGGCGCTCCCGTCGTGCAGCGCCGCGACGAGGCACCGGTCGAGCAACGCGGCGCGCGGGTCCTGGGAACGGGCCGCCGCCGTCAGGTCGGCCACCCCGGGCAGCCGGAACTCGACGTCCCAGCCGTCCTGTTCGACCCGCACGACCGGCTCACCCGGCACCTGGGCCGAGTCCGCGAGGTGCCCGGCGTCCAGCTCGAACTCCATGTCCTCGCCGCACGCCCGGCACGCCAGCCGCACCTGCATCCGCTCACCGAACAGGGCCCGGCGCAGCGCGAACAGATCCGCCTCACGTTCACCGACGGGCACCGCGAGCAGCCGCCCGGTGTCGTCGTCGGGCCGCGCCGCGCGGTGCAGCAGCAGCGCCCGCCCGCCCGGCGCCTCGGCCAGTCCCGCTTCCCAGGCGGCCAGCAGCCCGGCCGCTCCCGTGATCGCCATACCGTCCCCCCGGACTCCTCAACTGCCGTCGGTTCAGGCCGGGTTGAGGAAGGACGGCTCGGCCGGCTCGGGTACCTCGTAGTCCCGTTCCCAGCCCTCGCACTCCAGCTTCAGCGACTGGATGGCCACCGCGTTGGCGTTGGCGTCGAGTTCGCCGAGGACCTGGTACTCGCTGGGCCAGGTCCGGTAGAGCTTGTGCGAGACGGCGACCTGACCGGCCTCGTTGAGGACCTGGATGACGATGTCCTTGCGGAAGTCGGCCAGGGACACTTCGGAGCCCAGGCCCGCGCCGACCTGCCAGACCTTGTTCGCCCAGCGGTCGAACTCGGGGTCGTGGGTCACCCCGCGTTCGAGGGTGATGCCCTCGAACTCCGAGCGGCCCGGCGACTTGCGCGGGGAGGAGGGGTCGCCGCCGTGCCGGTGCTTGACGACCTCGGTGGTCCGCTTGAGCGGACTGATCTTGCTGATGCCGGCGACCGTGCGACCGTCCCACAGGACCAGGAACTTGAAGTTCTTGTAGGGGTCGAAGCGATGCGCGTTGACCGTGAACTCAGCCATCGGATTCCTTCAGCTCTCCAAATGTCAGCGGGTGCCTAGAGCGCGAACTGCCCCGACGTCTGCTGGATCTTGACGACCACGAACTCGGCGGGACAGACCGGCGCGATGCCCACCAGGACGTTGACGACGCCGTTCGCGATGTCCTCGTCGGTGGTGGTCTCGCTGTCGCACTTGACGAAGTACGCGGCGCGCGGGGTGCTGCCCTGGAAGGCGCCCTGGCGGAAGAGGGTGTGCAGGTACGAGGACGCGGCCAGCCGGATCTGCTGCCACAGACTCTCGTCGTTGGGCTCGAACACGACCCATTGCAGGCCTCGTTGGAGACTCTCCTCCACATGCAGGGCGAGCCGCCGCACGGACACGTACGTCCAGTCGCTGTCCAGCGCGTCGGACCCTTCGAGGGTGCGGGCGCCCCACACCAGTGGCCCGGTCACCGGAAAGGTCCGCAGGCAGTTGACACCGAGCGGGTTGAGCAGTCCGGTCTCACGGTCGGTGAGGTCGACGGTGAGCGAGCGCACGCCCACGAGTTGGGCCTCGGTGCCGGCCGGTGCCTTCCACACCCCGCGCTCGGAGTCGGTGCGGGCGATGACCCCGGCGACCGCGCCGGAAGGCGGGAAGGAACGCAGTCGCCCGGTGAGCGGGTCGGTGAGCTGGAGGTGCGGGAAGTACAGGCCCGCGTGGCTGCCGCGCACGGCGTCGAAGGCGGCGGCCCCGGCCCGTGCCGTGTCGACACTCACCCAGGTGCCGGGCGCGTCCACCAGCAGGAAGATCCGCCGCTCCTGACACAGCCGTTGGGCGGCGGAAACGACGGTGAGGGCGTCCTCGGTCTTCTCGTACGCCGCCAGTTCGGGCAGGGCCAGGAGGTTGACGTCAGCGACTCCGCGCAGGGCCTGGATGCCGGTCTTGTCGGCCTCGGAGCCGATGAGGTCGCGCGGCCCGGGCGCCTCGCCGTCCTCGCCGCCCTCCAGCGGGAAGACGGGCGGGTTGACCGAGGCCTCAAGACCGAGGTCGTTGGCGCACTCGCCGACGAAGCGGACGATGTCCTCGGGGTCGGTGGAGCCCGCGACGACCTGCAACCGCCGTCCGAACGCGGTGACTTCGGCGCCCGCGAAGGCGTGCTTGCCGGGCGCGTCGGGCAGCGCCCGCAGCTTGCGCTCCAGGAGCAGCGCCAACTCAGCGACAGAGCAGGGGGCTTCGCCGTCGCCGTGCGGGTCGTAGAGCGTGAACTCGCGCTCCACGTCCCCGATCTTCACCGTCACGTCGACGGCCAGGTCGGGCAGTTCACGCCCGAACGGCTTGGAGACGGTGCCCGAGGGGTCGGGGCGCCCCTCACCGACGGCGTCGACGCGGATGAGCCGCGAACCCGTGTTGATCACGGTCGGCGCGTACCGCCCGTGCGCCGCGTCCATGGACAGCCCGGTGAAGGACTCGCGGGCCTCGCCCCTGGCGTCGTACACGCGCAGGTCGAAGGTCTCGTCGGGGCACGGGGTGTCGTAGTCGACGGCGACGCGCAGGCCGTTGCCCCACCCGCCGGACTCCTTGGCGTGGACGTCGAGGACCCGGCTCTCGCTGTGCCCCTCGGTGGACTCCAGGACGACGCGGGCGGCCTTGCCGCTGCCGGCCTTGTTGACGCGGACGACGACGGCGACCGTGCCGCCGTTGCCGAAGAACTGGTGGACCGCGTAGCCGACGGCGCTGCGTGCGCTCAGGCCACCGAAGCGGCGTTCGAACTCCGCGAAGCTGGTGACGCGCACCGGCTCGTTGAGCGGACCGCGCCGGGTGTGGCCCACGAATGCGGTGACCGACGTGGTCAGGGTCGAGATGGTGCGGGTGCTGCTGGGAACCTCTTCGACGTAGACGCCGGGGTATGTCGGCTTGGCGGCGCCGACCGCGCTGACCGGGCTCATTGGATCTCCCCCTCCTATCCCTGTCTCGGGCACCGGACAGACGCACCAAGGGGCGGACAGCGGGGTGAGCGTGGCACATCAGCGCGGCGAACGGCACCGCGCGACTGGACGTCGGCGGCCCGAACGCACCGCATCAGCTCCCCCGTCGATGCCCGGACGGTCATGTGCCCGGGTCAAGCAATGCGCTTGCGACTCCTGATGCTCAAGTGCTCAATCCACGGTAGGGCGTGGGCAGTTCGGGCGACAGGGGTTGTTTCGGCCGCACCAAGAAAGCGTTTCCCCTGAGCAAATTCTCGGTATTTTCATACCGCACCCGCACACCCCTGACAGGTGCTCCTCATCTCCCACACAGGTAGCGCCAACAGGGCGTGCGACCCCTCCGCGCATACGCCCCCGGAAACGGAGAGACACCGAGGTCGCAGCACTGCCGGGCCGCCACCCGTCGCCGCGCCCCCTCCAGACGCCACCAACCCCCGCCGATGGCTGAAACCCAACGGTCCCCTGACCGGAATACTTCCTTCAGCTTCTCCGCGACTCATACCCCGGCCGCACCCGAGCGGCGAGGTCGTCCAGCAACACATCGGCCACCAGCTCCTCGACGACGGCGATGCCGTGTTCCGTCATCGACGCGGCCAGTTCGGCGTCCCACGGTGCGTCGGTGATGCGCCCGGGGTGCGGGCCGCGCGCGGTACGGGCGAGGGCCGCCCGGTAGTCCGCGGCCGTCATGCGCCAGGGGCTCGCCCGGGTCTTGTCCTGGACGTACGCGGCGATACGGATGCCCTCGCCGTCGAAGTCGCCGTGGTGGCGTAGAGCGGCGCCCCGGTCGGCGAGGAGGCGCAGGAGCTGGACCGCCGCGCTGTTGGGCCAGCCGGACGTGCAGACGAGGGGCGGGCAGTCGGCGCCGAAACGGCGCAGGGCCAGCGCCAGGATGCTGGGGTTCTCCACCACATGGACGACGTGCGGGGCAGGCCCGGCGGGCAGGGACAGTTCACCCGCGTTCCGGACGTGGGCGAGGGTCAGGCTGGCGGCCTGACCGGCCTCGGCGCACAGCCCGGCCAGGCGGGCGAGCAGGCCGTCGCCGACGAGGCGCAGTCCGCAGGCGAGGACGGTGCCGGACAGCTCGTCGTCGGCGACGCCGGCGCGGGTCCACAGGGCGCGCCGCTGCGCCGCCGACGCGGGTGGGGCGGTGTCGTACAGGGTGGCCAGGGCGCGCAGGACGAGCGTGGACAGCGGGGTGCCGTCGTCGAGGGCGTGCGCGTGGCCGTTCAGGACCCGGGCGGCGAAGACGGGCAGGGGCTCGGCCTGGCCGGGGAGTGCGGCGAGCACGGTGAGCGCGTCGGTGAGCAGGGCCCGGGTGCGGTCCACCGAGCCGCCGGTCAGGCCCGCCGCCCGGCAGGAGGCGGCCCAGTCGGCGAGCACCGGTTGGGCCCGTACCGTGTCGTGTCCGGTCAGCCAACTCCACAGCCCGGCGCGTTCGTCGTCGTGGCGGCGTCGCTCGCCTGCTCGGTCGCCGAGCGGTCCGACGAGCGCGCTGACGACCTCCCGGACGGTACGGCCGGAGAGTTCGGTGACGGCTTCGTCCAGGCGGGCCAGGACGATGGAGGGGCGGGGTTCTGGCAGGCGGTCGAGGCCGAGGAGGTCGGCGAGGGCCTCGCGCTGGGGCTCGTCCAGTGGTCCGAGGCGTATCCGGGTGACGGGGCGGCCTGCGGAGAGGCGGTCGTGGACCGTCTGCCAGAGGGGGCTGAGTTCGGGGCGGCGCAGGGTGGCGTCGCCCGGGGCCGGTTCGGTGGCGTCCACGGCGGTCATTGAGCCTCCATGCGGGTGCCGTTCCAGACGAAGCGGGCGCTGGTGACGGCTTCGTCGTCGCCGTCGGTGAGGAGTTGGTGGACGGCGATGCCGGGCAGTTCGCGGTAGGTGCCCCACTCGTGGTCGGAGGTGATCATGAGGTCCAGGTCGAGTGCGGTGAGCAGGGCGAAGACCTGTCCTCGGTTGACGGTGTCGACGCCGACGAAGACCTCGTCGAGCAGGATCGGGCGGGGTGCCAGGGGGACGTCCTCGTAGTGGGCGGCGACGGCGGCGAACAGCGGCAGGTGCAGGGCGATGGCCTTCTCCCCGCCGGACAGGGCGCCGTGCAGTCGTTTGGTCAGCGGCTGCCAGCCGTTTCCGTCCGCCCGCTCCAGCCGGACGGTGAAACTGTGCCAGGCGGTGTAGTCGAGCACGTCGCCGAGGTGTTCCTCCCAACTCGCGGCGGTGTCGCTGCCCTTGGCCTCCTCGATGCGGGCGCGGAAGAAGGCGTGCAGGGCCTCCCGGTCGGACTCGGTGACCCGGCCGGGGTCCTTCAGGAGCAGGTGGCGGGCGGTGCGGGTGCTGTCGGGGAGGTCGGGGCGGACGTCCCAGACGAGCTGCACCGCGACGTGGGAGGCCGTGCGGACCCGCTCCAGGTGGCCGTTCATGCGGTCGACGAGTTCACCGGCCCGGCGGATGCGGGCGGCGAGGTGGCGCCGGATGTCGCCGGTGAGGATCTGGTCGAACAGGCGCCGTTCGGCGGTGCTGATGTCGCCACGGCTGCGGTCGCGTTCCTGGGTGAGCGCGGTGAGCAGGCCGCTCGCCCCGACGCGGACGCCGTCCAGGGTGGCGGTGAAGAGCTGGACGTCGTCGTCGGGCTCCAGATCGAGGTCGGCGCGGACCCCGAGGCTTCCCCGGGCCTCGTGGACGGCTTCGGAGAGGCGGGTCGCGGCGTCGCCGAGGTTGCGTGGCGCGTGCGGCAGGCCCGGCCACTGGGCGGCGAGGGCACGGGCGGCCTCCAGTGTGGCCCTGGTGCCGTCCCCGAGGTCGAGTCGCGGTGCGACCCCGGCGTCCTCGGCCAGGCCGACGAGGCACAGGTGTCTGAGCCGGTGGGCCGCGCCGTCCCGGGCCGCGACGGCCTGCTCCCGTCGTTCGGCGTCCTGGCCGCTGGTGGCGGTCAGCTCTCCGATGCGGCCTTGCAGGTCCACCAGGAGCCGGTTGGTGCGCCGGGTCTCCTCCCGGCAGCGGTCCCGTTCGGCGCGCGCCTCGGTGACGCGGGCGACGATCTGCCGGTAGTCCTCTCCGACGGTCGCCTCCACCGCGCGCAGCCGCGCCGTCGTCCCGAGGGCCTTCGCCTCGGCGGCGGCCGCCTCCCCGGCCTGCTCGTCCGCGATGCGCCGGGCGCGGTCGGCCTGCGCGGCCGTCTGCCGGGCCCGTTCGGCGGCGGCGGTCGCGGTGAGGCGGGCGTCGATCCAGCTGTCGGCGAGGTCGCGGAACCGCTCGATGTCGTCGCCGAGGGTCCGCAACCGCCCCCGGTCGGTGGGCAGTCCGTGGTCCGCGGCCCGTCGGCTCAGCTCGCGCAGCGCGTCCGCCACGCCGGTCTCCCGCCGGGCGAGGCGGGTGGTCGCGTCGCGGACGACGTCGTCGCGGGCGGCCACCGTCTCCTCGGCCCGGTCCCACTCCCGTCGCCGCGCGTCGAGTTCCCGGTGGTCGGGGCGGGCGGCCCGGTCGGCGTCCAGCCGGGCGGCCCGGGCGTCGAGCGCGCGCAGCCGGTCGTCGAGGGCGGCGAGGGCGGTGTCCGTCTCCTCGATCCGCCCGGTCAGTTCGGCGATCGTGCGCTGCCGGGCCCGTTGCCGGGCGAGGGCGCCGATGAAGGCGGGTTCCGGCTTGGCCCAGCTCCCGGTGGCGGGCGCGAGGCGCCAGGTTCCGTCGGCGGAGACGGCGGCGGGGTGTCCGCCGGGCAGGGTGGGGCCGTAGGCGACGCCGGCGAGGACCCGGCTCACGGTCGCGGCCGGTACCGGGATGCCCTCCTCGGGGCGCAGCACGTCGAGCAGGCTGGGGCCCGGCGCGGGGGCGGCGAGGGTGGCCTCGACGCGGGTGTCGTGGCCCGGCAGGGTGATCCCCTCCGAGGGGCTGACCCACGCGTCCAGGAGACCCGAGGCCTCCAACGCGGCTTCCACCGCTGCCTGGACGGCGACCGGAACCTCGTCGTGGAAGGCCACCAGCCGCCACAGCGGTGCGCCCGCCGCCATGGTGCGGACGGTGGTGCGGGTGCGCGGCGCGGGCGGCGGCAGGTCGCTCTCCCCTCTGAGCCGGCGCACCTCCGCGTCGAGGCCGTCCCGCTGCTCGACCAGGCCCCGGTGGGCGGCGCGCGCCTCGGCCCGCGCCGTGCTGATCTCCTGCTCCCGTGGTCGCGCGGCGGCGTCGACCCATGCGCGGACCTCCGCCTCGACGGCCGCTCTGGCCGCCAGTTCGCCGGGGTCCGCGATGCTCAGCTCGGTGCAGTCGGCCGCCCAGGCCAGCAGCCGTTCCGCCTGCCCGGTGACGGCGTCGTCCCAGGCCCCCGCGGTCTCGTCCCGGTGGGCGAGCGCGTCCCCGAGCCGGGTGCGGGCCTCCTCCAGCAGGCCTTCGGCGGTGCCCCGGTCGCGTACCGCGCGGTCGTGCTCCTCGATCGCCTCGGTGAGGTGGGTGACCTGCTCGCGCCGGGCGGTGACCGCGCCCCGGAGCAGCCGTCGGGCCCGGCGCGCCGCGTCCCCTCCCGGCGGGTGCGCGACGCCGCCGGAGTCCTCGGGTGTCCGGCCGACGGACCCGCTCCCCGGGCCGTCGTGGCGGGGCGCCGCCGGTGGCAGGGCGAGCATCGCCCCCACTTCGTGGTGGACGGACTCCAGTCCCGAGGCCCGGGCGGACCGGTGTGCCTCGTCGCCGGCCTCACGCGCCTGCTCGTCGAAGGTGCGGGCGTGTCCCGCGCTCTCGTCGGCGAGTTTCTGGTCCTGCTCCGCTCCCTTTGCGGCGGAGCGGGCGGTGGCGTGCCGTTCCTCGGCGGCGGCGACCAGGTCGGCGGTGTCGCGGCGGAGTCGGTCGAGCTGCTCGCCCTTCTGGTAGGCGTCGCTCTCGCGCAGTCCGTTGACGGTCTCGTCCAGGGCGTGGGCCCGCAGCTCCAGTGCGTCGCGCAGGGTCTGGGCCGAGCCGCGTTCGGTGAGCGCCTCGTCGAGTGCGCCCGCGCTCTGGCGGGCGGCACGGGTGAGGTCGTCCATGTCGGTCGTCGCCGAGATCAGCCCGGCCGCACCGGCCCGCAGGACCCGGCGGGCGTAGGCGCGTTGCCGGGAGGCGACGGCAGTGGCCGCCGCCACTTCGGCGTCGAGCCGGTCGAGGTGGTCGCGTTGCCGGTCGAGGCGCTCGAAGCCCTCGGCCAGTTCGGTGATCTCCGCCTCCCCGAGCGGGGGCAGGGCGCGGGACAGCAGGAGGGACAGCAGGGCGGGGTCGAGCCGTTCGGACAGCTTGGGCTGGCGCAGTTGGAGCAGCGCGGAGAGCAGCGATTCGTAGCGCTGCTCCGCCATGCCGGGGAAGAGCGCGCGGCGAACGGCGGTGCGGTGGTCGGTGGGGGACGGGTGCACCTCGCCCCGGTCGCGCAGGGCGTCGGCGAGGGCGGCCTTGGACAGGGGCTGTCCCGTCTCGTTGACGAGGAGGACGCCGTCGGGGTGGGCGATCCGGGAGCCGGTGGTGAAGTACTCGGCGTGGGCGGTGCTGGTGTGGACGCTCGCGTGCAGGCGGGCGCCGCAGCCGAACCAGTGCTCGGTGCCGTCGTCGTCGACGCGCCGGAACTCCATCCACACGTACCCCACCCGTGTCTTGCCCGAGGCTCCCGCGCCCAGCAGGTTCCAGTGCATGGTGCGTTCCGAACCGCCGAACGTGGAGAGGCGGTTGGGGCGGAGGCTGGCGTCGAAGAGGAAGGGGAGCAGCAGTTCCAGGGCCTTGGACTTGCCGGAGCCGTTCTGGCCGCGCAGCAGCAGGCGTCCCTGGTGGAAGGTGAACGTCTCGTCGTAGTAGCGCCAGATGTTGAGGATGCCCGCGCGGTGGGGCTGCCAGCGGCCGGGGGCGGCGTCCGGGTGCCGGGCGGGCGGCGGCTGGTTGCTCTCCTCGGGCAGTCGCTGGCGGGGCAGCTCGGTCACGTTCACTGCGGGTCTCCTTCCACGGCGACGCCGCCGGAACCGGTCGTGTCCACCGGGTCGTTCTTCGGGCCCGGGGTGGTGGCCTGCGTCACGCGGTAGCGGTGGGCGGCCGGGCGGGCGACGACGCGGCCCCGGGCCGGGCCGGCCAGGCCCATGTCGAGCAGGACGCGCAGGGCGTCCTCGGCGAGCCGGGCCGGGCCGTCCTCGGACTGGTAGGCCTTGGCCCAGCCCGGGAAGCGACGCAGCAGATCGGCTCCGGCCTCGGCCAGTTGCTCGGGCAGCAGGCCCGCGGGCGTCGCGCAGAGCGGTTCGAGGAGGAGCAGCGCGGCGACCCGGGCGGTGGAGGTGTCGTCGGGGAAGCGGACGTCGGTGGCGAGGCCGTCCGGGTCGACGAGGAGGAAGCCCTCGGCCCGTTCCTCCAGCAGGAAACCGGCCTGTTCGACGGAGCGGCGCAGGATCTGGCGGCCGGTCAGGGAGGTGACGTAGGCGAGTTCGTCGGCGGCGAGGTCGGTGCGGTAGAGCACGGGGTCGTCGAAGAGTCGGCGCAGGACCGAGTGGCGCAGTTTCAGGTTGCGTTGGGCGTCCGTGGTGGCGTTCTCGCCGGGCAGCCCGTCGGTGGTGCCGTCGCCGGCCGTGCCGCCGTAACGGCGCTCCCGGACGAGGTCGGTGAGGAGGTCGTCGAACCGTGCGGGGACCTCGCCCGGAGGCACGGCGAGCCGGGAGGCGCCGACGGGCGCGGCGGGCAGCCGCATCAGCAGGGTGCTGTCGACGCGGTAGAGCACCTTGGCCTCGGCGGAGTCGACGTACGACTCGGTCGTCCCGTCCACGCTGCGCAGCACGTCGTAGGACTCCAGCAGCTTCAGGACGTCGACGAACGCCGCCCGCTCCGGCCGCTGGACGGGGTCGAACGCCGGGAGGGCCCGGTCGGCGGCGGTCGCCTGGACGACCCGGTCGGCGAGCACGCCGATGGTCGTCATCGGCATCGACAGCAGCTCGGCCGCGGTGACGCAGAGCAGGACGTAGCGGCGGCGGTCGAACGGGGCGCGGCCGGAGCGTGCCCTGCGGGCCGGGCGGGAGCCGTCGGGGTGCGCGCGGATCTTGGTGAGGCGGGCGTATCCGCGCCGGGGTTCCACGACCAGGCTCCAGCCGCAGGTGTAGTCGAACCAGCCGGTCAGCGGGGAACGGCGCCGTCGTACCAGGTCGAAACCGGTCGGGTCGGCGGTCTCGGTGAGCAGCGGACGGGCCAGCAGGAGCCGGATGGCGCGGGCGACCTCTTCCCTCTCCGTGGCGGCCAGTTGGTTGGCGAGGGTGCTCATCCGGCCGCCTCCTGTCCCGTGGCGGCGCCGGCCACCGGGAAGGCGGCCGCTGCGCCCGCCGCCACGATGTGGACGACGTAGTCCGGGCCGGTGAGGGTCCCCCTCGCGGTGTGCAGTACGGCGCGACGGGTGTCGGGAGGCGGCGACAGCACGACCTCCGCCCTGCCGTCCGCGGTCGTGGCCCGGCGCAGACCGCTCGCGTCCGACGGGGCGGCCAGGGCCCGGCCGAGCAGGTCCAGCAGATGGTCGAAGACCTCCGGTTCCAGGGCGCCGAAGGAGGACAGCCGCACGGGTCCCTCGGTCTCCAATGCCTGCCAGGCGCGGGCGAGTTCGGCCCGCTGGGCGCGGGCCCGCTCGGCGCGTTCGGCCCGCACGGCCGTCACGTCGCGGACTCGGCCGGTGCGGGTGAAGCGCTCGGTCCGTCCGCTGGTGCGCAGCAGCGCCGACACCTCCACCGCGGGCGCCTCGGACCAGGAGTGGGCCGACGGGATCAACTCCGGGTCGGGGTGGGCGAGATGGGCGTGGCGTGCCGGTCCGAGGCCGAAGGCCGTCGCCCACAGCCGGTGCAGGTCGTCCTCCTCGGGAGCGGCCGCGAACCAGCGGGCCAGTTCGCGGAAGTCCTGGACGGCGCTGGAGGAGCGGCGCCGGGACTCGTTGATGCGCTCCAGGACCTGGAGGAGGGAGACGATGGCGCGCCGGGCGATGTCGTGCAGTTGCTCGATCCGGGGGCGCGCCCCGTCGTCCGGCAGGAACCAGGCCCGCAGGCCCGACCAGCGTGCCCGTCGGCTCTCCAGCCAGCCGGCCGCCGGGTCCTCCCCCGGCATCGGCGGCAGCTCCGCGCCGCGCAGGGCCCGCTGCCGCAGCACCGCGACGCCCCGCTCCTCCACGCGGGCCACGGCTGCGGCGACGGTCTCGCCCCGCCGGTCGAGATTGACCAGGAACTCCTGGAGGTAGGCGACGGTCGCGGCCTTGACCTCGCGGAACACCTCCAGGTCCACGCCCTCGGTGCGCAGGAGCCGCTGCAACTGGCCGTTGAAGGCCTTGGTGTTCTCCACCAGGGCCTCCAGATGGCCTTCCAGTTCCCGCAGGGTGCTGAAGATCCGGCGGTCGGCCGCGGCGGGTTCACCGGCCAGCACGGTCAGTTCGTCGAGCCGGTCGGTGATCGCTTCCAGCACGGCGGTCTGCAACGCCCCCGTCGAGGCCAGCACCTCCAGGGCGTGCCGTACCCCGGCCAGCGCGGCCTCGCCCTTGCGGGTCAGCGAGTAGTGGAGGTTGCGCCGCTCGTACTCCTCGGCCGTGCGGTAGTTCTCGGCGTGGTTGTGGACCACGTCGAGGAGTTCCCACTTCACCAGGCGTTTCAGCGCGTCGTGCAGTTCCTCGTCCGCCAGGTCCGCGATCCAGCCCACCGCACGCAGCCGCTCGCGCACGGCGTCGATCCCGAGCGTGGTCTCCAGATGCTCGCCCGCCACGCCGAAGGCCTCCAGCACGGCGCCGTTCAGATCGGCCTTCTCGCCCGTGGTGAACCGGAACATCTCCGGTGGAACCCTGCGCATGCCCGTACGTCCCCCTCCCCCGCCGCCACCTCTGCGACACTTCTGCCCCCACCGTAAGGGGCGGGTCGGACATCGCGTCACACGGCGCTGTCACCACCCCTCATCAACACCAGCGGCCTGCCCGCCGTCTCCCTCCCGCCCACGTCACACCACAAGGGCTGCCGGTCGGCGTGCACCTCGGGACGCGTGAGCGCTCCCGGCCTGGCGTCGCCCTCACTCTCGGACGTCACCGCTCGCACCGTGTGAGCAGCGCGGTGACTTGTGCGACCGCCGCCGACGCCTCCGGGGCCAGATCTTACTAACCACTAAGTAAATGCAAACAGAATCCAGACTTATAAACTGGTCAGGAGGGTCGCGTAGGATCGCCGCATGACCGAGAGCACGCACGAGACCGGGCGCGGTGGCCGCACAGGGGTCAGGTCGGCGCGGGGAGCGCGCTCCCGTGAGGAGATCGTCGACGCGGCGTACACCCTCTTCGCCCGGCACGGGTACCGAGGGGCCCGGATGGCCGAGGTCGCCAAGGCCGTGGGCATGACCGAGCCGGCGCTGATCTACCACTTCGGCAACAAACTGGGGCTGCTGAAGGCGGTCGTGGAGCGCCGCAACCAGCTGAGCGAGGCCGCCGGACGCCGTCTCGTCGAACTCGGCGGCCTCGCGGCCCTCAGCGAACTGCCCGCCATCGCCGCCCACTACAGCCGCCAACCCGACCTGATCAAGCTGTTCTACGTCCTGATGGCGGAGAACCTGGACCAGGGCAGCCCCGCGCACGAGTTCTTCGTGGACCGCTACCGCACCCTGCGGGCCGACATCGCGGAACTGATCGCCATCGGGCAGCGGCGCGGCGAGATCCGCCCCGACGTCGACCCGGGTCTCAAGGCGGTCGAGATCCTCGGCATCCTGGACGGCATCTCGGGCCAGTGGCTCCTTGATCCCGACGCGGCGGACTACCTCGCCGCCATCGAGTCCTACGGCAAGAGCCTGCTACGCGACCTCACGACGGAGCGACCAGCCGAGGGCTCGGCGGGCTGAGAATTCTCCGGGTGGAGTGTCGGACTGACGGCGCCGGACGGGGAGTTCGCCGGGCCGACGGTTCCTCAGTTCGGACGGCATCCGGCCCGCCCCGTGGCGCTCTTCGGGTGATCCACGCCGGGCGGGCGTGCCGGGGTCGGCCTGTCGGCGTTGGGCGGGTGCATCCCCGCACGTCGGCCTGCGTGGCCGACCCGAACCCTGGAGCCCCCGTGAAGAGAACCTGCGCGCGACTTGCCGCCCTCGCCGTTCTGGCGTTCGCGACGCTGGCCCCCGCCCCGGCCTCGGCGCAGGCGCCCGGTGACGGTGGGCTGTTGCCTCCGTTGCAGCTGCGTGCCGGAACTCCGTTCGACTACTGCGTGACCGGGACCGCAGCCAAGGCCCTGGCCGCGGCCGGGGTCACCTTCGACGCTGTCGCGCCCGCGACGCTGACCACCGTGAACGGCCGGCCGTGCATGCACTCGGTGCTCGACAGCGGGGAGCTGAACACCGACCTGTCCGGCGTGACCGGCAAGGCTCGCGGCGGCTTCGCCTTCCAACGGGACGGGAAGCGGGCCGAGTTCACGGACCTGGCACTGGTGATGAAGCTCGACCGCAGTGGCGTCATCACCACCGAGCACCTCGGCCGACGCATCGAGACGCTCACCACCAACGGTGACGGCATCAAGCTCGCCCTGACCAAGGTCAGTGCCGAGAACACCCCCATCAACCTGACCGCCCCGGCCGTCGACGCCCTCGCCCAGAAGTTCGGCACGAGCCCCCTCGCCGCCGGGGACCAGCTCTTCTCCGCCACCCTCAGTTTCGACGTCGTCAAAGGTCTGACCGGACTGCTCCCCGTCACCCTGTAGGACGGAGACGATCGGGCCCGCCGGGGCGGATCGGGTCGGCGTCTGATCCCCCGCTGGGGAACTCCCCTCGCGCCAGGGGCCGTTCGGCATCCGGTCGGGCGGAGAAGGGTGGCTCCAGTCCGTTCGGCCCTGGCGGAGGACGCAGGGGAACCCACCTCGCGCGCCACCGCACACAAGTCGGACACCTCGGCGTAGGCCCGCTCGGACCCCGCCCGCATTCGCCGGTGGTGTGGGTTGCCCGGGAACCAGGGCCGCACCGGCGCGTTCCGGGCCGGATCAGCGTGACCGGGGTCGGCGGGCGCATCCCGCGCGACCCTGCGGTGTTCCCGCACCGCCCAGATCACCCTGCCCGATCACCCTGCCCACCGCGCGGTGGTCTCCGACCCCGGCGACAACACGTTGACCTGCTCGAACAGTCGGGCGGTTCAGGGCACGCGGCTGCGGATCAGCTCGGGCCTGAGCCCGGGAGCGGGCGGCTCGTCGGGGTCACGGAGTGGGTGGTGTCGTCGCCTCCTGCCGGTGTCCGTCGGCCGCTTGGATCAGGTCCCACCATGCGCCCGGCGTGGTCTCGGTCGCCAGGTCCAGCAGGGCGATGTCGACACCTGCGGCGCGCCATCGCACGGTGAGGTGCATCAGCCGGATCGAGTCCAGGCCGACGTCGAGGAGGTCGTCGTCCCAGCCGATGTTCCCGGGGTCCTCGTCGAGGACCTCCGCGATGTCCGTCAGCAACGTCTCCCGGGTCAGCGGCGCGGACGCGTGGGCGGCGGTGTTCGTGGCCGGTTCGCTCATCGCTCGGCTCCCGTCCCGACCGCGGCGTCGGCCGGTGCGGCGTCGGTGGCGGGTTCCGTCCAGCGCAGGCCGTCCGGGGAGGGGACCAGTCCGCCGGGGAAGAGCGGCTGTTCGAGGGCGCTCGTGCCGCCGAGCCGGGCCCGGGCCTGGACCTCGTTCATCCCCTGCATGACCCCCTCGACGACCTGGGTGCCGAACAGTTTGTCCATCCGTTCCCCGGAGCGGGTCCGGGCCGGGCCCGTGCTGTCTATCGCCTCGGCCAGTTCGGCGGAGGAGGCGGCGAACCGTGCGCGCAGCGCGTCCGGGTCGGTGAGCACGGTCTCGCCGGAGGAGACGCCGCCGACGAGTTCCACGAACGCGTTCAGATCCGAGGTGGCCGTCTCCGAGGCGCGGCGTGCCTCCCAGAAGTACGACTCCTCGGTCTGCCGCATGTCGTAGAAGGCGAGCAGGAACTCGTAGAACACCCCGTACTCACGCCGGTAGCGCCGCTCGAACTCCTCGAACGCCCGCTCCTCGGTCAGCTCCCCCGCCAGCACGGCGTTGATGGAGCGAGCCGCGAGGAGCGCCCCGTAGGTGCCGAGGTGCACCCCGGTGGAGAAGACCGGGTCGATGAAGCAGGCCGCGTCGCCCACCAGCGCCATGCCCGGCGCCCAGAAGCGCTCCATGGCGTACGAGTAGTCCTTGCGGACCCGGAGTTGGCCGTAGGGGCCCTCCGTCACGCGGGTGGCGTCCGCTAGGTACTCGCGGATCATCGGCGCCCGCTCGATGAGGTCCTTGAGTGCCGTCTCGGGGTCTTGCTGCAAGGCCTGCGCCCTGGACCGGTTGACGACCACGCCCACGCTGGTCAGTTCGTCGGTGAGCGGGATGTACCAGAACCAGCCCTCGTCGAAGGCGCAGCAGAGGATGTTGCCGGCGTCCGGGCCCGGCAGGCGCTTGCCGCCCTCGAAGTAGCCGTAGAGGGCGATGTTCTTGAAGGCCTCCGAGTACCGGCGCTTGCCCAGGGTGCGGGAGAGCCGGCCGGTGTTGCCCGAGCCGTCGACGACGAACCGCGCGGTGCTCTCGTGCTCCGTGCCGTCCTTGTCCCGCCAGCGCACACCGGTGACCCGTTCACCGGCATCGGTCGGGGACGTCAACGAGGCGAGGGCGGTGGCCTGTTCGTGGACCTCGACGCCCACCCGGCGGGCGTTGTCGAGGAGGATCTGGTCGAATTTCATGCGCTCGACCTGATAGGCGGTCGAGGCCGGTCCGGAAAGGACGGGCGAGTAGGCGAACAGGAAATTCCAAGGTTCGGGGTTGGCGCCCCAGCGGAACGTGCCGCCGCGCTTGGGCATGAACCCGGCCTGGTGTATTTCGTCGGCCACTCCGAGGAGTGTGCAGATTCCGTGCACAGTCGCGGGGAGGAGTGATTCCCCGATCTGATGCCGTGGAAAGGATTCCTTTTCGAGCAGCAGCACGCGGTGGCCGGCCATGGCCGTCAGCGCGGCCGCGGTCGAGCCGGCGGGGCCGCCGCCGACGACGATGACGTCGTAACCGGCCTGGTGAGCTTGGTCGTTGAGTGCCGTCATGGGGCGAGAACTCCCGGAGGGTACAGGGGTGGGGGGACCGGGCGGAACCCGATTGCTTAGGTTAGCCTAACCTCACAAAACAGCCGACGCCGACCGGCTCCGTCAAGATCGCTTCAAATGAGAGTCACCTCAAGTCCGCAATGCGCCAAGCACGTTCCCATGAAAGGTCACGCAACTACCAAGAGATGGTCATGAATTGCGGCGGTCGGCGTCCTACAGCAATTCGGAGGCATCCCATGTCCCCCACATCCCCCGCTTCTTCCGCGTCGTCTACCTCTTCGACTTCTCCCGCTTCTCCGCAATCCGCGGGAGACGCGGCCCCGGCTGCCCGGCCGCCTCGGCGGTCCGCGTTCCGGCTGTTTCCGGTGCGGGTCGCGCGCACCGAGCGGCTCACGCCGCTCATGGTGCGGATCACCTTCGCCGGGGACACGCTCGACGGCTTCGTCGGCGGCGGCTACGACCAGCGGTGCAAGCTCATGCTGCCCCGCACGGGCCAGGCGGAGCCGGTGCTGTCCGAGGACGCCGACGCCGTCGGCTGGTTCGAGGCGTGGCGCCGTACTCCCGAGGAGATCCGCCCGGTGATGCGCACGTACACGGTGCGCGCGCAGCGGCCGCACCGGCAGGAGGTCGACATCGACTTCGCCCTGCACGAGGCGCCCGACGGCACGTCAGGACCGGCCACCCGGTGGGCGCGCGCGGCCACCGCCGGTGACCGCATTCTGCTGTGCGGACCGGCCGACGCCGACGCCGGCGGGGTGGACTTCCGGCCGCCGGAGGGCACCGCCGCCCTGCTGCTCGCCGGGGACGAGACGGCGCTGCCCGCGATCGCCGCCACCCTCGAAGGCCTCGCCCGCGACGGGGCGGGCGACATCCGGCACATCACCGTGCTGGCCGAAGTCGACGGCCCCGAGGGCGAGTTCGGCCTGCCCACGGTGGAGCAGGCCGAGACCTCGTTGCGGTGGCTGCACCGGGGGCACGGTCCGTCCCAACTCGCCGAAGCGGTCCGCAGCGCCTCGGTGCCGGAGGGGCGTGTCTACGCGTGGGTGGCGGCCGAGGCGTCGGTGGCGCGCGGGATACGCCGTCAGCTGGTCGACGAACGGGGTCTGGACCGTACGGCCGTGACGTTCAAGGGCTACTGGCGGGCCGGGTTCAGCGAGGACGACGACTGATCCGGCCGACCCGGCTGATCCGCTGACGGGTTCGGCCGCGCGGTGGGCAGGTGGGCGCGCTCGGCGCTCTCCGGCCCACCGCGCCCTCCCGACCAGGCCTCCCACAGCCGCGCGTAGGGTCCGCCCCGCGCGGTCAGCTCCTCGTGCGTGCCCAGTTCCGCGACCCTGCCCCGGTCCAGGACCACCACCCGGTCGGCACGGACCGCCTGGGTGAGGCGGTGGGCGACGACCAGGGCCGTACGCCCCTTGAGCGCGCCCTCGGCCGCCGCCTCCAGGACCCGGGCACCGGCGCTGCCCGCCTCGGCGGTGGCCTCGTCGAGGACGGCCACCGGCGGATCGGCCAACACCAGCCGGGCCAGGGCGAGTTGCTGCTCCTGTACCGGGGTGAGGCGCGTGCCGCCCCGGCCGACGCGGGTGGCCAGGCCGTCGGGGAGGGCCTCGGCCCACTCCAGGGCGTCCACCGTGGCGAGGGCGGCGCGGAGTTCCTCGTCGTCGGCCGCGGGGCGGGCCAGGCGCAGGTCGTCGGCGAGGGGCCCGGCGAACACATGCGTCTCCTGGCTGACCAGGGCGACCTGGCCGTGGGCGCGCCCTTCGGCGGGGCGGCCGTCGAGCAGCACGGTGCCCTCGACCGGGCGGTGCACGCCGGCCACGATGCGGGCCAGGGTGGACTTGCCCGCGCCGGAGGGGCCGACCACCGCGACCCGCTCGCCCGCGACGAGGGCGAGGTGGACGTCGTCGAGGACACGGTGGCCGGGAGTGTAGGCGTGTCCCACGCCGCGCAGTTCCAGCGTCGCTCCGGCAGGGTCGCGCGGTGGCCCGGCCCTGCCGTCCGCACCCTGGGGCAACTCGCCCTGTTGGTCGGCCTGTTGGTCGCCCTGCGGTGTGGGCAGGCCGGTGAGGCCGACGACGCGGGCCGCTGCGGCGCCGGCCGACTGGACGCTGTCGAAGGAGGAGAGCAGTCCGTTGACGGGGTCGAAGAGCTGCACGAAGTACAGGGCCGCGGCGCTGGCCGCGCCCACCCCGACCGCGCCGTCACGCACCAGCAGATAGCCGACCGCGAGCAGCGCGGCGAGCCCCGTCCACTCCGCTCCGTTCAGCTTGCCGAAGAAACGGGTGCCGATGCCGGTGGCGGTCAGGGCGAGGTCGCGGACCTCACGGGACGCCGCGTCGCCCGCCGCTGTCCGCCAGGACGTGAGCCGGAACGCCCGTACGGTGTCCGCTCCCTCCACCGTTTCGAGGAAGGTCTGCGCGAGGCGGCCCTGTGCCTCGCGCTCGGCCCGGCGCACCGGCCGCGATGTGCGGGTCAGCCAGCGCACCGCGTACGCCTGGAGGGGCACCGCGATCAGCGCCGTGAGCGCGAACCGCCAGTCGAGCAGGAGCAGCGCCACGAACGTGAGGCCGATCTCCAGAACGGCGGTGACGACCTTCGGCAGCACCTCGCGCACCGCCTCGCCGAGCAGCGACACATCATTGCTGAGCCGGGCCACCAGGTCACCGGTGCCGGACCGTTCGACCTGTTCCTGGGGCGTGGCCAGGGCGTGCCCCAGGGCCTTCTCCCGCAGTGCGGCGAGCAGTTCCTCGCCGGAGCGGGCCAGCAGGGCCGTCCCCCAGCCGCTCGACAGGGCGCCGACGAGCCCGGCGACGAGGATGGCGGCGACCGGTGCGGTCACGCTCTGCGCGGAGGCGCCGCCCGCGGTGACCTCGTCCACGACCCGGCCGAGGGCCCTCGGGACGACCAACGAGGCCACGACCCCGCCCACCAGGAGCAGCAGCGCGACGAGCGGGCGCAGCGGGGCGCGGCGCAGCCCGGCGACGAGTTCGGCGCGGACGGCGGCCGAAGTGGCGGTCGGGAGCAGTTGCGCGGCCCGGTCGTGCGCGGCGGACGAGGTCTCCGTGGGCGCGGAGGTGTTCTGGGGAGCGGGATTCGGGGCGTTCATGCCATCACCACCGTGCGGTATGCGGGTTCGTCGTCGGTCAGTCGGGCGTGTGTGCCCTCGGCCCGGACGCGGCCGTCCGCCAGGAAGAGGACCCGGTCGCAGTGCCGGAGCAGGATCGGGCTGGTCGTCACCAGCAGGGTGGTGCGTCCCTCGCGGAGCCGGTGCAGGCCTGCGGCGACGGCCGCCTCGGTGGCCGCGTCGACGGCCGTGGTCGGTTCGTGCAGCACGAGTACGGGCGGGTCGGCGGCCAACGCCCGGGCGAGGGCGACCCGTTGGCGCTGCCCGCCGGAGAGGAAGCGGCCGCGTTCGCCGATGGTGGCCCGGTCGCCGTCCGGTCCTGCCCGGACGACGTCGTCGGCTGCGGCGGCGGCCATGGCGGCGACCACCGAGGCGGACTGCTCGGGCGGTCGGCGGGCCGGGTCCGCCGCGTCCTCGCCGTCGGGCCGTGCGTGCAGCAGGGCGGCGGCGACGTTCTCGGCCACGGTGCCGTCGAAGAGGTCCCCGTCGTGGTCGGCGACCAGGACCGCCCGGTGGGCCGCGGTCGGGCCCGCCGCCGTGAGGTCGGTGTCGTCCAGGGCGACGGTGCCCTGTTCGGGGACGGCCCGCAGGGCGAGCAGGTCGAGGAGGTCGGCGGCGGCCGCGGGGTCGCCGGTCGCGATCCCCACCACCTGTCCTGCGGGCACCGTCAGGTCGACGCCGCGCAGGGCGCCGTGCACGATGCCGCGCAGGGCCATGTCGCCGCGCGGGCGCGGGCGTTCACCGCCGTTGTCCTGGACGGCGTAGGGCTCGTCGAGGAGTGCGGCGAACCGGCGGGCGGAGCCGCGGGCGCGGGCGCGCAGGGCCAGCGCCGCGCCCAGTCGTTCGCTGGGCCCGACCAGGAACCGGGCGAGCCCCACCGCCGCCACGAACTGGCCGACGGTGATGGTCCCCTCCGCCGCGAAGCGGGCGCCCGCCCAGGCGATCGCGGCCAGGAAGACGGCGTTGAGGAGCAGGGTGACGCTTTCGTAGCCGGCCTCCCAGCGGGCCACCCGGACGGTGGCGGCGAGCGAGGCGCGGCTCGCGGTGCGGTAGCGGCGCAGCGCGGCGGCCTCGGCGCCCAGGCCCTTGAGGACCCGCAGTCCGAGGACGAGGTCGGCGGCGGTGCCGGTGGCCCTGGCGACCTGGGCCTGTTCGGTGCCGCTGCGGGCGCTGAGGGGGGTGGCGAACAGCCGCAGGGCGACCAGGAGCGGGACCAGGCAGGCCAGGACGAGCAGCCCCAGGGGCACGCTGGTCGCCAGCAGCCAGGCGGCCCCGGCCAGGAGCGCGGCGAGGGCGCCGCCGGCCAGCGCCCAGAAGCGGTTGCCGAGGCCGATGCGCAGGGCGTCGTTGGTGACGGTGGACAGCAGGGTGCCGGGGTCGGTGCGGTGGGCGAACCCCCGTGGGTCAAGGACCCGTTCGACGGCGGCCATCCTCAGCAGGTGCGCGGCGCCCTGGCTGGCCCGCCGGTTGCAGCGGCCGCCGAGCCGCATCACGGTGGTGAGGACCAGGAAGAACGCCCCGAGGGCGGCGAGCCATGCCAGTAGGTCCAGGGGGCTGCCGTCGCGTATCGCGTGGTCGATGACCAGGCCGACGCCGACCGGCACTGCGGCCTCGCAGACCTGGTGCAGGGCGGTGAACACGGTGGCTCCGACGATCCATCGGCGTCGGCACCGGAACGCCCAGCGGATCACGCCCTGTTCGGTGTGTTCCATGAGGATGGCTGCCAACTCCTTGTGTCGGTACGGCGGTTGGGCCGGTGGGGGGCCTGTGGGGGGTGCGGCGAAGAGTGGGGGGGGACCGGTGGCGTGGCGGCCGGGCGGGAGGAGGCGGGTGGGTGGTGGCCCGGTGGGTCGTGGGCCGCGCAGGGCGGGCGCCGGTCCGGTGGCTCGGTGGTGCGGTGGGTCAACGGGCGGCCCGCCCCTGCCGCAGGAGGAGCAGGCCCAGGTACCCGCCGCCCAGGCAGGCGGTCGCGACGCCCACGGGCAACTGGGCGGAGGGGAAGGCGTGTTGCCCCGCCAGATCGCTGAGGGTGGTGAGCAGGGCCCCGGTCAGGGCGGCGGCGGTGAGGCCGACGCCGGGGGTGCGGGTGAGCCGCCGGGCCACCTGTGTGGACGCCAGGGCGACGAAGGCGACGGGGCCGGCCGCCGCGGTGGCGAAGGCGACCAGGCCGACGGCGAGGACGACCGCGGCCAGCCGGACGCGCTCGGCCGGTATGCCCAGGGCGCGGGCGCAGTCGTCCCCCATCTCCATCAGGTCCAGGCGGCGGCCGAGCAGGAGCAGCACCGGCAGCAGGACGGCGACGCCGATGCCGAGGGGAACGGCGGTCCCCCACGACGCGCTGCTGAGGCTGCCGGTGAGCCAACGCTGCGCGGTCTCGGCGTCGTTGAGGGAGGCGCGGGTCAGCAGCCACTCGTTGAACGCGGTGAGCATGCCGGTGACACCGATGCCGACCAGGATGAGCAGCAGGCTGCTGAGCGCCCGGCGCCGCAGGGCCATGAGGTAGACGGCGGCGGCCGTGCCGAGTCCGCCCGCCGTGGCACCGGCGGAGACGGCGCCGGGTCCGCCGTGGAAGAGGACCAGGACGGCGACGGCACCGCAGGAGGCGCCGGCCCCGAACCCGATGATGTCCGGGCTGCCGAGCGGGTTGCGGGTGATGCTCTGGAAGACCGCGCCGGCCGGGCCGAGGGCGGCGCCCACCAGCAGCGCCACCACGAGCCGGGGAGCGCGCAGGGAGTCCACCACGAAGCGGGTCGCGGCGTCGCCGCCGCCGAGCAGGGCCCGCGCCACATCCGGTACGGGGATGGCGTAGTCGCCGGTGGCGAGGGTGCACAGGCCGACGGCGACGATCAGCAGCAGGAGCACGGCGCACACGACGAGACCGCGCGGCCTGAACCGGACGGCGACGGAGCCGAGGCCCAGCACCCGAACGGGCCTGCGCGGCAAGGGCGGTGAGCCCGGTGAGCCCGGTGAGCCCGGTGAGTCAGGTGAGTCAGGTGAGTCAGGTGAGTCAGGTGAGTCAGGTGAGTGGAGCAGGTTCACGGTGCGGCCGGCCTTCCGCGTCGTACCAGAACGATGAAGAAGGGGGCGCCGAGGAACGCGGTGACGATGCCGACCTCCAGTTCGCCGGGCTCGGCGGCCACCCGGCCCAGGACGTCGGAGGCGAGCAGCAGGGCGGGGGCCAGCAGCGCCGAGCAGGGCAGAATCCAGCGCTGGTCGGGCCCGGTCCACACCCGCACGATGTGCGGAACCGCCAGCCCCACGAAGCCGATCGGGCCCGCCGCAGCAGTCGCTGCCCCGCACAGCAGGGTGACCGCCAGACCGCCGAGCGCGCGGGTGCGTCCGGGACGCGTGCCGAGGGCGCGTCCGGCGTCGTCGCCCAGGGCGAGGGCGTTGAGCGGGCGGGCCAGGGCGAGGGCGAGGAGGGTGCCGACGGCGACGAAGGGGAGCATCTGCCGGACGGTGTCCGCCTCACGTCCCACGAGGGAGCCGACGTTCCAGTAGCGGAACTGGTCGAAGGCGTCCGGGTCGAGGAGGAGGACGGCGGAGGTGTAGCCGCCCAGGGCCGCCGTGACGGCGGTCCCGGCGAGGGCGAGCCGGGCGGGGGTGGCGGCGACGCGTCCCACCGAGCCGAGCAGATGGACCAGGACCGCCACGAGGGCGGCTCCGGCGAAGGCGAACCAGACGTAGGAGAGCGGTCCGCGCATCCCGCCGAACGCGATCGCGGTGGCCACGGCCGCCGAGGCACCGGAGTTGACGCCCAGGAGGCCCGGGTCGGCGATCGGGTTGCGGGTCAGCCCCTGCATCAGCGCTCCGGACAGGCCCAGCGCCACGCCCACCAGGATGCCCAACCCGGTTCTGGGCAAGCGCTGTTGCCTGACCACCAGTTGGGCGCTGCCGCCGTGGAAGTGGAAGAGCGCGTCGGCCACGGTGTGCGGCGCGATGGACCGGGAGCCCACGGCGAGGCTCAGCACGACGGCGGCGGCGAGGGCGAGCAGACACCCGGCGACCCCGGCCGCCCGGCGACCCGGCATACGGGACACGGAGCGGTCGGGGGGCTGTGCGTCAGCAAAGCCGTGCGGCGTGGGGAAATCGCGGGACGCGTCGACCGAAGTACGCGCGGGGACAGCGGTATTCCGCGAGGGGCCTGGAGGGAACACAAGGACTTAGGTTAGCCTCCCCTTACCCATCAGGCAATTGCCCGCCGCTCCATGCAGCGGCCACTCATCCGCGATTGCCCTTCCCCACTCCCCGAAGGGACACCACTTATGAATTACCTGTCAATTTCCCCGCGCCTCGCTCCAGTTGCGGACGGGTCGCCGAGGAAGAGGCCTCGAAGCGCCGCCGCGGCCTGCCTGCTCACCGCCTCCGCCCTCCTGCTCACCGGGTGCGGCAGCGGCTCCTCCACAGGGTCCGCGACCTCGGCGTCTTCGGGGTCTTCGGGGTCCGCCGCCGACGCGCAGCCGGACGCCGGCGCCTACCCCGTCACGATCGCTTCTAAGTTCGGCTCGGCGACGTTGAAGAAGCAGCCCACGCGCGTGGTCGCGCTCGGCTGGAGCGACCAGGACGCGGCACTCGCGCTCGGTGTGCGGCCGGTGGCCGTGGTCAAGACCGAGGACTCCTTCGAGCACGGCGTGGGCCCGTGGGACCAGGCGGCACTGGGCAGTTCACGCCCCGAGGTCCTCGACACCACCGACGGCTACCCCGTCGAGAAGATCGCCGCGCTCCACCCGGATCTCATCCTGGCCGTGCAGTCCGGCCTGACCTCCGCGGACTACGCCAAGCTGTCGAAGATCGCCCCGACGGTCGGCTACACGAAGGACCGCGTGGCCTACGGCACGCCCTGGCAGGAGCAGACCCGCCTGATCGGCAAGGCGCTCGGCCGGGGCAAGGAGGCCGAGCAGGCGGTCACGAAGGTGACGGACGAGCTGAAGCAGGACGCCTCGACGTACCCGAACCTCAAGGGGAAGACCTTCATCTACGCCTACCCGATGCCCTCCACCGGGAGCATCGTGCTCTACGACGACGAGCGCACCAACCTTCTCAAGTCGGTGGGCATGACGCTCGACCCGGTCGTCTCGAAGGCCAAGAAGCTGAACACCTTCGCCCACCGGATCAGCAGCGAGCGCACGGACGAACTGACCTCCGACGCCCTGCTGGTCTGGTACAACACCGCCAAGGACCAACGGCAGTTGGAGTCCGACGCGACCTTCTCCGCGCTGCCCGCGGTGAAGAACAAGGCGTACGCGGGGATGGACCGCACCGAGGCCCAGGCGACCAGCGCACCGAGCGTGCTGAGCATCCCGTGGGTCATGAAGCGGCTGCTGCCCTCGCTCAACGCCGGGTTGAAGTGACTCCCACCCCGCACCTCGCCGGGTCGAAGTGAAGCGGGCCCGCACCTCGCCGGCCTCGGATCACCCCCCGACTCCCCCGGTCACGACCGGAGTTGAGAAAAGGCGATTCCATCAATCAGCAAAAGGCCCACCTCTTCCAAGTAAAGCAACCATAAATAACCCCGGATACGACAGGTCCATTTCTCTGCCGAGGCATCCCTCGAACGGCCTGCAATAGAGCGGAATCCGCCCCTGCACCCGGGCTCGCGATTCCCCTTTCCCCGCCCGGGCTTTGCAGTTGCTCCACCAAACACACACATGACTCCAAGGAAAGTAAGGTTAGGCTTACCTAAGTCATGGTGGCCGGACTTCGCTGTCCCCGTACCGCAACTCCGCCCCGGCCGCCCTCTCCTGGCCGCCACCGGCGCATCGCCGGTCCCCGGCCCGTTCCAAACGATCCCGCTCTCCTGTGGAGACCCCATGTCGTCGCAGACCACCGCCTCCCGCAACCCCGTCCTCGCCGACCTCGGCCTCGACCCGCACGACGAGAACGCCGTCGTCAAGGCCTTCGCCGCCAACTCCGCCTTCCGCGCGGCCGATTGGGAGGAGCTGACCACCGAGGACAACCCGTACCGCCGCCCGGTCCGCCCGGACGACCTGGCCTGGCTGAACTACGCCCGGCCGATGCCCGCGGCCAAGTCCCTCAAGCTGAGCGCCCTCCTCGGCCACCGCATGCTCCGCAACGTCTACGACGCCGAACTGCTGTACCTGCCGCCCGCCCTGGGCGGCCCCGGCGACAAGGACGGCGCCGCCTTCTACTGCGAGCGCAACCGGGTCCTGGGCGCCCTGGCAGGACCGATCCTGGAACGGCACCTGTTCGCGCCGCTGGACGAGACGCTGGGCGCGCCGGAGGCCGTGACTCCCGACACCTTCCGCCAGGAGGTGCGCGCCCACCACGAGCACCGTCTCGCCGAGCCCGGACTCGTGCACATCGCCGCCCTGTCGACCACCGACCGCAAGGCGTCCGCCACCTTCTTCCTGCTCCAGCTGAGCGCGTTCCTGCCGGCCGCACGGGCCGCCGCAGGACGGGCCGCCCTCGGCGAGTTCGACGCCGCCCACCCCGACGGGCGCGGATACCTGCTCGACGAGTACCGCACCTGGGTCGGCGCGCACGACAGTTACCGGACCCTGCTCGCCGGCGCGGACCTCAAGCCCGCCGCCGCCGCGTACTGGCAGCTGTACCTGGGCTCCTCGCTCGGCCGGGGCAACCACCTCCACCACCTCTCCCGCACCCGCGAGAAGTACCCGGAGTTCCTGGGCGCCCTGCTGCACCACACCCTGGACCAGTCCGTCGAGGCCGGCCAGTACACCCAGGTCATCGAGGACGGCCTCGGACTGCACACCGACCTCTTCGCCCGCCTCGCCCCCGCCACCGCCGACGGCACCTCGTCGGCCACGGCCCTGGCCGCCGTCGGCGATCTGACGGACCGTCTGCTGGCCACGGTGCACGGCTACTTCGGCGCCGAGGGCGTCGGGCGGATGCGGCGCGGCTTCGCCGAGGCCCGCTGGTTCGCCGAGCTGTGGGACGAGGACCTGGCGAAGCAGCTGGCCTGGGCCGACACCATCCCCGAGCACCAGGAGAAGGCCGCGCGCATCGACGCGTACCTCAAGGAGAACAACATCGAGGTGGACCTCGACACCTTCGTGGAGAGCCACGAGGAGACCTCCACGACGCACGTCCACAACGAGCACCGTCTCGTGATGGTCGAGCGCGGCCAGATGCACTTCTGGAACAACGTCACCCACAAGATAGAGCTGCACGAGGGGGACAAAGTGCTCATCCCGGTGACCCGGCTGCACGGCTCCACGGTGCTCTCCGGCGAGTGCACCTACCACCAGCCGATCATCCCGGAGGAGATGTACCAGCGGTTCTGAGGATCTACCGGCGGGTTCCGAGCATGTGCCGGCGGTTCCGAGCATGTGCCGACCGTTCTGAGCATGTGCCGGCGGCTCTGAGGCGGACGTGAGGGGGCGGCCCAACCCGCCCCCCGTCCTCCCACCACCGCAACTCCTCAGCTCGCCCAACTCCCCACTCCCCTCACCCACTTCCCTCGCCCCGCTCTCCTCGTCCCGCTCCCCACTCCCCTCGTCCCGCTCCCCACTCCCCTCGTCCCCCGCCCTGGAGGGAGAACATCTCTGTGTCCGCACCCGAAGCGGATCTCCCGGAGCCACTGGCCCCGGACGCCCTCACCGCCGCCACGCTCGGCCAACTGCCTTCCTGGGGACGGCCGGTGGCCCATCAGCTCATCGCCACCCTGCTGTCCGGGCAGAACCCCTTCCCCTGCACCTTCGGGGTCGCCGCCGCGAAAAAGAACACCCTGCGCTTCGGCTTCGTCGACAGCGCGCACGACCCCGGCACCTGGGGGCCGCTCACCGACATCCTCACCTCCTACCTCGCCTGCTACCAGGAGCTGGGCAAGGACACCTCCCTGGTGGTCTTCTTCGGCCCCGACGAGCCCGAGGACCAACTCCTCAGCCAGCAGGAGTACTTCAGTAGATTCTGGTCGGTGCTTCAGTTCCTGCACGAGAAGGACGGCAGCCCCTGGCCCGAGGAGACCCCGACCGATCCGGACCACCCGCTGTGGGAGTTCTCCTTCGGCGGCACCGAGATCTTCGTGGTGTGCAACACGCCCGCGCACATCACCCGCAACAGCCGGCACAGCCCCGGATTCGTCATCACCTTCCAGCCCCGCTGGGTCTTCGAGGGTCTGGAGCCGGACTCGCCGCGCGGCATCCGCGCCCGCCAGGTGATCCGTAAACGCATCCGGCGCTACGACGCCCTCGAACCCGCCCCCGAACTGGGCGACTTCGGCAACGCCGACAACCGCGAGTGGCGCCAGTACTTCCTGCCCGACGCCCCCGGCGACACCCTGCCCGCCTGCCCCTTCCACGCCGTCCGCAACCGCACCGGCGCCGCACCCGAGGAACCCCAGTGACCGAGACGCAGCACACCGACGGCGACTGGGCCGCCGTCGTCAACGACGAGGAGCAGTACGCCCTCTGGCCCGCCTGGCGGCTCCTTCCGCCGGGCTGGCGGCACACCGGTGTCACCGGCGACCGGGACCACTGCCTCGCCCACATCGAAGAGGTCTGGACGGACCTCCGCCCCCGCTCCGTACGCGCCGCGGAGTCCTCAACGGCCTGACAGCACAAGGACGTTCACTCCCACTGCCCCTGGGGCCGCCAACGCCCTGACAGCACAGGCACGTTCACCCCCACCGCCCCGGGATCGCCACCACCCCGACCGCACGGGGACGTTCACCCCCGCCCGCCCCAGGGTCACCAACGCCCCCACCGTGCAAGGACGTTCACCCCACCGTCCCGACCCGATGCACACCCGCCCCCACCCCCGTCCCCACGACTCCTCCGAGGGAAGCAGCCCCGCCATGCCCGTCCCCGCTCCCGACACCGTCCCCGATCCACCGGCCGCACAGGCGCTGACCTCGGCGCAGGCCGGTATCTGGTACGCCCAGCAGCGCACTGTGGACAGCCCGTCCCACAACTGCGCCCAGTACGTGGAGCTGACGGGGCCGCTGGACGTCACCCGGTTCGAGGCCGCGCTGCGCGCCACGGTCGCCGAGGCCGACGTTCTCTCGCTGCGGTACCGCGAGCCCTCGGGGGACCGGGCGGAACCCGTCGCCGAGCAGGGGGCGCCGGACGGGGGGCAGGGGCTGGTCGACGCGTGCGACCAGCCGGACCCGCACGCCTTCGCCCTGGAGTGGATGGGCCGGGACCTGGCCCGGCCCCGGGACCTGGCCCGCGACCCCGTCTTCACCCACGCCGTCCTGCGCACCGGCCCCGAACGGCACCTGTGGTATTTCGCCTGCCATCACATCGCCGTCGACAGTTACGCCGTCACCCTGCTCCAGCAGCGGGTCGCGGAGCTGTACGGCGCCTCGGTGCGGGGTGAGCGGCGGCCGCCGGTCCGCTTCTGCGACCCGCGCGCACTGCTGACGGAGGAGCGGGAGTACCGCGACTCGCCCCGGCACGAGGAGGACCGCGCGTACTTCACCGACCTGCTCGCGCGGTGGACGCCCCCGGCGGACCTCCGGCCGGCCGCGCCGGAACGCGCAGCCGGGTCGGAGGGAACAGCACCGGCGGGGGCGGACGGGCGCCGCGACGCTGTCGTCTCCGATGCGGGCGACGCGCCGCAGGCGCCGTGGTTCCGGCGCGCCCACGGGCCGTTGGCCGCGACCGCCGGGGCCGCCGGTGCCGAGGAACGGCTCGCCGTGGTCGCCGCCTATCTGCACCGGGTCACCGCGCGCGAGGACGTGGTCCTCGGCCTGCCGTACGCCGGGCGCCTGGGCTCGGCCGCCGCCCGTGTCCCCGCGAACACCGTCAACGTGCTGCCGCTGGTGCTGACGGTGCGCCCGGGAGCCACCCTGCGCGAGCTGACCGCCCAGGTCCGTGAGCGGCTGCGCGAGCTGCGCCGTCACGCCCGTTATCGCGGCGAGGACATCCGCCGTGATCTGCGGGTGCCGGTCGGCGAGGCGCTCACCGGACCGCTGGTCAACGTCGGCCTACGCACGCCCGAGCTGGCCTTCGAGGGACTGTCGGCCCGGGTGGTCCACCTGTCCGCCGGCCCCGTCGACGACCTCACGATCACCTTCCGCGACCACCCCGCGGACGGTTTTGCCACCCTCACCCTGGACGCCGCCCCGGACCGCTACCCGGACGCCGCTCTGCGCGCCCACCACCGGCGGCTGCGCGACGTCGCCGCCGTGCTGACGGCCGACCCGGACCGGCCGATCGGCCTGGTGCCGATGGTGAGCGAGGAGGAGCGGGCAGCGGTCCCGGAACTCTCCGCAACGACGCCGCAGCACCTCCTGTCCGACCTGCCGGACCCGGCGCACAGCCCCGTCGAGGACCCCGCCTCCGGCACCGCGACCCTCGCCGAGCTGTTCCACCGCAGGGCCACGGACGACCCGGCCGCCGTCGCCGTGGTCTTCGGCCATCTCCAGCTCACCTACGGCGACTTGGAGGAGCGCGCCAACCGGCTCGCGCACGAGCTGCGGGCCCGGGGCATCGGCCGTGAGTCGCTGGTGGCGCTCGCCCTGCCCCGTTCGGCCCATCTGGTGGTGGCCGTCCTCGCGGTGCTCAAAGCGGGCGCCGGTTACGTCCCGCTCGACCCGCACCAGCCGCCCGCCCGCACCGCCGCTGTCCTCGCCGCCGCCCGGCCCGCCCTGCTGCTCACCGACAGCACGTCCTGGACCCGGCCGGACGCGGAGCGGGCGGCGGCCGACGCGACACCGCCCCTGGTGCTCGACGCGCCTGCCGTGCGGGCGGCTCTCGCCCGTCACCCGGCGACGCCGCCCGAGGTCCCCGGCGCGGGCGCGGACGACTGCGCGTACGTCATCCACACCTCCGGCTCCACCGGCCTGCCCAAGGGTGTGGTGGTCCCGCACCGCAACGTGGTGCGGCTGCTCGACACCACCGACGCCCTGTTCGGGTTCGGGCCGGCCGACACCTGGACGCTCTTCCACAGCTATGCCTTCGACTTCTCGGTGTGGGAGCTGTTCGGCGCCCTGCTGCGCGGCGGGCGACTGGTCGTGGTGCCGTACGCGGTCAGCCGTTCCCCCGCGGACTTCCTGCGGCTGCTCGCCAAGGAGCGGGTCACAGTCCTCAACCAGACCCCCACCGCCTTCGAGCAGTTGACGGCGGCCGAGGCCGCCGACCCGGCGACCGGCGCGCGTCTGACCCTGCGCCATGTGATCTTCGGCGGGGAGCCGCTGCGCCCGGCCGCCCTGGCCGACTGGTACCGCCGGCACCCCGAGGAAACGCCACGGCTCACCAACATGTACGGCATCACCGAGACCACCGTGCACGTCACGCAGCGCCTCCTCGGCCCCGAGGACACCGCGCCCGGTGCCACCGGTCTGATCGGCACCGCGCTGCCGGACCTGCGGGTGCGGCTCCTCGACCCGGCGCTGTGCCCGGTGCCGCCGGGGGCGACCGGCGAGCTGTATGTCGCGGGCCCCGGTCTCGCCCGCGGCTATCTGGACAGCCCAGGACTGACCGCCGCACGTTTCCTGCCCGACCCGTACGGCCCGCCCGGCGCCCGTATGTACCGCAGCGGCGACCTGGCACGGCGTTGCCCGGACGGCCGTCTCGACCACCTCGGCCGCGCCGACCAGCAGATCAAACTGCGCGGGTTCCGGATCGAACCCGGCGAGATCGAGGCCGCGTTGCTCTCCCACCCCGGCGTCGCCCAGTGTGCCGTGGTGCTGCGCGCCCCCGGCACGCACTCGGCCCCGGCCCCGGCCCCGGTCTCGACCTCGGGCTCGGACTCGGACTCGGGTGAGCCCGCCCTCGCCGCGTACGCCGTCCCCCGGCACGGCATCACCGGCGCCCCCGACCCCGCCGAACTGCGGCGGCACGTCGCCGCGTTGCTGCCCGCGCCGATGGTGCCCGCGACCTTCACCCTGCTGCCCGCCCTGCCCCTCACCCCCAACGGGAAACTCGACGCCTCGGCGCTGCCCGCCCCGCAGGCCCCGTCCGGCGGCGCGGCGGACAGCCGCCCGCCCACCGGCCCCCACGAGGGACCGCTCTGCGCACTGATCGCGGAGCTGCTCGGGCTCGCCCACGTCGGCCCCGACGACGACTTCTTCGCCCTCGGCGGCCACTCCCTGCTCGCCACCCGCCTGGTCGGGCGGGCCCGCCACGCCTTCGGCGCCGAACTCGGCGTCCGTGACATCTTCGAGGCCCCCACCGCGGCCCGTCTCGCCGCCCGCCTGGCCGGGCGCGCGGAGCAGGCGCGGGCCACCTCCACGGAGGGTGCGGAGGAGGTCCCGGCGCTGCGACCGCCGTTGACCGCCGTACCGGGCGCGGACCGGCCCGCGCCGCTCCCGCTCTCCGACGCGCAGCGCCGGATCTGGTTCCTGCACCGCATGGAGGGCCCCAGCCCCACCTACAACATCCCCTACACCGTGCGGCTCTCCGGCACCCTCGACCGCAACGCCCTGCGCGCCGCCCTCGCCGACCTGGTGACCCGGCACGAGTCACTGCGGACGGTGTTCCCGGTCGCGCACGGCACCGACGAGACGCACGGCCCGGACACCGGCCAGGCCGAGGGTTCGGTCGTCGGGCCGGTCGACGGGGAACCCGTTCAGCAGGTGCTGCCGCCGTCGCGGGCCGTCCCCGAGCTGCACGTCACCGATCTGTCCGGCGAGCGGGACCGGGCGATGCGTCTCGACGCCGCGCTGGCCGCCGCCAGTCGCTTCGCCTTCGATCTGGCCGCCCATCCCCCGCTGCACGTCCGGCTGTTCCGCCTCGCTCCCGACAAGCACGTCCTGCTCCTGCTGGTGCACCACATCGCCTGCGACGACTGGTCGCTCGCACCGCTCGGCACGGACCTCGCCGAGGCGTACGCGGCCCGCCGCACCGGGCACGCCCCCGCCTGGCCCGCGCTGCCCGTCCAGTACGCCGACTACACGCTGTGGCACACCGCCCTCACCGCCGCCGGTTCCGAACTGGCCCAGCGGCAGCTGGAGTTCTGGCGCACCCAGCTGTCCGGACTGCCCGACCAGATCGAGCTGCCCAGCGACCGGCGCCGGCCGCCCGTGGCGTCCCACCGAGGGGCCACCGTGCCGGTGCGCATCGACGCCGCGCTCCACGACACGCTGCGCCGACTGGCCCGCAGGCACGGGGCGACCGTGTTCATGACCCTGCACGCCGCCCTCGCCGCGCTGCTCACCCGGCTCGGCGCGGGCACCGACCTCGCGATCGGCACCCCGGTGGCCGGGCGCACCGACCACGCCCTCGACGAACTGGTCGGCTTCTTCGCCAACTCCCTGGTGCTGCGCACCGACACCTCCGGCGATCCGTCCTTCGCCGAGCTGCTCGACCGGGTCCGCGCCACCGATCTGGCCGCCTTCGACCACCAGGACGTGCCGTTCGAGCGTCTGGTGGAGGAGGTGAGCCCGGTCCGCTCCCCCGCCCGGCACCCGCTGTTCCAGGTGATGCTCTCCTACGGCACCGCCCGCCGGGCCCCCGCGCTGCCCGGCATCGAGGCCGAGCGGCTGCACCGCCACAACGGCTCGGCCAAGTTCGATCTGACGCTGTCCCTGTCCGACGCCGCCCCCTCGACCCCGGCCGGGGCCACCGAGGCACCCGGCATCGACGGCTTCCTGGAGTACGCCACCGACCTGTTCGACGCGGACAGCGCCCACGCCCTGGTGGAACGGCTGCTGCGGCTGCTGCGGCAGGTCCTGGCCGCGCCCGAGGCGCCGATCGGCCGCCACGAGCTGCTCTCGCACGCCGAGCGGGACCGCATCGTGCGTGGCTGGAACGACACCGAGGCGCCCGTCGATCCGCGCCCCTTCCCCGTGATGTTCGAGCAGCAGGCCGCCGCGCACCCGGCGCGCACCGCCCTGGTCGCCGGTGAACACCGGCTCACCTACCGGGAGTTGAACGTTCTCGCCAACCGTCTCGCGCACCGGCTGGCCGAGTTGGGCGTCGGCCCCGAGCGCACGGTCGGCATCCACCTGCCGCGCGGCGCGGAACTCGTCATCGGTCTGCTCGCCGTGCAGAAGGCGGGCGGGGCGTTCGTGCCGATGGAGCCGAGCTGGCCGGCCGACCGCCTGGCCCAGATCGCCGACAGCGCCGCGCCGGTCGCCGTGCTCACCCGTCCCGGGGACACCGCTGCCCTGCCGGAGGGGGTCCCGGCCGTCGAACTCGCCCTGTCCGAAGGTGAGTTGGATGCCTGGTTCCCGAAGCAGCCGGAGTGCGACCCCGGTGTGCGGATCGCCCCGGAGAACCTGTCGTACGTCATCCACACCTCGGGTTCCACCGGCGTCCCCAAGGGGGCGATGATCCGGCACCGGGCGATCAGCAACCGGCTGCCCTGGCAGATCGGTCTGCTCGGTCTCACCCCCGACGATCCGGTCCTGCACAAGGCGCCGCTCACCTTCGACATCTCCGTCAACGAGATCTTCCTGCCGTTGGCCTGCGGCGCGCCGCTCGTGGTCGCCGACGCGGGGCGCGAGGGCGACGTGGCCTATCTGCTCGACCTGGTCCGCGCCGAGCGGATCGCCTTCGTCTACCTGGTCTCCTCGGTGCTGGACATCATGCTGGAGCACCCGGACGCCGCGGCCTCGGGCGCCTCCCTCAAGCATGTGTGGTGCGGCGGCGAGGTGCTGACCCCGGAGCTGTTCCGCCGTTTCCGTGCCTGTCTCGGCGCGGCCACGATGTACCACGGCTACGGTCCCGCCGAGACCACCATCGGCGTCACCTGCCAGGTCTACCGGGGCACCGCCGACCACGGCATTACCATCGGCCGCCCCAACCCCAACGCCCGGGTGTACATCCTGGACGCCGCCATGCAGCCGGTACCGGCGGGCGTCCCCGGCGAGCTGTTCATCGGCGGGGTGCCGCTCGGCCGGGGCTATCTGGGCGAGGCCCGGCGCACCGCGCAGTCCTTCGTGCCGGACCCGTTCTCCGGGCAGCGGGGCGGCCGTCTGTACCGCAGCGGTGACCTGGCCAGGCACCGCCCCGACGGCAACATCGAGTTCCTCGGCCGGGCCGACAACCAGGTCAAGATCCGTGGCGTGCGCGTGGAGTTGGAGGAGATCGAGTCCCTGCTGACCGCGCACCCGGACGTGAGGCAGGCCGCCGTGGTGGTGCGGCGCGGCGCGGGAGGCGAGCAGCTGACCGCCTGGTGCACCCCGCGCGCCGATGCCGGGACGCCGCCCACCAGCGCCGACCTGGCCGAGTGGCTGCGCACCAAACTCCCCGAGTACCTCGTCCCGCGCCACTGCACCGTGCTGCCCGCCCTGCCCCTGCTGACCTCGGGCAAGGTCGACCGCAAGGCCCTCGCCGCCACCGAACCGCCCGCCACGGGCCCGGGGTCAGGCTCCGGCACGGGGCGGGCCACCCCGGCCGTGCCGCCCGCCGAAGGCACCGAGCAGATGGTCGCGGCGGCGTGGGAGTCGGCCCTCGGGCTGGCCGCCGGCACCGTCGGCGCCCACGACAACTTCTTCGACCTGGGCGGGCACTCCCTGCTGCTGGCCCGCGTCCAGACCCGGCTGCGCGCCCACCTCGGCTGGGACGTGCCCGTGCTCGACCTGTTCACCCGTCCCACCCCGGCCGCCCTCGCCGCCCACCTCGACAGCCGCGACGGACACGCCCCGGCCTCCGCGACCGCCCGGGGCACCGGCGCCCGGGCCGCGCTCGGCCAGGTCCTGCCGATCAGGACCGAGGGCCCGTTGCCCCCGCTGTTCTGCCTGCCGCCGGCGTCCGGCCTGAGCTGGCCGTTCACCGGGCTACGCCGTCACATCGACGAGCGCCGCCCGCTGTACGGGCTGCAATCCCGGGCCCTGCTCGGCGAACTCCCGGTCCTCGCCACCCTGGAGGAGACCGCGCGGGAGTATCTGGCGCGGGTCCGCGAGGTCCAGCCGAACGGCCCCTACCACCTGGTCGGCTGGTCCTTCGGCGGCGTCCTCGCGCACACCATCGCCGCCGCCCTGCAAGAACAGGGTGAGCGGGTGGCGCTCCTCGCGATGCTCGACTCCTACCCCGCCTACCCCTGGGAGCGGCTCGCCGCCGACCACGAACAGCAGGCCCTGCGTTCGCTGCTGTACATGTCGCACTACGACCTGTCGCAACTGGACGAGGGCGCGCCGCTCACCCGCGCCCGGGTCATGGAGACCATCGCCCGGCAGGGCGGTGTCCTGTCCGAACTGTCCGAGCGTTCCCTCCAGGGTGTGATGGACACCTTCGTCGCCGCGGGCCGCCAGCAGCGGACCGCCCACCACCCCGTCCTCGACGGCGACCTGCTGTTCTTCACCGCCACCGTCAACCAGCTGGACCCGAGCCTCTCCCACCGCGACTGGCAGCCGTATGTGCGGGGCACGGTGGAGAACCACCCCATCGCCTGCGAGCACAAGGACATGACCCGCAGCGGCCCGCTGGCCGAGATCGGCCGCCACCTCGACCGCCGTCTGACGGATGCGGTCTGAGCCCACGGCCCGGCCCGGCGCACCGGAGCGGGGCCGGGCCGTGGGGTCCTCACGCCAACGGTTCGACGTGCACGTCCGGACGGATCTCGGCGAGAATCCGCGCCACCGTCCGCCCGATCTCCTCGGTGTGCTCGGCCCCTTCCCCGGGGCAGCCGAGCACCACCATCACGGCCTCCCGGTCGCCGTCCGCGACCTGCCACCCGGCCGCGTCGCAGTCGCGCCGCCCCAGCCACGCCAGCGGCTCGAAGCCGGTGCCGTCCGGCGCGGCCACGCCGTAGAGCAGGTCGCCCACCGGGACGGGCCGGGACTTGCTGGAGAAGGCGGGCACGATGCGCTCGCCGCCCGAGGCCCGTCGGATCAGCAGCTCCTGCCCCGCCCCGGGCATCCGGTGCAGTCCGATGCCCGCCCCGTGGCGCAACGTGGCCACGCTCACCGCGTCGACGACCGCGCCGTGCGACGCCCAGCCCCGGCCGGCGACGACGTCCCGCAGCCGCTCCCCGGCCGGAACGACCTCGGGGTGCCCCAACCCGGCCAGCAGCTTGCGATACCCCTCGGGCAACGGCGCCTGCGCGTCGTACATCGCGGCGACCTGCTCGGCGTTGAGCCCGTCGTCCCGCAGCAGCCCGGCGGGCGAACTGAGCCGCCAGGCACGCGCATGGGCGAGCCCCAGGTCACGGGCTTCGGTGGAGATACGCACGGTCACAGGTCAACCCTCCGCAGACGATCCGGTCAGCAGAAGATGATGTCAGACGAGAGGAACGCGCCATGGCGCCCGTCACCGCCTCGCCGTTGGGCGGGCACTCCCTGCTGGTGCTGCTGGCCCAGGTGGCGTTGCTGCTCGCTGCCGCGCTGCTGCTCGGGCGTGTCGCCGAGCGGTTCCAACTACCCGCCGTCTCCGGGGAGTTGACCGCGGGGGTGCTGCTCGGTCCGACGGTACTCGGTCGGCTCGCCCCCGGACTCCAGGGCTGGTTCGGGACGTCACAGGCGTCCCAGGTCCATCTCCTGGACGCGGTGGGCCAGTTCGGGGTGCTCCTCCTGGTGGGGACGACCGCGCTGGAGATCGACCTCGCTCTGGTGCGGCGCACCGGCCGGACCTCGCTCGTCGTGGGCGCCTTCGGCCTGGTCGTTCCGCTGGGACTCGGCATCGCCGCGGGGTTCGTGGCACCGGCCGCGCTGGTGCCGGCCGGTCATGGGCGCGGCCTGTTCGCGTTCTTCATCGGGGTGGCCCTGTGCGTCAGTGCCCTGCCGGTGATCGCCAAGATCCTGTCGGACATGCGGCTGCTGCACCGGGACATCGCCCAACTGACCCTCGCGGTCGGGGTGGTGGACGATGTCGCCGGGTGGATGCTGCTGTCGGTGGCGTCCGCCATGGCGGCGGGCGGGCTCGCGTTCGGCTCGGTCGCCGGGCCGCTGGTCCGGCTGCTGCTGATCACGGTCTGCGCCGTGTTCCTGGGCCGCCCGGCGGTCCGGTGGCTGCTGGCCGGGGCACGGACCCCGGGGGCGGTGGCGGGTACGGCGACGGTGGTGATCGTCGGGTGCGCTGCGGCCACCCAGTCCCTGGGGATGGAGGCGTCGTTCGGCGCGCTCATGGGAGGGCTGCTGATCGGTGCCGCGGGCCCGGACGCGCGGAGCGGTCTCACGCCGCTGCGCTCCGTCGCGCTGTCGGTGCTCGCCCCGCTCTACTTCGCGGAGGCGGGCCTGCGGATGAACCTGTTCGCCCTGGGCACCCCGCAGATCCTGCTGGCGGCCCTGGGCGCGCTCGCCGTGGCGACCGTGAGCAAGTTCGCCGGCGCCCTGCTCGGCGCCCGTGTCGCCGGCCTCGACCGCCACGCCGCCCTGGTCCTCGGCGCCGGGATGAACGCACGCGGCGTCATCCAGATCATCGTCGAGGGCATCGGCCTCCAACTGGGCGTACTGAACACGGCCTCGTACACGATCGTCCTGCTCATAGCGATAGCCACGTCCCTGATGGCACCCCCACTGCTCCGCCGCGCCGTACGCCACATCGCCCCCACCCCCACCGAACAGGCCCGCCTCCAACGGGCCGAAGACCTCACGGTTGTGCCGTGAGCGAGGTCGCAGCCGGTCGTGTGGAGATTGCGGCCGGTCAGGCGGAGCTGCCCGGCCGGTAGTCGGCGCAGGCGGCAGGCAACCTGACCCCCGCGAGGCGGAGTTGGCCAACGCGGGCGTGGTAGGCGGCGCCGGTGAGGAGTTCACGGGCGACGGTGGCGGCATGGCGGTGCTCGGGGGCGGCGAGCGGGGTGCCCTCGGTCCAGGCGTTGAAGGCGCCCATCGCCGGGCCGCACCAGATCTGGTAGTCGACGGTGCGGTCCGGCTCGCCGTCCGAGGCCCAGCGGGAGGACTGCCCGAGGTACCAGCGGAAGACGGCGGCCATCCTGAACCTGCGGTCCGTGGCGGCCCGCGCGGCCGCCTCCGGGTGGTGTTCGGCCAGCCAGGCAAGGGTCTCGCGTTCGACGTCGGGAAGGCCACGCCGGAGAACCTGTCGCTCCAGCCGCTCCCGCTGGGCGTCCGTCAGCTCGTCGAGTCCGCCGTGCTCGGTGTAGAGCCGGTACAGCCAGCCGGCCCGGCCGGGGAAGAGGCTGCCGCGCTGCAACACCTGGACGTCGATGCCGAGTTCGAACATGTCGGCGGCGGGGGCCATCGTGCAGTCGGCGATTCCCGCCCGGGCGAGGAGTTCCTTCACCGCGGTCGAGGTCCCGGCCTCGACGCAGGCCTGGTTGACGGAGCCGGTGACGACGTAGGCGGCCCCGAGGACGAAGGCGGCGTGGGCGGCGGCCTGCCTCCTCGGCCTGCTCTCCTGCCCGATGGCCGACCTCGGCGGTTTCCTGGTCGGCATGCTGCTCGCCGTGCTCGGCGGAGCGCTGGCGTTCGCCTGGCGCCCCCTGCCACCCACGCCGCGCACTCCGGCACGGTGACCGCCGCTTGGGTGCGGACGGCCATCATCGCGGCGCTGCTCCAGCTTCCGGCCTCCCCGACGGCTGAGGCCGGGCCGTCCGTCGAACCGTCAGCAACCGGTCAACTCACCCTCACCGCCCGCACACTGACCGCCGCCGGCCTGACCTGCTCGGTCCCGGAACAGGGAAGGCGACGAGAACAGGGACAGGGGCTGGGCAGCTGCCGGGCGGACCTCCTCCGACTGGAGAGGGCCCGTCTGGTCCAGGACGGCCGACTGTGCATCGTCGCGGCGGGCTTGGCGCGGCTGCCGGCCGATGGCGGTGGCGGTGGCGGTGGCGGTGGCGGTGGCGGTGGCGGTGGCGGTGGCGGTGGCGTGATCCGAGCGCGACGGGCCCTGTGTCTGGGCAAGATTGCCACTGCCGGGTTCTTCGCCCAGGAGGTGCTTGCGTCGATGACCGCCGAACGATCCCTCGCGCACCGCCTGGTGAGTGTGTCGGCCCACCACCTCATACTCCCCCTCTAGGAGTGTCATGTCTCAGGCCTCCGATGTTCTGTATGCCGGTCATCAGACGATGGTGCTTGCCCATCGGGCGATGGTGCGGGATCTGGACCGGGTCGGTCGTGCCGCTGAGCGGTTGGCGGTGTCGCCGGACCCCGGACAGGCCGTCGCGCTCAGGGAGTACGTCGACAAGCTCTTCCAGCTGATCGAGCATCACCACGAGGGCGAGGACGAGTATCTCTGGCCCCGGCTGCGGCAGTTGGGCGCCGACGAGGAGGCGCTCACCCTGATGATCGCCGAGCACGCCGACCTGTCGAAGGTGCTGCACAGCTGGCACGACGTCAGCCGCCACCTGGGCACGGCACCCGGCGCGGAGGCGGAAGTGGCGACGTTGACGGCGGCCGTGCGCGAACAGCTCGCCCGGCATGCCGGGGACGAGGAACGTGAACTGGCCGGGCGGTTCGCCCCGGTGCTCGACAGACAGACCTGGAAAGGGTTCGCGACGCACATGCGCAAGACGGCACCGGGCTGGACCCTGAAGTTCATGCCGGCCTGGCTGTCCTCCGTGGCCGGTCCCGGCGAGCGCGGCGGGGTGCCCGCACCGCCGGTGGCGGCGTTGTTCCGGGGCTGGCTGGAGAAGCGGCAGCGGGCCGCGTTCGGCGAGGACTACTGACCTTGGCTTGAGGTTCCCCCGGTGTACGGGAGACGTCGATCGGCCGGTCGGGGCGGGGTGCCGGGGTTTCAGGTTCGTTCGGCCGTGAGCATCGGACAGTTCGAGCCAAGGTCTCGGCGTCTCCCCTTCCTTTTACTTGTCTCCCAGGGAGCGCACCCGGGGCACGTCCGCTGGAGCGGTGACCCGGCGACCGCCCTCACCCCAGGAAGCTCAGCCGCACCTGTCGTTCAGGGTTGTCGACGTTGGTGTCGACCAGGCACACCGACTGCCAGGTGCCCAGTTCGAGTCGGCCTGCCAGGACCGGCAGCGTCGCGTGTGGGGGGACGATCGCCGGGAGGACGTGGTCACGGCCATGGCCGGGGGTGCCGTGGCGGTGCTGCCAGCGGCCGTCGGCGGGGAGCAGCGTGTGCAGGGCGGCGAGGAGGTCGTCGTCGCTGCCCGCGCCCGTCTCGATGACGGCGACGCCGGCCGTGGCGTGCGGGACGAAGATGTTGAGGAGCCCGTCGCGGCCGGCCGCCGCCTCCGCGAGGAACTCCTCGCAGTCGCGGGTGAGGTCGACGACCCGTTCCCGGGAGCCGGAGGTGACGGAGAGGACGCGGGTGGTGAATGCGGCTGACATGACCCCATCCTGACCCATTCGCGGGGTTGCCGGAGTCGTCGGTGGCTCGGAGGGTGATACGGGAGGTCCACTCCGCGAGACACCATTGACCGTTGGCGGTCCCGCTGGCTACTTTCGGCCGCATGTTGCGTTCAGCCATGCTCACCACGCGCGGTCACATCGACCTGCTGCGGGTGGCCTCCGCCGCGTGTTGTCGCGGCTGCTGACGCCCTTCTCTCTGCATTCTCCTTTCCCTTTTCTCCCGCGTTCCGCTGTTTCCGCCCACGCTGTCGTGGCCCGGCGACGCCGACGCGCAGGTGCGGCTCTCCCGTCGGCCGCTCGCCCCCATGGAGCACCCGTGAGCATCAGCCATGCCCCGCCCGGCTCGCCAGAACATGACATGTCGGCTAAATCATCGTCCGCGACCTCCGGTGAAGGTGCCGCCGCCCCCGACCTCGTGGCGCTCGTCCCCTCCTCCACCCGCCGTGCCCGCGTCCCGCGCTGGCTGCGCCGCACCACAGGCCCCGTGCTGCTGCTCGCCCTGTGGCAACTCCTCAGCAGCACCGGCGTGTTGGGCTCCGACGTGCTCGCGTCGCCGGGGCGGATCGCCCAGGTCGCCGGTGATCTGATCGGCGACGGTTCGCTGGCCTCGGCCATGGGCATCTCGCTCCGCCGGGTCGCCCTCGGGCTGCTCCTCGGCACCCTGGTCGGCACCGGACTCGCCCTGGTCGCGGGACTGTTCCGGGCCGGCGAGGACCTGGTGGACGCGCCGGTGCAGATGCTGCGGACCGTGCCGTTCGTCGGTCTGATCCCGCTGTTCATCATCTGGTTCGGCATCGGCGAGGCACCCAAGATCGCCATCATCACCCTCGGCGTGACGTTCCCGCTCTATCTCAACGTCTACGCCGGAATCCGCGGCGTCGACTCCCAACTCATCGAGGCCGGTGAGTCGTTGGGGCTGTCGCGGTGGGGTCTGGTGCGGCACGTGGTGCTGCCGGGCGCGCTGCCCGGCGCGCTCACCGGGCTGCGCTTCTCGCTCGGCGTGGCCTGGCTGGCGCTGGTCTTCGCCGAGCAGATCAACGCGGACGCCGGTATCGGCTTCCTCATGGTGCAGGCCCGGGACTTCCTGCGGACCGATGTGATCGTGGTCTGCCTGATCGTCTACGCCTTCCTCGGCCTCCTCGCCGACTTCATCGTCCGCTCCCTCGAAAGGCTGCTGCTGCAATGGCGACCGACGTTCACCGGCCGGTGACCGGGCAGGCGGTCCACGTCGAGGGGCTGACCCGCTCCTTCGACGGCCGCGCCGTCATCAAAAACCTCCAACTCGACGTCCGTCCAGGGGAGTTCGTCGCGCTGCTCGGCCGCAGCGGCTGCGGCAAGTCCACGCTGCTGCGCATCCTGGCCGGGCTCGACCGCGACATCGAGGGCACCGTCCTGGTGCCGCGCCGCAAGGCGGTCGCCTTCCAGTCGCCGCGCCTCATGCCGTGGAAGAAGGTGTGGCGCAACGTCCTGCTCGGCCTGCCCGGCCACCCCGAACGCGCCGTCGCCGAAAAGGCGTTGGACGAGGTCGGTCTCGCCCATCGGTCGGACGCCTGGCCCAAGACGCTCTCCGGCGGCGAGGCCCAACGCGCCTCGCTGGCGCGCGCGTTGGTGCGCGAGCCCGATCTCCTGCTGCTGGACGAGCCGTTCGGCGCGCTCGACGCGCTCACCCGCATCAAGGCCCAGCGCCTGGTGGGCGAGTTGTGGCAGCGCCGGGGCTGCGCGGTGCTGCTGGTCACCCATGACGTCGAGGAGGCGGTGCTGCTCGCCGACCGGGTCCTCGTCATGGACGACGGGGTGATCGCCCACGAGCAGCACATCGACCTCGACCGGCCGCGGGAGATCACCGACCCCCGCTTCGCCGCACTGCGCGCCGGTCTGCTGGAGCGCCTGGGCGTCGACACCGCCGCCGAAGCCGCCTGAACTCCCCTTCCCCGCAACGCCAGTTCCACAGAACGGACCCGTCATGAGACGTCACCTCGTCCCCGCCGCCCTGCTCCTGCCGTTCGCCCTGCTGCTCACCGCGTGCGGCGGCAGCGCCGGTGCGCACACGGGCTCCGACACCGACGGCAAGGGTTCGCTCACGCTTGAGGTCGGTGACCAGAAGGGCGGCTCGGAGGCCATCCTGCAAGCCGCCGGGGAGCTGAAGAACCTCACGTACAAGATCCACTGGTCGACCTTCACCTCCGGCCCGCCGCTCCTGGAGGCGGTCAACGCCAAGGCCGTCGACATCGGTGGCGTCGGCAACACCCCGCCGGTGTTCGCGGCCGGTGCCGGTTCCAAGATCAAGGTCGTGGCCGCCTGGCACGGCACCTCGATCAGCGACGCCCTCCTGGTGCCGAACGGCTCCAAACTCACCACACCCCGGCAGCTGAAGGGCACATCGATCGCGGTGGCCCAGGGGTCGTCCGCGCACTACCAGTTGGTGGCCTCCCTCAAGGCGGCCGGGCTCAGCATCAAGGACGTGAAGGTCAAGTACCTCCAACCGGCCGACGCGCTGGCCGCGTTCACCTCCGGCAAGGTCGACGCGTGGGCGGTCTGGGACCCGTACACCTCGCAGGTGCTCCAGGCCAAGCAGGGCCGGGTCCTCACCACCGGCAAGGGCGTCACCAACGGGCTCACCTTCCAGGTGGCCTCGCCGACCGCGCTGGCCGACCAGAAGAAGTCCGCCGCCATCAAGGACTATCTCCAGCGGCTGCGCCGGGCCACCGAGTGGGTCTACGGCCATCAGGAGGAGTGGGCAAAGGTGTGGTCGAAGGACACCGGGCTGCCCTACGACGTGGCGCTCGCCGCGGTCAAGCGCAGCTACTCCACCCGCGTCTCGGTCGCCGTCGACAAACCGCTCATCGCCTCCGAGCAACAAATCGCCGACACCTTCACGGAGTTGAAGCTGATCCCGTCGAAGGTCGACTTCGCGACGTTCGTGGACACCCGCTACAACGGCGGCCTGCCCGCGTCGACGTCCGCTCCGCGCACCGAGGGTGGTTCCTGACATGACCGTACGTCTGCACTGGTTCCTGCCCACCGGCGGCGACGGCCGCACCCTCGTCGACCGGCACGCCTACGGCTCCAACCAGAGTGGCCCGGTGCGCGGAATCCGGCCGCCCGACATCGACTACCTGGTCCAAATAGCCAAGGCCGCCGAGCATGTGGGGTTCGAGGCGGTTCTCACGCCGACCGGCACCTGGTGCGAGGACGCCTGGCTGACGACGATGGCGCTGGCGCAGCACACCGAACGCCTCAAGTTCCTGGTGGCGTTGCGGCCCGGGCTGATCTCACCGACGCTCGCCGCGCAGATGGCGGCCACCTACCAGCGGGTGACGCGCGGGCGGCTGCTCCTGAACGTCGTCACCGGCGGCGACTCGGCCGAGCAGCGGCGCTTCGGCGACGGCCTCGACCACGACCGGCGCTACGCCCGCACCGACGAGTTCCTGTCGGTGGTCCGGGGCGTGTGGGAGGGCAAGCCGTACGACTTCGACGGCGAGCACTTCCGGATCGAGGGCGGGCTGACCGCGCTGCCGCCGGACCCGGTGCCGCCGGTGTTCTTCGGCGGGTCCTCCCCGGCGGCGGGTCCGGTGGCCGCCCGGCACGCGGATGTCTATCTGACCTGGGGCGAACCGCCCGCACAGGTCAAGGAGAAGATCGACTGGATCAGGGGGCTCGCGGAGCGGGAGGGCCGGACCGTGCGGTTCGGCATCCGGGTGCACAGCATCTCCCGCGACTCGTCCGCCGAGGCCTGGGCGACCGCGAACCGGCTGCTCGACGACCTCGACGCGGACACCGTCGCCGCCGCGCAGCAGGCGCTCGGGCGCAGCGAGTCGGTGGGGCAGCAGCGGATGCTGGCGCTGCACGGCGGTTCCCGGGACAAGCTGGAGATCCATCCGAACCTGTGGGCCGGGGTGGGTCTGGTGCGGGGTGGTGCGGGGACCGCGCTGGTCGGCAGCCATGCCGAGGTCGCCGATCTGATCGAGGAGTACCACGCGCTGGGCGTCGAGCACTTCGTGCTGTCCGGGTATCCGCATCTGGAGGAGGCGTACTGGTTCGGGGAGGGCGTGATTCCGGAACTGTCCGCGCGCGGGCTGCTGGCCGGCTCGGCACCGGCTGTCGGCGGGGCTCCGCTGCTGGTCTCGGGCGGGCGGTGAGCCGTTGCGGAGCCCGTTCGGCGAGAGGGGCGGCCGTCGGGGAAGTTCCGGGACCGCACCGCCGTTGACGGTGGATGTGAACGGGATGCGTGAGGTCGAGGTCGTGGTCGTGGGCGCCGGGCAGGCGGGGCTGTCGAGCGCCTGGCATCTGCGCCGCGTCGGTCGTGAGCCGGAGCGTGACGTCGTGGTCCTCGACCGCTCCCCCGCGCCGGGTGGTGCCTGGCAGTTCCGCTGGCCGTCGCTGACGTACGGCAGGGTCCACGGGATGCACGCGCTGCCCGGGATGGAGCTGACCGGGGCCGATCCGGAGCGGCCCTCGTCCGAGGTGGTCGGCGGCTACTTCGACCGGTACGAACGCGCCTTCGATCTGCGGGTCCGCCGGCCCGTCGAGGTGCGTGCCGTGCGGGAGGGCGAGGGCGGCCGGCTGCGCGTCGAGACGTCGGACGGCGACTGGTCGACGCGGGCGCTGATCAACGCGACCGGCACCTGGGACCGGCCGTTCTGGCCGCGCGTGCCGGGTCAAGAGGCCTTCCGTGGACGGCAGTTGCACACGGCGACGTATCGCGGGCCGGAGGAGTTCGCGGGGCGGCGGGTGGTCGTGGTGGGTGGCGGCGCCTCGGGGACGCAGCATCTGCTGGAGCTGGCCCCCTTCGCGGCGGCCACCACCTGGGTCACCCGGCGTCCGCCGGTGTTCCGCGAGGGGCCCTTCGACGAGAACCTCGGCCGGTCCGCCGTCGCGCTGGTGGCGGACCGGGTGCGGCAGGGGCTGCCGCCGCGCAGCGTGGTGTCGGTGACCGGGCTGCCGCTGACCGACGCGATCCGGCGGGGCCTCGCGGACGGCGTCCTGGACCGGCGCCCGATGTTCGACCGCGTCACGCCCGACGGCGTCGAGTGGGCCGACGGGGAGCGGGTGGCCGCCGACGTCATCCTGTGGGCCACCGGCTTCCGCGCCGCCCTCGGTCATCTGGCGCCGCTGCGGCTGCGCGAGCCGGGCGGCGGCATCCGCGTCGAGGGCACCCGCGCGGTCGCCGATCCCCGGGTCCATCTCGTCGGCTACGGCCCGTCCGCCAGCACCGTCGGCGCCAACCGGGCGGGCCGCGCGGCCGTACGGGACATCCAACGGCTGCTGGCCGACGGGGCGTTGACCACGACCGCCGCCTGACGCACCGTCACTTCGTGGGCGCCGGGCTCGCCTTCTTCTGGTTGGCGTTGAACTCGTCGACGTTGCGCAGGTGTTCGTCGTAGTTCGCGGTGAAGCGGGTGTCGCCCGGCTTGACCGTGACGAAGTACAGCCAGTCGCCCGGGGTGGGGTTGATCGCGGCCCGCATCGCCTCCTCGCCCGGGTTGTCGATCGGGGTGGGCGGCAACCCCATGCGCTGGTAGGAGTTGTAGGGGCTGTCGATCCGGGTGTCGCTCTCGGAGGTCTTCAACGTGCTGCGGTTCAGGCCGTAGTTGATGGTGGAGTCCATCTGCAACGGCATCCCGCGTTCGAGCCGGTTGAAGACCACCCGGGCCACCTTGCCCATGTCCGCGCGGGTGGCGGCCTCGGCCTGGACGATGCTCGCGATGGTGACGGCCTGGTAGACGTTCATCGCGTTGCGCTGCGCACCGGCGGCGATCGGGGCGCCGTTGAACCTCTTGTTGGCGGTCTCGACCATCGACGACAGCAGGGATTCGGGGGTCGCCTTCTCGGGCAGCGGGTATGTCGCCGGGAAGAGGTAGCCCTCCGGGTTGCCCTCCGCGTCGTTCGGCAGTTTCAGGCCGGCCTTGTCGAGCGACTTCCGGGTGCTTCCGGCGGGCAGCGCGAGGGTCTTGTCGACGGCGTCGTAGACCTGGCCCGCCCGCCAGCCCTCCGGGATCACCAGCGTTCTGGGCCGGGTGTCCTCCCCGCCGCCGCCGTCCGCGGTCAGCAGCGGCACCGCCACGGCGGTGGCGGCCACGACGGCGCCGGTCGCGATGAGGACGAACCGGCCCCGGCGCGTCATTCGAATCGTGCTCCGAGGCGGAGTGTTCATCTGCATGCGGGCACGGTAACCCGCATAACGTCACAAACCCGGCATATCTTCAGCTTGTCGGTTCCAGTTGGGCATCCCGGCGTACGAGGGCCGCATACCGTCCGTCCCGCTCCAGCAGCTCCTCGTGGGTGCCCCGCTCGGCGACCTGCCCGGCGTCGAGGACCACGATCTGGTCGGCGTCGCGGACCGTGGAGAGCCGGTGGGCGATGGTGAGGGTGGTGCGGTCGGCGGACAGCGCGTCGATCGCGTCCTGCACGGCGGCCTCGGTGCGGGTGTCGAGCGCGCTGGTGGCCTCGTCGAGGATCAGCACCGGCGGATCGCGCAGGATGGTGCGGGCGATGGCCAGGCGCTGCTTCTCCCCGCCGGAGAACCGGTGGCCGCGTTCACCGACGACGGTGTCGTAGCCGTCGGGCAGGCTCGCGATGTGGTCGTGGATCTGCGCCGCCTCGGCCGCCGCGCGCAGTTCGTCGTCGGTGGCGTCCGGCTTGGCGAAGCGCAGGTTCTCGGCGACGGTGGCGTGGAAGAGGTACGTCTCCTGCGAGACCACGCCGACCGCGCGGGCCAGGGTGTCGAAGTCGAGGTCGCGCACATCGACCCCGTCGAGGGTGACCCGGCCGCCCGTCACGTCGTAGAGGCGCGGCACCAGATGACCGAGCGTCGACTTCCCGGCGCCGGTGGGACCGACGACGGCGAGGCTGTCACCCGCGGGGACCTCGATGTCGACGCCGCCGAGGATCGCCGCCCCCTGGCCGTCGTAGCGGAACTCGACGTTCTCGAAGCGCACTTCGCCCCTGATCCGGTCGAGGTGGACCGGGCGGTCGCGTTCGGTGATGTCGACGGGCAGGTCGAGGTATTCGAAGATGCGCTGGAACAGCGCCAGCGAGGTCTGGATCTGCACACCGGTCGCGAGCAGGCTGACGGCGGGCCGGAACAGGCCCTGCTGGAGCGAGACGAACGCGACGATCGTGCCGATCGAGGTCCGCGGGCCGCCGCTCTGGACCAGTCCCGCGGTCCAGTAGATGATCGCGGGCATCGCGGACATGACCATCGTGATGACGGCCATCCGCCACCGGCCCGCCATGTTCGACCGAACCTCCAGGTCGACCAATTGTTCGGACTCGACGGAGAACGACCTGGCCAGCGAGTCGGTGCGGCCCATCGTGCGGCCGAGCAGGATGCCGCTGACCGACAGCGACTCGGTGACCGTCGCGGCCATCGCGGCCATCTGCTTCTGACGCTGGGTGGTGATCTTCTTGCGTTCGTTGCCGACCCGGCGGCTGATCCACACGAACACCGGCAGCAGGAGCAGCGAGACGACGGTGAGCCGCCAGTCGAGGGCGAGCATGGCGACGACGGTGGCGATGACGCTGGTGGCGTTGGAGACGAGCGAGGTCGCGGTGGAGGTGACGGTGGCCTGCATGCCGCCGATGTCGTTGGCTATCCGGGACTGCACCTCGCCGGTGCGGGTGCGGGTGAAGAAGGCCAGCGACATGCGCTGGAGGCGGTCGTAGACGGCGGTGCGCAGGTCGTGCATGACGCGCTGGCCGACCGTCGTCGAGATGAGGGTCTGGAGCACGCCGAAGACGCTGCTGAGGACGGCGCTGAGGATCATGCCGAGGGCGAGCAGGCTGAGCAGCCCGGTGCGGCCCTGCGGGATCGCGACGTCGAGGGTCTCCTTCAGCAGGAACGGCGTGGCGACCGAGACCAGCGAGGCAGCGCCGACCAGCAGACCGACGATCGCGAGCCGGGCGCGGTAGGGGCGGAAGAGGGCGAGGATGCGGCGCACCTGCCGGGGCTGCTCATGAGCGTCGGCGGGCGGTGTCCAACGGGGTGCGACATCGGGAGGCAATGGACTCCTAGGGACGTGGGTGTGCGGGCCAAAGGACTGGAGGCCCGGAGGACGGGGCTCGGAGGACGAGCCAGGATCGAGGACTCACGGAGCCTAGCTCATTGTTACCTATGTTCACAATGAGCGGAGTCCTGATATTGTTCCCGCATGACCACGTCCGATTCCGACAGCCTCCTCGCCGAACAGCTGCTGCGGCTCACCCGCCGGGTGCATCGCATCCAGAAGCGGCACATCGAGGAGTGCGGCCTCGGCGTCACGCCGGCCCAGTCCCGCCTGCTGCGCACGCTGGCGCACTACGGGTCACCGCCCCGCATGGCCGACCTCGCCGAACGCCTTGAGGTCGTCCCCCGCGCGGTGACGACCCTGGTCGACGGCCTGGAGGCGGGCGGCCGGGTACGCCGGGTCCCCGACCCGACCAACCGCCGGGTCATCCGCATCGAACTCACCGACGAGGGCCACCGCGCCCTGGGCCAACTGCGCGGCGCCCGCCGCTCGGCCGCCGAGGAGATCCTCGGCTCCCTGTCCGACCCCCAGCGCCAGGCACTCGGCGCCCTCCTCGACACCCTGCTGGACGGGGAGGCGGGAGCATGCCGGGACGGGGCGAAGGGACCGGGGCATGGACACGCGCACGGGCCGGGGCACGGGCGCGGGTCTGGGCAAGGGCATGGGCATGGGCATGGCCTTCAGCCTGGGGTCGAGTCGGCCAAGCCCGCGGGGAGTTGACGGGCGGAACGTCGAACACCGCCCGAACACCGCCGGGCAGGCGGCAGGCGGCAGGCGGCAGGCGGCAGGCGGCAGGGTGAGGTGGGGCTCGGTGCCTGCCGAGTGGCGATCGCTGTGATCAGGGCGCGTCGGTGCGGGATCTCCGGGGAGAACGCGGTCGAGGCCCCCGCTCCGTGGTGCTGGAGCGAGGGCCTCGACCTTGTCACGCGGGTGACCTCAGCTGCTGTCGGCTGCGGTCTCCTTGATCTTCTGGGGCGGAACGGCGGCGGCAGCGGGCGTGGCGGCCGGTTCGGCGGCGGCGGTCACCGGGTCGGCGTCCGGGGCGGTCGGTCCGCCCTGGTCGTCGCCGGACTCGGCCTCCGTGGCGGTGTCGGCGTCCGGTGCCGGGTCGGCGTCCGGGGCCTGCTCCCCGTTGAGGACCTTCTTCGCGCGCTCCAGGTCGAGTGCGCCCTCCCAGCGGGAGACGGCGAAGACGGCGACGCAGTTGCCGAGCAGGTTCGTCACGACGCGCATCGAGTCCATGATGCGGTCGACGCCGAGCAGCAGGGCGACGGCGCCCGCCGGGATCGCGCCCAGCGAGGACGCGGTCGCGGACAGGGCGAGGAACGCGGAACCGGGGATTCCGGCCATGCCCTTGCTGGTCAGCATCAGCACCAGGACCACGGTGATCTGCTGGCCCAGGCTGAGGTCGACGCCGACGGCCTGGGCGATGAACAGGGTGCCGATGGAGAGGTAGAGCGAGGCGCCGTCGAGGTTGAAGGAGTAGCCGGTGGGCAGCACGAGGCCGACGGCGTCGTCACGGGCGCCCGCGCGGCGCAGCTTCTGCATCACGCGCGGCATGACGGCCTCGGTGGACGCGGTGCCGAGCGCGAGCAGCATCTCCTCACGGATGTAGCGGACGAACTTCCAGAGGCTGATCCCGGTGAGCGCCTTCAGCACGACGCCGAGCAGCACGACGAACAGCGCGGCGGCGGCGTAGCACAGGATGATCAACTTGGCGTACGTCTCGATCACGCCGAGCCCGTACTGGCCGATCAGGACGGCCATCGCGCCGAACACCGCGATCGGGGCCAGCCGCATGACGAAGCCGACGATCGAGAAGATGATCTCCTGGGCCTGCTCGATGGCGGGCAGCACCTGCGGGACCTTGGTGTGGCCGAGGTGCAGCAGGGCCGCGCCCACCAGGCAGGCCAGGATCAGCACCTGCAACAGGGAGTTCTCCGCGAAGGCGCCGATGAAGCTGGTGGGCAGCGCGTTCAGCACGAACTCGGTCGTCGACGGCAGCGACCCGCCGGCCGTCTTCGCGTCGACCGCCGCCGCGTTGAGCGTGGCCGGGTCGACGTGCATCCCCCCGCCGGGCTGGAAGACATTGGCCGCGACCAGGCCGATGACCAGCGCGAGCGTGCTGGCGACCTCGAACCAGATCAGCGCCTTCAGCCCGATCCGCCCGAACGCCTTCAGGTCACCGGCCTTGGCGATGCCGACGACCACCACGCAGAACACCAGGGGCGAGATGATCGTCTTGATCAGCCGGGTGAAACCGTCACCGAGCGGCTGAAGATCCGTGGCCACTCCGGGCCACAGCTTCCCGACGACGATTCCGAGCACGAGCGCGCAGGCGACCTGCGCGAAAAGTGAGGTACGCAGTATGCGTGCGACGCGTCGCGGCAGGGACGGTACGGACTGCGGCACGGGCACTCCTTGTGGGGGCATCAACGCGCAGAAGCCCGGAGCGACTTCTGCGATACGGAAAGCGGCTTCCGTGGCATTCACTCTTGGTGCGTTTTTGGTCCCGTCGGAGACCTCCGTGTTGCCTCTGTGTAAATCCCTCCCCGTGTGACGCATTCCATGCGGCTCGCCTCAACAGTGATCACGGTCCTCGGTGACCACACCCTGCTCCGTGGTCACGGTCCGGTCGTAGCAGCCTGCCGACCCGTGCTGCCGGTAGCGCTCGCTCGACGTGCCGACCGCGTGCCGCTCCTCGCGGGGCACCCCGGTCGTGTAGGCCGCGTCGCCCGTGTAGGTGTCGTCGAGCCTCGACCATCCGGTTCGGCGCCCGCCCTGCGACTCGGTCACCGAGGCACGGTCGCCGAGGGTCAGCACGGTGCGCAGCCGGGCGTCGGCGCCGAGGGTGGTCGTGCCGTTCATCGTGTACAGCCGGTGCGTGCGGGTCGTGCCGGCCGGCTGCCCTCCCGGTCCGTCGACCGTCACCGACGCGTCGTCGCTCCAGGTGGCGTCGAGCCCGTCGGTGTCCTCCCCGTCGGCCCAACGGTGGGTGGAGGTGGTGGCCAGGGCGCGGGTGACGGTGGTGGTGACCCGGCCGTGCGAGGTGTCGACGTATCCGGCGACGGTCAGCCGGTGCGCGCCCTCGGTGTCCACCCGTTCCGGCGAACCGGCCGTGTATGTCGAGGAGTTGGCCAGGTCACCGACGTGGTGCGCGGTGAGCTTCCCGGTGACGTGCGCACGCCCGGCGTCCTGCCAGACCAGAACGTTCACCGGGGCGCTCCAGCCGTCCTGCCCCTCGGGGACGCCGACGACGGAGACCCCGATGCGGTGCGGGCGGCCGTCGTCGAGCAGTCCGGCGAACGGGGTCAGGTCGTATTCGATCGGCTGCACGTCGAAGGCGCGGGGGCCCGGAACGACGTACCAGAGGAAGGGATTGGACCAGCCTCCGGTCCAGACCTGCGGGAACGGCGCTGCGATTCCGGCCAGTTCACCGTCCACCGTGATCTGCACCTCGCGGTAGGGTCCGCCGCCGGCCCGGCAGGAGTACGGCGCGGAGTCCGGCACGCTCAGGTACCAGAACTCCTCGCAGCCGCCGCCCGATCCGGTGGCGTACACCTCGGCGAGGATGCGCTCACTGTTGCGCGGGGCGGTGAGGGTGCCGCCGTCACCGAGGGTGAGGACACGGTCCGGGGTGGCGGCCGGTCCTCCGGCGAAGAACGTCAGCGTCACCTTGACGTCGAGCACGCCGGTGTAGGTGTCGTCGACGACGTTGCCGATGAGCATCTCCACGTCCCGCGCCCTGCGGAAGGTGTCGCTGTAGCGCGTGACGTCCTTCTCGACCGACCACTCGATGCCGTCGGGCGAGGGCTCCGGCGTCGAGGTGCGCAGGATCTCCACCCCGCCGACGTGGAGGTACCCGAGCCGGTCGAACTGCCGCCCCTCGACCGTGCCGTCGAGCCGCAGCACCACCTTGCTCCACCGGTTCCCGCACCCCCGGGGCGGGGTGTAGGTCCCCCGGTACGGCGTGAAGTCACGGAACTGTGCCTCGACGAGCGTGACCCGGCAGGACGTGCCCGTGGGCTTCTCGACGGGCGGGGCCGCGGTCACCGGATCGTGCCAGTCGGTGCCGAACTCGGCCGGAACGTCCGCCGCTTGAGCCGGACCCGCCCCGAACAGCGCACCGGCGACCAGCACCGCCCCGGCGAGCATGGCCATGATGAACGGTCTCTTCATGGCCGTGTTCTACGGGGTGTCCCCTCCCCTCCGCAATGCCGCCTCCTTCGTCGGCCCTACGCCCCCAGGGCCGCCCTGTCCCCCATCACCACCACGGGGTGCAGGTCCGGATCGAGCGTGCGCAGCAGGTGACGCATTCCTTCCTCGGACAGGCTCACGCAGCCGGACGTGCCGCTGCCGTGGTCCAGGTGCAGCCAGATCCCTCCTCCCTTGGCCTCGCCGCCGGGCCGGGTGGGGTCGGCGGGCGAGGTTCCTCTGACGCGGTTGTAGTCGATGGCGATCACATAGTCGAAGTCGTGCCAGTGCGACCTGGCCCACCAGCGCGGTGCCGCGAAGGACGCGGAGCGCGTGTACGGCAGCCGGGAACCGGGGTCCGCGAGCACACCGCCAGCGTCCGTGAGCGTGAACACCCCTACCGGGCTACGCCGGTCGCCCTCGTGATGGTCGGTCGTCCATCCCTTCTTTCCGTTGTGCGCGGGCCAGCTGCTCGTCCGGGTCCAGGTGGCGCCCCGTCTCGTGTACAGCACGACCGTCGAACCCGCCGCGTCCCGGCCGTCGCCGTAGACCGCCACGATCTGACGGGAGTCGGCGGGAATGCGGTGCCGTAGCCGACCTCCGATGCCGGGGAGTGCGGTGGGATTTCCCGGGGCCGTCGCGGTCGCCGTCGGCCCGGCGGCTGCGACCTCGCCGCCTCGGGTGTCGTGCGCGCCGCCGCATGCGGTCAACAGCGTCAGCAGGGTCCCCAGGGCGGTCGTGGTGACCGTCGCGCGCAGTGCGTTGTGCATCGGGCCATGGTGCCACCGCGTTCCGGGCGAATGCGTGCAGTTCAGGAGATACAGGTCGGCCCGGTCCGTGGTCGGTTCCGTGGACGGTTCCGTGCGGGGCGGCGGAAAACCCCTTGCCCCCGGCCCGGCCGCGCGGGGAACCTTGCACGGTTTGCTGCCGCCGCTCGCAGCGCTCCTCCCTCTCTGACACGAGCCACCTGGACGTCATCCGTCATGCAGATCAAAGACCTCCCTTATCCCGATCCGGGCGTGCCTGACACGCGCTCGGGTCCCCGGTTCCTGTGGTGGCTGGCCCGCAACCAGCTGGGCGGCCAGCTCAAGGCGCTCGCCTGGGGGTTGCTGCATTTCGCGTCGGTCTCCGCCCTCCCGTTCTGCGTCGGCGTCGCCGTCCAGGCGGTCATCGACCGCTCGGGCCGACATCTCGCGCTGGCCGGCCTGCTGCTCCTGCTCGCCTGCGTCGGCAACGCGCTCGGCGACACCTTCCTGCACCGCACCGCCGTCACCAACTGGATCACCGCCGCCGCCCGGGTCCAACAGCTGCTCGCCCGCAAGGCCGCCCATCTGGGCTCGGCACTGACCCGCCGGGTCGCTGCCGGTGAGGTGGTGGCCGTCTCGACCGCTGACGTCGAGAAGATCGGTTGGTTCGTGGAGTCGGTCTCGCGGTTCGGCGCCGCCGCGGTCACCGTCGTACTGGTCTGCGGGGCCCTGGTGATCTATCAGCCCGCGCTCGGTGTGGTGGTCGCCGTGGGTCTGCCGGTGCTGGCCCTCGCCGTGCTCCCGCTGCTGCCGCACGCCACTCGGCGTGCCGACGTGCAGCGCGCGAAGGCGGGGCGTGCCACCGAACTCGCCTCGGACACCGTGGCCGGGCTGCGGGTCCTGCGGGGCATCGGCGGCGAGGAACTCTTCCTCGACCGCTACCGCCGTGCCTCCCAGGAGGTCCGTCACGCGGCGGTCCGCAGCGCCCGTATGTGGGCCCTGATCGCCGCGATCCAGGCGCTGCTGCCGGGCCTGCTGCTGATCTCGGTCGTCTGGTACGGCGTCCAACTGGCCCGCCAGGGGCGGATCACGGTCGGCGAACTGGTCACCGTCTACAGCTCTGTCATGGTCCTCACCTATCCTCTGCGGCAATTCGAGGAGATCGCCATGGCGTACTCCTTCTCCCGGCCTTCGGCTCAACGGGCTGCGCGCGTCCTGTCATTGGAACGACCCGCGAACGGCGGCGGTTCCCGGGCCACCGATCTTTTGTCCGGAGATTTTTCCGGGGATGCGTCGGGAGTTCGGCCCGAGGGCGTGCGGCAGGTTCCTTCAGGTGCGGCGGCGCTCGTTCCTTCACCGGATACGGCCCCCGTCTCTTCCCTTGAGGCGGCCCGGGTTGCATCTCCCGCTGCTGTGGCGTCCGGTGGTCCGTACCGCGTTCCGTCCGGTGATCTGTACGACCCGGTGACCGGACTGCTCGCGCCCGAGGGGCGGTTCACCGCTGTGGTGTGCGGCGACCCGGACGCGGCGGGACGGCTGGCGGAACGGCTGGGTGGGCACGCCGGGGACGCGGCGGCGCCCGAGGGCGCCGGGGTGCCCAGGGGTACCGGGGTGCCCGGGGAGGGGTCGCCCGGGGCCGAGGCTTCTGGCGCTGAGGCGGGTGAGGTGGCCGGGGAGCCGGGGACATCTGAGGCGGGGAAGTCGGGAGCCGTCGGCGCTGCGGGAGGAGAGGCCTCCGAAGCAGCGCGGGCGGAGGTGCTCGCGAGCAGGAAGGGCGCGGCGGGCGAGAACGAGGCCGGCGAGTCCGAGGCGGCTGGGGCGCGCCCGGGTTCGGGGGGCGGCGCGGCTGCGGGGACCTCGGTGTTGCTGGGTGGCGTCCCGCTGGACGCGTTGCCGATCGACTCCGCGCGGGCGGCCGTGCTGGTCCAGGACAAGGACCCGGTCCTGCTCTCCGGCACGCTGCGTGAACTGCTCGACGTGCCCGCGTCCGGTGCCGTCAGCCCTGCCGAGGCGCTCGCCGCCGCACAGTGCGCGGACGTGCTGGCCGCGCTGGTGGAGGGGTCCCTCGACGCGGCCGACCCGATGGACGCCCGGATCACCGAGCGCGGTCGGTCCCTGTCCGGCGGGCAGCGCCAACGGCTCGCGCTGGCCCGGTCGTTGATCACGGACCCGGAGGTGCTGGTCCTGGACGAGCCGACCTCGGCGGTCGACTCGCACACGGAGGCCCGGATCGCGGTGGGTCTGCGCGGCCTGCGCGAGGGGCGCACGACCGTGGTGTTCACGTCCTCGCCGCTGCTCCTCGACCACGCCGAACGGGTGGTGCTCGTGCACGAGGGAGAGGTCGCCGCACTCGGTACCCACCGCACGCTGGTGCACGACGAACCCCGGTACCGGGCGGTCGTCACCCGCGAGACCGACGACGAGGCCGCCCTCTCGGGCGTCGCCGACGAAACGACCCTGCGGGGCGTTCTGGAAGAGATCGAGGAGACGGCATGATCGGCGTGGCCCCACCGGCGTACGACCCGGCGGCCCCGACGACGGCGAACACGCTGCCCGTCGGCGCCGGCGCGACCGTACGCGCGTACGTGACCGAACTGTTCCGGCGTCACCGCCGGGCCCTCCTGCTCCTCATGACGGTCAACACGGTGTCCGTGCTCGCCTCGATGGCGGGCCCGTGGCTCCTGGGCGACCTGGTGGAGCGGGTGTCCGACCGGACCCGCGACCTCCATCTGGAGCTGTCGGCCGGTCTGTTCATGGCCGCGCTGGTCGTGCAGGCCGTTTTCGTGCGGCAGGTCCGGCTGCGCGGGGCGATGCTCGGTGAACGGATGCTGGCCGACCTGCGCGAGGACTTCCTCGTCCGTGCGGTCGGGCTGCCGCCCGGCGTCCTGGAACGGGCCGGTACCGGTGACCTGTTGTCCCGGATCACCACCGACATCGACCGGCTCGCCAACGCGATGCGCGAGGCCGTGCCCCAACTCTCCATCGGCGTCGTCTGGGTCGTGCTGCTGCTCGGCGGGCTCGTCGTCACGGCTCCGCCGCTGGCCGCCGCCGTGCTGCTCGCGCTGCCGCTGCTCCTCGTCGGCTGCCGCTGGTACTTCCGGCGGGCGCCCTCCGCCTACCGTTCGGAGGCCGCCGGGTACGCGTCCGTGGCCGCCGCGCTCGCGGAGACCGTGGACGCCGGCCGCACCATCGAGGCCCACCGGCTCGGCGACCGCCGTATCGAACTCTCGGAACAGCGGATCGCCGAGTGGACCGCGTGGGAGCGGTACACCCTCTGGCTCCGGTCGGTCCTGTTCCCCTTCATCAACATCACCCACGTCAGCATCCTCGCGTCGGTCCTCATGATCGGCGGGGTCTTCGTCCTCCAGGGCTGGATCGACGTCGGCCAGTTGACGACGGGCGCGTTGATCGCGCAGATGCTCGTCGACCCGGTCGGGATCATCCTGCGCTGGTACGACGAGCTTCAGGTGGCGCAGGTGTCGCTGGCCCGCCTCGTCGGGGTCCGGGACATCGAGCCGGCCGCCGGTGACGCATCGGTGACTCCCGAGGGCCGGGATGTGCGTGCGGACGGGGTGCATTTCGGCTACCGCGAGGGCGTCGACGTGCTGCGCGAGGTCTCGCTGACGGTCGCCCCGGGCACCCGTCTCGCCCTGGTCGGCCCGTCCGGCGCGGGCAAGTCCACGTTGGGCAGGCTGCTCGCCGGGATCTACGCACCCCGGGACGGCCGGATCACCCTCGGCGGCGCCGAGCTCTCCCGGATGCCGGCCGAGCGGGTCCGCTCCCATGTGGCCCTCGTCAACCAGGAGCACCACGTCTTCGTCGGCTCCCTGCGCGACAACCTGCTGCTGGCCAGGACCGGCGCCGAGGACGCCGAGCTGTGGGCGGCGCTGGGCGCGGTCGACGCCGACGGCTGGGCCCGGGCGCTGGACGACAGGTTGGACACGGAGGTCGGCTCGGGCGGCCTCGCGCTCACTCCAGCGCAGGCCCAGCAGATCGCGCTGGCCCGCCTGGTCCTCGCCGACCCGCACACGCTGGTCCTGGACGAGGCGACCTCGCTGCTCGACCCACGCGCGGCCCGGCATCTGGAACGGTCCCTGGCCCGTGTCCTGGACGGCCGTACCGTCGTCGCCATCGCCCACCGGCTGCACACCGCTCATGACGCGGACATCATCGCCGTCGTGGAGAACGGCCGCATCACCGAGCTGGGCGGCCATGACGACCTGGTCGCGGCGGACGGCGCGTACGCGGCCCTGTGGCGGTCCTGGCACGGGTGAGCTGGGGTACGGACGGGCCGGTGGCGCGGGGCGTCGGTGGCACGCCGTTCCTCGCTCGGCCCACCCGTCGATCAGGGGGTCGGGGACCGTCGTACGGCGGTCCCCGCCCCGGTTTCCGGCCCCGCGCCCCCTGCCCGAGGGCGTTCGGGTCCGCGCGTGCGGGGACCCGCCGCGTCCCCTGCCCTGGTGCTGTGGCGTTGCGCGGTCCCGAAAAGGGGTGGAAGGCTGGAGAGCGGCACCGGCTCGGGGAGTGCTCTCCCACCGTGGTGGGAGTGGGCCTGTCCCCACCACTGGGAGGTACCCGTGAACAGCGCCGACGGATGGGGAGACGACGTCTACCAGCCCGACGGGTCCGAGGTACAGGACGACGCGGGGCTGCTCGACGCCGAGGACACCCTGGACAGTGACGGTGTCGGCGACCCTCTCGACCGGGGCTGGTCCCCGCCCGAGAAGCCGTGGGCGGTCGAACACGACGGTGTGACAGCCGCCGAAGGACACCGGGGCGAGTCCCTGGACCAGCGTCTCGCCGAGGAGCGGCCGGACCTTCTCACCCAGGACGGTGACGGTCTCGGCGACTGCGACGGCACCGACGGCGAACTCCTCGACAACGAGGTCGGCGCCGCCCGTTCCGGTCGTCTCGTCGCTCCCGACGAGGGAGCCCACGAGGACGAGGAGAGCGCGTTGATCGCCACGGACGTGGGCATCGACGGTGCCGCGGCCTCCGCCGAGGAGGCCGCGATGCACATCGTCGACGAGGACGCCCTGTCCGGCTGACAAGGAGTCCACATGCAGCAGGACAAGCACCCCGAGTACCGTCCGGTCGTCTTCCGTGACCGTGCCGCGGGCTACGCCTTCCTGACCCGGTCCACCGCGACCAGCGACCGGACCATCGAGTGGGACGACGGCGAGACCTACCCGGTGGTGGACGTGGAGATCTCCTCGGAGAGCCACCCCTTCTACACGGGCAAGGCCCGGACGGTGGACGCGGAAGGCCGTATCGCACAGTTCGAACGACGGTACGGCGACGGAACCGGCCAAGGCACCGCCGGTACGGGCTGACCCGCCGGTGCGGGCGGTGGTCCGGACCGTGCCCGTTGGTTCGCCGGGGCGGGTGGCGGGGGCGCGGTCCGGTCCGTCCGTCGCGGGGCGGGTGTCCCTCAGATGAAGTTCAGTGCCGCCGCGCAGCCGACTCCGCCGAGCAGCATGAACACCGGCATGAGGACCTTCAGCTCCACCCAGCTGCCCGCCCGGAAGCGCATGGCCTTCGGCGGGCCGATCGGGTACCAGCGCTTGCGTCCGACCGGGATCGGCCACAGGACCGGGCAGCCGGAGACGGTCAGCGCGTCGCCGAGGTCGTGCACCAGGGCGCCCAGCACGATCGGCAGGCCCAGCCACATGTACTGCTGGCCCGGGTCGGTGAACAGCCAGTGCGAGCCGTTGCCCGGTTCGTCCAGGATGCCGGCGAGAATCCACGCGCTCGTCGCCGCCAGCAGCCACACCAGGACGTCGCTGCTGGACCCGCGTGCCGCCCGCCACAGCAGGCCTTCGATGGCCAGCACCATGTGCACGAAGAGGATGCCCAGCACCGTCCAGCGGCCGCCGGTTATCGCCGCGAACGATGTCCCCGCACCGATCATGACCGCCCACAGCCAGGTGTGGGTGAGCGTGCGGTGGCCGCCCGAACGACGGGGATCGGCGGGCTTGCGCGTCGCCTTGTAGACGGCGTAGGAGAGTTTGTCGACGATCTCGCACAGCCATCGGGAGACGGGTCCGAAGGCCCGGGAGATGGTGGCCGCCTTGTGATCGAGGTCCGGGGCGAGCGCGGCGCCCGCGCAGATCAGGGCTCCGACCAGGAGGACCGGCCACGGCATCGGGTGCCCGGTCGCGGCAGCCGCGGCTCCGACACCGAGCCACGCCGCCGCGCCCGACAGTGAGTGTGCTGGTCCCATCATGGCGCTTGTCCGCCCCATTCCTCTTGTGCCGCTGTCCAGTTGACCGGGCGTGCTGATGCTCCGTCGGCGACCCAGGGTATCGGGCATGATCTTCGGGCGAGCATCCGATTCCCCGGGGACGGTGGCGGCCAGGCAAGATGGGTGTGTGACCCTCATCGATCAGCTGCCTCCCACCGCCGACCCCGACGCCCTCTACGAAGCCTTCGAGTCGTGGGCCCAGGAGCGCGGTCTCACGCTCTACCCCCATCAGGAGGAGGCGTTGATCGAGGTGGTCTCCGGTGCGAACGTGATCGTGTCGACGCCCACCGGCTCCGGCAAGAGCATGATCGCGGCGGGCGCGCACTTCGCCGCGCTGGCCCGGGACGAGGTCACTTTCTACACGGCTCCGATCAAGGCGCTGGTCTCGGAGAAGTTCTTCGAGCTGTGCAAGATGTTCGGCACGGAGAACGTCGGCATGCTGACCGGCGACGCGTCCGTCAACGCGGACGCGCCCGTGATCTGCTGCACCGCCGAGGTGCTCGCGTCGATCGCGCTGCGCGACGGCAAGAACGCGGACGTCGGCCAGGTCGTGATGGACGAGTTCCACTTCTACGCGGAGCCGGACCGTGGCTGGGCCTGGCAGATCCCGCTGCTGGAACTGCCCCAGGCTCAGTTCATCCTGATGTCCGCCACCCTCGGCGACGTCGCCATGTTCGAGAAGGACCTCACCCGGCGCACCGGGCGGCCGACCTCGGTGGTGCGTTCGGCGACCCGGCCGGTGCCGCTGTCCTACGAGTACCGGTTCACCCCGCTCACCGACACCCTCACCGAGCTGCTCCAGACGAAACAGGCGCCCGTCTACATCGTCCACTTCACCCAGGCGCAGGCCGTGGAGCGGGCCCAGGCGCTGATGAGCATCAACATGTGCTCGCGGGAGGAGAAGGACCGGATCGCCGAGCTGATCGGCAACTTCCGTTTCACCACCAAGTTCGGCCAGAACCTGTCCCGTTACGTCCGGCACGGGATCGGCGTCCATCACGCGGGCATGCTGCCCAAGTACCGGCGGTTGGTGGAGAAGCTCGCGCAGGCCGGCCTGTTGAAGGTCATCTGCGGTACGGACACCCTCGGTGTGGGCGTCAACGTCCCTATCCGGACCGTGCTGTTCACGGCGCTGACCAAGTACGACGGCAACCGTGTCCGCACCCTGCGCGCCCGTGAGTTCCACCAGATCGCCGGCCGGGCGGGCCGGGCCGGGTTCGACACCGCCGGGTTCGTCGTCGCCCAGGCTCCCGAGCATGTGATCGAGAACGAGAAGGCGCTCAACAAGGCGGGGGACGACCCCAAGAAGCGCCGCAAGGTGGTGCGCAAAAAGGCGCCGGAGGGCTTCGTCAGCTGGACGGAGAGCACCTTCGAGAAGCTCATCGGCTCCGAGCCGGAACCGCTGACGTCCCGTTTCCGGGTGACGCACACGATGCTGCTGTCCGTGATCGCCCGCCCGGGCAACGCCTTCGACGCGATGCGGCATCTGCTGGAGGACAACCACGAGCCGCGCAGGCAGCAGCTGCGGCACATCCGGCGCGCGATCGCCATCTACCGTTCGCTGCTGGCCGGCGGCATCGTCGAGAAGCTCGACGAACCCGATGCCACGGGCCGCATCGTCCGCCTCACGGTGGACCTCCAGCAGGACTTCGCGCTCAACCAGCCGCTGTCCACGTTCGCCCTCGCCGCGTTCGAACTCCTCACCCCGGAATCCCCTTCCTACGCGCTGGACATGGTCTCCGTCGTCGAGTCCACGCTGGACGACCCCCGGCAGATCCTCGCCGCCCAGCAGAACAAGGCGCGCGGTGAGGCCGTGGCCCTGATGAAGTCGGACGGTGTCGAGTACGAGGAGCGGATGGAGCGGCTCCAGGACATCACCTACCCGAAGCCGCAGGAGGAGCTGCTCTTCCACGCCTACAACACGTACCGCACCAGCCACCCGTGGGTGGGCGACCATCCGCTGTCGCCGAAGTCCGTCGTCCGCGACATGTACGAACGGGCCCTGTCCTTCACCGAGTTGGTGTCCCTGTACGAGCTGGCGCGTACCGAGGGCATCGTGCTGCGCTACCTGGCCGGGGCGTACAAGGCGCTCGACCACACCGTCCCGGACGACCTCAAGTCGGAGGACCTCCAGGATCTGATCGAGTGGCTGGGCGAGATGGTGCGCCAGGTCGACTCCAGCCTGTTGGACGAGTGGGAGCAGCTCGCCAACCCGGAGGTGATGACCGCCGAGCAGGCCCAGGAGAAGGCCGACGAGGTCAAGCCGGTCACCACCAACACGCGTGCCTTCCGCGTCCTGGTCCGCAACGCCCTGTTCCGACGCGTCGAACTGGCCGCTCTGGACCAGGTCGACGCGCTGGGCGAGTTGGACGCCGAGTCCGGGTGGGACGCCGACGCCTGGGGCGAGGCGATGGACACGTACTGGGACGAGTACGAGGACCTCGGGACCGGCCCCGATGCCCGTGGTCCCAAACTGCTGGTGATCCAGGAGGAGCCGCAGAACGGCATCTGGCGCGTCCGGCAGATCTTCGACGACCCGAACGACGACCACGACTGGGGCATCAGCGCGGAGGTCGATCTCGCGGCCTCCGACGCGGAGGGCCGTGCGGTCGTCCGGGTCACCGACGTCGGTCAGCTGTGAACCAAGGAGAATTCCCCGCATGACGAACCCGGCCGAGAGACTGGTCGACCTGCTCGACCTGGAGCAGATCGAGGTCAACATCTTCCGTGGCCGCAGCCCGCAGGAGTCCCTCCAGCGGGTCTTCGGCGGCCAGGTGGCGGGCCAGGCGCTGGTCGCCGCCGGCCGCACCACGGAGGGCGACCGCCCGGTGCACTCGCTGCACGCGTATTTCCTGCGCCCGGGTCGGCCCGGTGTGCCCATCGTGTACCAGGTCGAACGGGTGCGGGACGGCAGGTCGTTCACCACTCGCCGGGTCACCGGCGTGCAGCAGGGCCGCACGATCTTCAATCTCACCGCCTCCTTCCACAAGCCTGAGTCGGGGTCGTTCGAACACCAGCTGCCGCCGGCCCGCAAGGTTCCGGACCCGGAGTCCCTGCCGACGGTGATGGACGAGGTCAAGGAGCATCTGGGCGAGCTCCCCGAGCAGTTGGAGCGGATGGCGCGCCGTCAGCCCTTCGACATCCGCTATGTGGACCGGCTGCGCTGGAGCGCCGAGGAGATCAGCGGTGCGGAGCCGCGCAGTGCCGTGTGGATGCGCGCGGTGGGGCCGCTCGGCGACGATCCGCTCGTGCACACCTGCGCGCTGACCTACGCCAGCGACATGACTCTGCTGGACGCCGTCCGTATCCCCGTCGAGCCGCTGTGGGGTCCGCGGAGCTTCGATCTGGCGTCGCTGGACCACGCGATGTGGTTCCACCGTCCGTTCCGCGCGGACGAGTGGTTCCTGTACGACCAGGAGTCGCCGATCGCCACGGGTGGTCGTGGTCTGGCCCGGGGGCGGATCTACGACCTGGAGGGGCAGTTGCTGGTGTCCGTGGTCCAGGAGGGGCTGTTCCGGGCCCTGTAGGTCAGGCGCCGGGTTCCCCGGTCCGGCACTCCGCGAGCCGTCGGTTCGTGCGACGCAGTCGGCTCAGCAGGCCGCGTGCGTGCCGTGGCTCCTGTCGGTGGCGTCCCCCGGTCCAGGGTGCGGGAGAGGGCGTCGGTTCGGCAGCGGGCGCCGGGGTCGGGAGCGGGGCGGTGGGTTTCGGTGTCGGGCGGGGTGCGGGCTGCTGGGCGCGGGCCTCGTCGACGGCCTGCGCCAGGTCGGCCCGCAGCCAGCCGATCTCGTCCGGTTCGACGGCTGTCGCGATCCGTTCGGCCAGTTGCGCGGTGGGCGAACCGGGTGTGCCGTGGACCATGGGCCGGGGCCGGAACCGTGCGAGTTGGGCGCGCTCGTAGGGGTCCGGCACGATCTCCGCGACCTGGACCAGGTCGAGCAGGGACGCCACGGCCGCGGCACGGGCCCAGGGATGGCCGTCCGCCTCCCGCAGCAGGAATCCGAGCTGCCGCCCCCGCCAGTTCCGGGCTCGCAGGTCGAGTCCCTCGTCCAGTTGCTCTCGCAGCCCCGACGGGGTACGCGCGGTCAGGAGTGGCCTGTTGTCGTCGGCGGCGGCGAACTGGCGTAGTTCTTCTGCCAGATAGCGCCAGACGACCGCTCGGTACCGGTTGAGGTAGAAGGTGACGGGCACCAGCACGCCCAGCCGGGCCAGGCGGGTGAACCTGCCGGGCGGCACGTCCAGCAGCTCCGCGGCTTCTTTCGTGCCCACGGTGTGGACGCGGGTGCGCAGTACCTCGGGGAACCCGGTCTGCGCACGCAGCCGGTCGAGCTCGGCGCAGGTGACCCGCCGGCCACCGCCTCCTTCGTCAGGGACGGTCCTGACGTGCCCGAGACGCACGGCGAGGTCGAACTCGCCGCGCCTGATCTCCAGTTCCCGTGCCGCCCGGCTGGGCGTGAAGGTCGGTCCCTGCGGTGTCGTGACAGTCGTGTCGGACATGGTCGCTCTCCCCCGTGGAGTACGTGTCCGCGCCGTTCGCGCGGCCTCGGAAAAAAACCGTAGCCGCTTTCGCGCATCTCGTGGCAGCCTGTGGATAACTCGATGGGGGATGACGAAGTCGCAGGTCAGGAGTCTGCGGAGCGGGCCCGTTCGGGCTCGCGTGCTTCGACTCCGAGGTGTTCGCCGACCCGGTTGACGAGCAGGGTCATCTCGTAGGCGATCTGGCCGATGTCCGCTTGCGCGCCGCTGAACACGCACAGGCAGCTGCCCGCTCCGGCCGCGGTGACGAACAGCACCGCGTCATCGAATTCGATCATGGTCTGTCGTACCGCGCCCGCTCCGAAGTGGCGGCCGGACCCCTTGGCGAGGCTGTGGAGTCCGGAGGAGACAGCGGCGAGGTGCTCCGCGTCCTCGCGCCGCAGACCCGTGCTCGCCCCGGTGACCAGTCCGTCGTTGGACAGCACCAGTGCGTGGCGCACGTGTTCGACGCGCTCCGTCAGATCGTCCAGCAGCCAGCCGAGTCCCTGGTTGTGCCCCATTGTCTCTGTGTCTCCCCGTGTGACGACTCCCCCTGGCTGGAGGATCTGTTCGCCAGCCTTCCCCACAACGGGTGCGCGGACAAGGAGGATGAAAGCCATGGCACAGAAGATGACCGACGAGGAATGGCGGGCCTTCCTCTCCGAGGGCACCCGCACCGCGAAGTTGTCGACCGTTCGGGCGGACGGCAGCCCGCATGTGACCCCGATCTGGTTTCTGCTCGACGGGGACGACATCGTGTTCAACACGGGCGCCACCAGCGTGAAGGGGCGAAATCTGGTCCGTGACGGCCGGGTCGCCCTGTGCGTGGACGACGACCGGCCGCCCTTCGACTACGTGGTGGTGCGCGGCCGGGCCACGGTCTCGGAGGATCTGGACGAGTTGACGTACTGGTCCGCCCGGATCGCCGGTCGGTACATGGGTGAGGATCGCGCCGAGGAGTTCGGGGCCCGCAACGGGGTACCGGGTGAACTGCTCGTCCGGGTCAGGATCGAGAAGGTTCTCGCGCAGAAGGCGATCGCCGGCTGACCCACGGCGGGCAGGGGCGTGCGGCGACGGGAGGGGCGTGTGCCGCCGGAAGCCGTCGCGTCCCGCTGCCGGTGCGGGATCATGCGGGGCATGAGCGACGACCACACGCACGTCCAGGAGTTCTTCGCCGTCCGCGCGGCCGACTGGGACCGCCGGTTCCCCGACGACGGCCCGGCCTACGCCGGTGCGGTGGCCGACCTGGGGCTTCGTGAGGGTGACCGGGTGCTCGACGCGGGCTGCGGCACCGGGCGGGCGCTGTCGCCGTTGCGTGCGGCGGTGGGGGATTCGGGGGTGGTCGTCGGCGTCGATCTGACCCCGGAGATGCTCCTGGCCGCCGTCCGGGCCGGACGGGACGGGGACGGGCGGTTGCTGCTGGCCGACGTGGCCGCGCTGCCGTTGCGGTCGGGATCGCTCGACGCGGTGTTCGCGGCCGGTCTCATCGCTCATCTGCCGCATCCGGCGGAAAATCTGCGGGAGTTGGCGCGGGTGGTACATCCCGGTGGCTCGCTCGCGTTGTTCCATCCGATCGGCCGGGCGGCGCTCGCCGCGCGTCAGGGCCGACAGATCACCCCGGACGACCTGCGCGCGGAGCCCAACCTCCGGCCGCTGCTGGCCGGTTCCGGCTGGCGGATGACGTCGTACGTGGACGAGGACGCCCGGTTCCTGGCACTGGCTGTTCGCGAGGCATGAGGAGAGAGCGGACGGCACGGCCACGCACAACGCACGCGTGGACGGCATGGACGAGGCCCACGAAGGCCGGTCGCGGCCAACGTGCACACCATCTTTTCGAGGCTGCCTCTGTGTACGTCTCGGCGTGCGCGGAGAGCTATCAGCACCGGCGACGAGGCGACAGCCCAAGTGCCCTCGCAGGCGCGGTCTTTCGGGGGCGACGAGGTGGCGTGCAGGGCTGTCATCGCCCTCGCGCGGGATTACGACGAGTCACCGTGGACCGTGGCCCGCCCCCGTCCCAGGCTGGCGAGAGTGTGAAGTCCGGTCAGCCGATGGCTGGTTCGCCCCGTCCAGGAGGATCACCGCAGCTCCGGGTGAGCCTGGGCGTCGTGACAAGGTGCTCGCCCGCGCATTAGGGTGCGCGCCGTTGGACGAACCGATGGGGAGGCTGGGATGGCCGGGACGGACGAGGGCACCGTCGCCGCCGAGGACGACGCGCTCTATGTGCTCACGGCGGTGCTCCTGACACCGGCGCAGTTCCCGAGCGTGCTGGGCGACGACTATCTGGAGGCCTGTGCGGCGCTGGGCCTCGCGCCGCTCGTCGATGGATACGGCCTGGTGCTGGGCCAGGACGGGGACGGGGCCCGGTGGACGGTCGTCGTCGACGATGTCTCCCTGGTCGCCGTCGCCATAGCCTCCTGGGACTGCGGCATGGAGCACGATCTGTCGCCCGACGAGCGCACGGTCGTCGCCGCGCTGCCCGGCTGGCCTCTCGCGGTCGCCGTCGCGGCCCCGGGCGTCCCCGCGCCGCACGATCCGGGCCCGGCCGTCGCGGACGGTCCGGCGCTTGCGCCTCCGGACACCTCGACCTGGGGACCGGCCCAGCGGCGCCTGGGCGCTGACGAGATCGCCCTCCAGTGGGCCTTGTGGCGGGAGCAGATCGACGAGCCCGGTACTCCGGCGGCCGAGCCCGATGTGAGCGACGGGACCGGGCAGAGCGACAACGGCCCCGAGGACTCGGAGGACGCCGAGAACCAGGCCCAGGCGAGCGGTGGCCGCAGCGGCATCCGGCGTGTCCTGGCCGAGGCGCGCGCGTACGTGGATACGCCGCCGCCTCTCGGTCGTGTCCGCTCCTCCTTCGCACCGGGTGACGCGCGGACCCTGCGCGCCGACGGCCCTGGCTGGTCGCTGGTGGCCAGGACCGACGACATCGCGTTCATCCTGCTGGACGAGGAACCCGGCGAGGTGCTGCCGGTGGGCCGGGGACCAAAACTGCCGAGCCTCCTGGAAGCGCTCGACAAGATAGCCGTCCGACCCCTCTGACAGCGCCGGGCCTCTCCCCCGCGCGGGTGCTTCAGCGCAGTTCCTTACGGTTGATCCGGCGCAGCCTGCGCCTCTGGGAGGGGTCCAGGGTGAGGTAGGCGGCGGCCGGTACCCCCAGGACTATCAGGAGCGCCGCCCACCACGGCAGCCAGATCAACAGAATCAATCCGACGGCCACTCCACCCACTGCGATCTTCGCGTTCCTCGACATGTGTGTCGCCTCCTCCGCGGCCACGGCCGCTCTCTGTCCTGAAAACGGCTCCGCGCCACGCACGGTTCCGAACGGCGACCCTGAGACATCCCTGATGTGCGACCCCTAGTCGTCCCTTACATGGTCCTCCCCCACTGGACCTCGGCCCAGACGTCCGGGCCGTCACCTCAGCGGGCGGTTCAGGTCACCGGGCCGGTCGCGTCACCGAGGCGCTCGGGTGCTGTACCCTCGGCGGCTCCAACCCAGTAGTCAAATTTGAGGAATGCGGCATCTCCGTGCAGAGGATTCCTTCGGCAACACCCTCCGAGATCTCCGAACTGGCCCGCTGCTGCGCTGTCTTCACCCCGGGCGACCCGGCCCGCGCGGGCACCGTCGCCTTCTGGCGACCCGACGGCACCGCCCCGCCGTCCGTCACCATCGGCTCCGTTCAGGACCTCGCGGTCGCCCTGCCCGACGGCGACGATGTCACGTTGGTCAACGTTCCGGCCGTCGTGCTCCCGGTGCGGGAGGCGCTGCCGGTGCTCACGCGTGCGCGTGCCGATGCGCAGGCCCACCCGGCAACCGCCTTCTGGGGAACGGCCGCCGTGCTGGCCCTACAACTCGTGGCACGGGGGCTGCTGCTGCCCGGGCTGTCCATAGGCGACCACGACGCCTGGCGGGTCGGCCCGCTGCCGTCGGCGGATCTCGACCGCGTCCGCGAGCTGGCCGCCGCGCTGCCCCCGCAGGGCCACGCCGCGCCCCTCGACGACACGACGCCCCTGCGGTTGCCCGACCCCGAGCGGCTGCTGCGCGCGTTCCTGGACGCCGTGGCCGACACCCTGCCCCGCTCCCCCGCCGCGCCGCTCGTGACGGGCGGCCCCGCCTACGCCGCCCGGGAACCCCGGCACCTGCCGGAGCAACGGGCGTGGGCCGCCGAGGTGGCAGCGGGTCACGACGCCGGCGTACGGCTCTCGCTGCGGGTCGAGGCGACCGGTCTCACGGAGGCCACGCAGGAGGGCGCACCGGTGGCGTTCCGGGCCGTGCTTCAAGTGCACGCCGTCGGTGATCCGGCGCTGGTGACGGACGCCGTCGAGATCTGGTCCGGGGACGCGGGTGCCGGCTTCGGGCCACGCGCGCGGAGGGACGTTCTGCTGGCGCTGCGTCGCGCGGTCCGGGCCTGGCCGACGCTCACGCCGTTGTTGTCCGCCGGTGTGCCGGACTCCCTCGACCTCGCCGACGACGAGATCGTCGAGCTGCTCGGTGCGGGCGCCCGTGCCCTCGCGGCGGCCGGTGTCGACGTGCACTGGCCCCGGGGGCTGGCGCGTGAGCTGACCACGCGCGCGGTGATCGGCCCGCCGGACGACGAGTCGGAGGCGCGCCGGTCGGCGTCGGGACTGCCGTCGTTCCTGTCCGCCGACGCGTTGCTCGCCTTCGACTGGCGGTTCGCGTTGGGCGACCAGCAGCTCACGCGCGCGGAGCTGGATCGGCTGGCGGAGGCAGACCGGCCCGTCGTACGCCTGCGCGACCAATGGGTCCTCATCGACCCGGAAGCCGTCCGTCGGGCCCGCACCCGGCAGGACCGCAAGGTCACGCCTCTGGACGCGCTCGGTGCCGCTCTGACGGGTTCCGCCGAGGTGGACGGCCTGCGGGTCGAGGTGCAGCCCACGGGCTGGCTGGCGGCCCTGCGGGAGCGGCTCGCGGCACCCGAGGCGCAGGAGCCGGTGGCCCAGCCCGCCGCGCTCGCCGCGACCCTGCGCGACTACCAGCGTCGCGGCCTGAACTGGCTGGCCGGGATGACGTCCTTGGGGCTCGGGTGCTGTCTCGCCGACGACATGGGCCTCGGTAAGACGATCACGCTCATCGCGCTGCATCTGCACCGGCAGAGTGACGTGGCGACGGCCGGTCCGACGCTCGTGGTGTGCCCGACGTCGCTGATGGGCAACTGGCAGCGCGAGATCGAGAGGTTCGCGCCGGGCACGCGTGTGCGCCGCTTCCACGGGGCGCGGCGCGATCTGGACGCCCTGGCCGACGGGGAGTTCGTGCTCACGACGTACGGGACGATGCGCCTCGACGCGGACCGGCTCGGCCGAGCGATGTGGGGCATGGTCGTGGCGGACGAGGCGCAGCACGTGAAGAACCCGTACTCGGAGACGGCACGCCGGCTGCGTTCCATCGGGGCACGCGCGCGCGTGGCGCTCACCGGTACTCCGGTGGAGAACAATCTGTCGGAGCTGTGGGCGATCCTCGACTGGACGACTCCGGGGCTGCTGGGGCGCCTCGGTACCTTCCGGGCGCGTTATGCGCACGCTGTCGAGGGCAGCCGTGATCCGGCGGCGGCGGAGCGGCTCTCCCGGCTGGTGGGGCCGTTTCTGCTGCGCCGCCGGAAGGCGGACCCGGGGATCGCACCGGAGTTGCCGCCGAAGACCGAGACGGATCGTGCGGTGTCCCTGACTGCCGAACAGGCGGCTCTGTATGAGGCGGTGGTGCGCGAGACGCTCGCGGAGATCTCGGGGAGCGGCTCCATGGCGCGGCGTGGGCTGGTCATGAAGCTGCTGACGGGGCTGAAGCAGATCTGCAACCACCCGGCGCAGTTCCTCAAGGAGGAGCGGCCGAGGATCGCCGGGTGCTCGGGGAAGCTGGAGCTTCTCGACGAACTGCTCGACACGATCCTCTCCGAGGGGGCGAGCGTTCTGGTGTTCACCCAGTACGTGCAGATGGCGCGGCTTCTGGAGCGGCATCTCGCGGCACGCGGCGTGGACACGCAGTTCCTGCACGGCGGGACGCCCGTCGCGGTGCGCGAGTCGATGGTGCGGCGCTTCCAGGACGGTGAGGTCCCGGTCTTCCTGCTGTCGTTGAAGGCGGCGGGTACGGGCTTGAACCTGACGCGGGCCGAGCATGTCGTGCACTACGACCGCTGGTGGAACCCGGCGGTCGAGGCGCAGGCCACCGATCGTGCCTATCGCATCGGCCAGACGAGGCCCGTTCAGGTGCACCGGCTGATCGCCGAGGGGACCGTCGAGGATCGCATCGCCGAGATGCTCGGTCGCAAGCGGGAGTTGGCGGATTCGGTCCTGGGCTCCGGCGAAGGAGCGTTGACGGAACTGACGGACGTGGAACTGGCCGACCTGGTCGAACTGCGAGGGGGAGCACGATGAGCGACGACGGTGACCTGGAGCGGACGTTCGCCGCTTTGCCGCCCGGGCGTGAGCGGGGCGGGGCACGGACGTGGTGGGGTCGGGCCTGGCTGAAGGCCCTGGAGGACTCGGCGCTGGATCTCAAGCAGGTGAAGGCGGGACGTCGCCACGCGCGCGCGGGCGGCGTGGGCGCGGTGTCGGTGCGTCCCGGGCGTATCACGGCGGTGGTCCGGAGCGCCGACGGTGCGACGCATCGGGCCGACGTCCTGTTGGCGGAGTTGTCGGACGAGCAGTGGGACCGGTTCCTCGCGATGTCCGTGGAGCGGGCCGGGCATGTCGCGGCGCTGCTGGACCGGGAGATGCCTCCGCATCTGGTGGAGGACGCGCAGTCGGCGGGTGTCGAACTGCTGCCCGGTATCGGTGATCTGGAGCCGGAGTGCGACTGTGGGGCGTGGGACCACTGTGCGCACACGACAGCCCTCTGCTACCAGATGGCCAGCCTCCTGGACGAGGATTCCTTCGCCCTGCTGTTGATGCGTGGCCGCAGCGAACGCGCCCTCTTGGACGCCCTCCAGGCCCGCAGCACGGTCCCGACGCCGGTGTCGTCCACGCCCGAGGGCGTCGATGCCGCCGAGGCCTACGCGACCGGCGCTCTCCTGCCGCCGTTGCCCGCGCTGCCTGAACTGCCGTCGGAGCCGGGCACACCGCCGTCCTTCGACAGCGAGACTCCGCCCGCCCCCGGCATCGACCCGGCAGGTCTGCGCCACTTGGCGGCCCTGACGGCGATAGAGGCGCGTCGGCTGCTCGTGGAGGCTCTTCGGGAAGACGCCTTCGCGCGCGAGGAGTTGACGATCGCCCAGGATGCGGTGCGGTTGGCGTCCGGGGTCTCGGACGGGCTGGTGCTGACACGGCTCGCGCAGGGGTCCGGCCGGAGTCCGGAGGCGCTGGCGGGAGCGGTGCGGGCCTGGCTGACGGGTGGCGTCGACGCGTTGTCCGTGTGGGACGAGGAGTGGTCCGTCTCCGGCGAGCGGCTCGCACGCGCGCGTGCCGCGCTGGACGCGGCGTGGGAGCCCGCCGAGAGGCCTTCGCTGCGGGCAGGCGGGAACCGGTGGACGGTCGTCGGCGGCGACGCACAGCTCCGGCTGGGCCGGGACGGACGCTGGTGGCCCTACCGCAAGGAGCGTGGTCGCTGGCTGCCCGCGAGCGGGCCGTCGAGGGACCCGGCGACCGCGCTGGCGGGGTGCGGCGTGCCGTTCGGTAAGGAGGCCCTCTGAGGCCCGTGGAGGGCGATGTCCGGGTGCTCGGACAGCCGACGCCCTGCGTTCATCCAGGGGCTGCCGGGTATTCGTCCCTGGGCCCAAGCCTGGACGCTGTCCCCGCACTTGCCCTTCAGGAGGTCCGATGTCCCCGCACGCCACCGGCCGGCACCACGTCAGACGCGCCGTCGCAACGGGCGTCCCGCTGGCGGTGATCGCGGCCCTCGTGGCGGCCGGCCCGGAGGCGAGCGCCGCCTCCCGGGACGCGCACGTCACGGGGACCGCCACGCTCGGCGACATCCCGCTCGGCCCGTTCAGCAACGCGCTGCTGCCCTCGACGGTGGACAACGACCGGGGCGTCGACCTCGGCGGTATCGGCAGCGACATCTACCCGACGGGTCGCAAGAACGAGTTCTGGACCGTCACCGACCGTGGCCCCAACGGCCAGATCAAGGTGTCCGGAACGAAGCGGCGCACGTTCCCGGTGCCGGGCTTCGACCCGGCGATCGTGAAGATCCGGGTCTCGGGCGACACCGTGAAGGTGCTCGACGCGATCCCGATCACCACCGCCTCCGGCAAGGCGGTCACCGGGCTGTCGAACCAGGAAGGGCGCGACGAGGCGCCCTACTCCTACGACGCCAAGACACCGTTGTCGTACAACCCGAACGGGTTGGACACGGAGGGCATCGTCCGGGCGGCGGACGGGACCTTCTGGCTCGTCGACGAGTACGGGCCTTCTCTGGTGCACGTCTCCGCGCGCGGGAAGGTGCTCACGCGGTACGTGCCCAAGGGGCTGGGTCCGACGGGCGCGGACTACCCCGTCGTCGAGGCGCTGCCCGCCGTTCTGCTGCACCGGAAGATCAACCGTGGATTCGAGGGGCTCGCCCAACTGCCCGGCGGCGACCTGGTGATCGCGATGCAGAGCCCGCTGTCCCTGCCGGACGAGGATGCCGGTGAGGGGTCGCTCACCACCCGGCTGCTGCGTTTCTCGCCGAGGAAGAAGGCGGTCACCGCCGAGTACGCGTACCGCTTCGACCCGGTGAACGTGGTGGACCCGAGCGAGGACGACACCTCCGAGCTGAAGATCTCCTCCGTGGTCGCAGTGGGCGGCGACCGCCTGCTCGTCGAGGAGCGCACCGACAAGGCGGCCCGGCTCCAGGTCGTCGAGCTGGACCGGCGGTCGAACATCCTCGGCGGCCGGTACGACGACGCCACCACGTCACCGTCCCTTGAGCAGTTGGCCGACCCGGCGGCGTCGGGTGTGCCGGTGCTGCGCAAGCGGCTGGTCGTCGACCTCGGCAAGGTGAAGGGCGTGCCCGGGAAGATCGAGGGCATCGCGCGCGTAGACGGCGACACGCTCGCCCTGATCAACGACAACGACTTCGGTATGACGGACGGCGCGGAGGCGTTCGACGCGCAGGGCCGCCTGGTCGACAGCGGCATCGAGACGTCCGTGACCTACGTGCGGCTTCCGCACCGCATCTGACGGTCGTCACAGTCCGTCGGCCGTGCGGTCCGAGGCCGTGCGGGAGTTGTCCCACGACGTGCGCCGCGTCCCCGTCACCTTGACGGGGACGCGGCGCACGCGTGCGTGGAGGCTCAGCCGCGAGCTCCCAGCAGGTGGTCCATGGCCAGCTGGTCGAGGTGCTCGAAGGCCATTCCACGGGCACCGGCGGCCTCGATGTCGAAGCCCTCGAAGGAGGCCGTGTCGGCGAGCAGGCCCTCAAGGCCGTCCTCGGCGGTCGGCTGGACGAGCTGGTCCAGGCGCGAGGCGCGCAGGGCCTCCTGCACCTCCGGGTCGGCGCGGAAGGACGCGGCGCGGTCCTTGAGGATGAGGTAGTTGCGCATGCATCCGGCGGCCGACGCCCACACCCCGTCGAGGTCCTCGGTCCGCGGCGGCTTGAAGTCGAAGTGGCGCGGGCCCGCGTATCCGGCGGTCTCCAGAAGGTCGACGAGCCAGAACGCCGCCCTGAGATCACCGGCGCCGAACCGCAGGTCCTGGTCGTACTTGATGCCGGACTGGCCGTTCAGGTCGATGTGGAAGAGCTTGCCCGCCCACAGGGCCTGCGCGATGCCGTGCGGGAAGTTGAGCCCGGCCATCTGCTCGTGGCCGACCTCGGGGTTGACGCCGTACAGCTCCGGGCGCTCCAGGCGCTCGATGAACGCGAGGGCGTGGCCGACGGTGGGCAGCAGGATGTCGCCGCGCGGCTCGTTGGGCTTGGGCTCGATCGCGAAGCGGATGTCGTAGCCCTGGGAGATCACGTACTCGCCGAGGAGGTCGAAGGCCTCCTTCATGCGGTCGAGCGCGGCCCGCACGTCCTTGGCACCGCCGGACTCGGAGCCCTCACGGCCGCCCCACGCGACGTAGGTCTCGGCGCCCAGTTCCACCGCGAGGTCGATGTTGCGGATCGTCTTGCGCAGGGCGTAGCGGCGCACGTCACGGTCGTTGGCGGTGAAGGCGCCGTCCTTGAACACGGGGTGCGTGAACAGGTTGGTGGTCGCCATCGGCACCTTCATGCCGGTCGCGTCGAGGGCCTGGCGGAAGCGCTTGATGTGCGACTCGCGCTCGGTGTCCGAGGCCCCGAAGGGGATCAGGTCGTCGTCGTGGAAGGTGACGCCGTGGGCGCCGAGTTCGGACAGGCGCTGCACCGACTCGACGGGGTCGAGGGCACGCCGCGTGGCGTCGCCGAACGGGTCCCTTCCCTGCCAGCCGACGGTCCACAGGCCGAAGGTGAACCTGTCCTCGGGGGTGGGCTGGTAGCTCATGCGGCGGCTCCTCGCTCGCTTGCGACTATTTCGTCATGGCGGTTTACAAATTAGTATGCGGACGCATCCCTGGGAAGGGACACGATGTCCCCGAAGGGGTGGGGCGCCGGTCCGTGCGGCCGGAGCGTTCTCGAATCAGCAGGTCAGAGACTTCAGAGCCCGCAGAGCCGCAATAAGGGAGAGCCCGATGTCAGCAGCCGAGGGTCCGCTCGTCGTCGGCGTGGACACGTCCACCCAGTCCACCAAGGCGCTCGTCGTCGACGCGGCCACCGGTCAGGTCGTCGCGAGTGGCCAGGCACCGCACACCGTCACGACCGGGGCGGGCCGGGAGAGCGACCCGCGTCAGTGGTGGGGCGCCCTGGGTGAGGCGTTGCGCCAGTGCGGCGACGCGGCACGGGAGGCCGCGGCGGTGTCGATCGGCGGCCAGCAGCACGGCCTGGTGACGCTGGACGCGCGGGGCGAACCGGTCCGCCCGGCGCTGCTGTGGAACGACGTGCGTTCGGCACCGCAGGCCCGCCGTCTCATCGACGAGTTGGGCGGCCCGAAGGGCTGGGCGGAGCGCACCGGGAGCGTGCCCGGGGCGTCGTTCACGGTCACGAAGTGGGCCTGGCTGGCGGAGCATGAGCCGCAGGCGGTCCGCGCCACGAAGGCGGTGCGGCTCCCCCACGACTACCTCACCGAGCGGCTGACGGGCGAGGGCACCACCGACCGCGGCGATGCCTCCGGCACCGGTTGGTGGGCGGCCGGGGCGGAGGCGTACGACGAGGAGACCCTCGCGCATGTGGGCCTCGATCCCGCGCTGCTGCCCCGCGTGGTGCGGCCCGGCGAGGTGGCGGGCACCGTGCGCGACCCGCACGATCTGCCGTTCTCCAAGGGCACCCTGGTCGCCCCGGGCACCGGCGACAACGCCGCTGCCGCGCTCGGTCTCGGGCTGCGTCCCGGGGTGCCGGTGCTCAGTCTGGGCACGTCGGGCACGGTGTACGCCGTCTCCACGCGGCGTGCCGCAGATCCGACCGGCACGGTGGCGGGCTTCGCCGACGCGCAGGGCGACTGGCTGCCGCTGGCCTGCACGCTGAACTGCACGCTCGCCGTCGACCGGCTGGCCGCCCTGCTGGGTCTCGACCGCGAGGCCGTGGAGCCGACGTCCGGTGTCACGCTGCTTCCGTACCTGGACGGCGAGCGCACCCCGAACCTGCCGAACGCCTCGGGGCTGTTGCACGGCCTGCGTCACGACACGACGGCCGGTCAGCTTCTTCAGGCCGCCTACGACGGTGCCGTGCACGCGCTGTTGGGCGCTCTCGACCTGGTCCTCGACGAGGAGGCGGACCGTTCGGCTCCGCTGTTGCTGATCGGCGGCGGGGCGCGGGGCGGCGCCTGGCAGCAGACCGTGCGCCGGCTGTCGGGGCGACCGGTGCGGATTCCCGAGGCGAGAGAGTTGGTGGCACTGGGCGCGGCAGCGCAGGCTGCGGGGTTGCTGACCGGCGAGGACGCCTCGGCGGTCGCCCAGCGCTGGAACACCGCGGCCGGCCCGGTCCTCGACCCGGTGGAGCGGGACGAGGCGACGCTGGCCAGGATCTCCGGGGTACTCTCCGACGCGGCCCCGCTGCTGGAACGGGGCGACGACGGCCGTTGAGGACGGGGGCATGACCGCACCGCCGCACGAGGCGCACCCGGCCGGACCCGGGCGGGCGCTGCCCGACACGCAACAGGGCATGCGCCGCCGCAATCTGGCCCGGGTGATGCACACGGTCAGCGCCGAGGGGCCGTTGTCCCGTGCCGCCGTCGCCTCGCGCATCGGTCTGACCCGAGCTGCCGTGTCGAGCCTCGTCGACGAACTCATACGCTCCGGGCTGCTTCAGGAGCTGGGACCCGAGCGGCCGGGACGGGTGGGGCGGCCCGGCTCGGCGCTCGCCGTCAGCGGGCTCGGCCCCGCCGGGATCGGCGCCGAGGTCGGCGTCGACCATCTCGCGGTGTGCGCCATCGACCTGCGGGGAGAGGTGCGGGCGCGGGCCGTGCGGCACGGCGTGAACCGGGGCCGTCCGGCCGCACCGGTGCTCGCCGAACTCACCTCCCTGGTCCGCCGGGTCGTCGCCGAGGCGGAGCGCGAGGGGCTGTGGCCGGCGGGGCTCGCGGTGGCGGTGCCCGGCCTGGTGGCCCGCGACGCCCGTACCGTCGTGCGGGCCCCGAACCTGGACTGGCGGGACACCGACCTCGGCACTCTGCTGCCCGGCGGGTTCCCGCTGACGGTCGACAACGAGGCCAACTTCGGCGCCCTGGCCGAACTCTGGCTCGGCGAGGCCACTCCCCCCGACTTCCTGCATGTGTCGGCCGAGATCGGCATCGGTGCCGCGGTCGTGGTGGACGGCGGGCTGCTGCGTGGGACGCGGGGTTTCGCGGGCGAGCTGGGTCATGTCCCGGTCCGCCCGGAGGGGCCGGCGTGCCCGTGCGGCGGGCGTGGCTGTCTGGAGCAGTACGCCGGTGAGGAGGCGGTGCTGCGGGCGGCGGGGCTCCAGCCGGGCGAGGACCGGGTCGGTCTGCTCGCGGACCGCGCCGCCGAGGGCGACGAGGACGTGCGGCGGGCGCTGCGCGACGCGGGCACGGCGCTCGGCATCGCGCTGACCGGCGCGGTGAACCTCCTCGACCCCGAGTGCGTGGTCCTCGGCGGTGCCCTGTCGGGGCTCGCGCCCTGGCTGCTGCCGTCGCTTGAGGAGGAGTTGGACCGGCGTACGGCGGGCGCGGCCTGCCCGGTGTCGGTGTCCCGGCTGGGTCCCGAGGGCCCGTTGCTCGGCGCCGCGCACTCGGTGGTGCGGGCCGTCCTCGACGACCCCGCCTCGGTGGGCGAACGGGCCTGAATCCAGGGCGAGTTCACCCGTGTGAGTGACCGAGTTATCCACAATCGGACCGTCGTCCACGAATCCCCGCCAGGCCCTTCTGCCCGTCTCTGCGGCGCCGTACCGTGATTCACGTGAGGCGCTCCCGACCTGTCGGTGACGCCCGGTATGACGGCGTGAATTGAGGGGGATTCACATGACGGTAGGGGCGGAGGGAAGGCTCGGCGGGAGTGCCGGGCGCCGGCAGTTCGGTGTCTGGCTCCGGCGGCTCTGGTTCGGTGTCGGGCTCCGGCGACTCTGCGGCTTCGGTGTCGGCCACCGGCAGCGGGCTGGGCGGGAGACCTACCTGGGCGGACGTGTGCGGTCGGGCGGGAGAACGGCCCGTGAGGTCGCGGCGGGGTATGCGGTGTACGCGGGAGTGGTCGTCGCGCTGCTCCGGAGCATCGTCGACCTCCTGAAGAGGCCGAACTGCCTCAGCACGCCGGCCTCGCCGTGGCCGCGCGTCGGGTCGGACACGTCCATCACCTCGACGGTCCCGGTGCGTCCGGCGGAGGGCACGTTCCGAATATCGCGCTCGGCCGGTGCGGCGGCCGTCGCCGGGGACTGACGGGCCGAGGTGTTCGGTGAACTGAACGTGTGTCAGTTCGCGACGCGGGCGGTCGAGTCGCCGTTGCCCGGTCTGTACGGCGGCGCCTGGCACACGGGTATGAACCACCTGTACGTGCGCGGCGGAGATCCGCGAGGTGAGGCCGCCGCCGCGCGAGACTCACCCCGGTACGCCCGCTCGACGGCGAGAGATCACAGCGGCAGCCTTCCAGCACCGAACGACGCCCCGCCCGAGCGGAACCACCCGACTCCCTCATCCGAGAGGCAGCGCCCGATGGACCGACCAAGACCACACCTGAACAGGCGGCGTTTCCTGAAGGGGACCGCTCTCGCCGCCGTCCCCTACGCGTTCCTTCCCGACGCCCAGGCCGGTGCGGAGGCACAGGCCGTCGACTATCCCCTCGCGGACTGGCAGCCGGCGACCGGGTCCAACTACACCGTCTCGCACCGCCCGTCCAGCTACTCCGTCGACTACGTCGTCATCCACGTCACGCAGGAGACCTACTCCGACACGTTGGCCATCTTCCAGAACCCGGCGAAGAAGGTGTCCGCGCACTACCTGGTGCGCTCGGCCGACGGGCATGTGGCGCAGTGCGTGCGGGAGGCGAACATCGCCTGGCACGCCGGGAACTGGGACTACAACACCCGCAGCATCGGCATCGAACACGAAGGGTGGGTGGACCAGCCGGCCTACTTCACGAACGCCCTGTACGAGCAGTCGGCGAGACTCACGGCGGCCGTCTGCGACACTTACGACATCCCCAAGGACCGGTCCCACATCCTCGGGCACTACGAGGTACCGGGCACCGACCACACCGATCCCGGCCCGCACTGGGACTGGACGCGCTACATCAGACTCGTCAACTCCGCCTGATTTCCGCTGGTTCGGGGGTTCATTCGAGTGACCGCGGTGGAAAAGGTTGTCCGCGCCGGTACTCGGAGTGACGATGTCCTCAGCCGCATCGCTCTTCGGGGAGGCCGAGTTGACCGATCCGTGGGTTGCCCTGGAACCGGGGGCCGACCACGCCGCACACGCACGGATACTGCGTCGGGCGCACGAGACGTTCACCTCGGTTGGCGCCGTACCCCGGCCGGTGCGTGCCGTGGTGGCCGAATCCTGGCGGCGCTCCGCGCGGGCCGGCGTGGGGCCCGACGGGACCGCCGACGTGGACCTGGTCGACGGTGATCTCGGTGCCTACCGGGCGGAGCATCCGCTCGCTCGGGTGATGCCGGTGTTCCGGGAGTTGCTCGGGACGTTCGCCGTGGACGGGGAGCATCTGCTGGCGGTGTGCGACGCGCACGGCAGGCTGCTGTGGGTGGAGGGCCACCCGGCGACCAGGGCACGGGCGCAGCGGATGAACTTCGTGCCGGGTGCCCGGTGGGCGGAGTCGGCGATGGGGACCAACGCGCCGGGGACGGCGATCTCCGTGGACCGGCCAGTGCAGGTGTTCGCCGCCGAGCACTTCGCACGGAGCGTCCAGCCCTGGACGTGCGCGGCGGCCCCGGTGCACGATCCGCGGACCGGACGGGTGCTGGGCGCCGTCGACATCACCGGCGGGCACGGGCTGGCGCATCCGCACAGTCTGGGGTTCGTGCAGGCGGTGGCGCGGGCCGCGGAGTCCCAGTTGGCGCTGCTGGTGCCGGCCGAGCGGTCCGGTGAGGGCGCACCGGAGCTGACGGCGCTCGGCCGGGACGAGGCGTTGCTGCTGATCGACGGGCGCAAGGTCAGGCTGAGCCGTCGGCACAGCGAGATCCTGGTGCTGCTCGCGCGGCACCCGGAGGGCCTGACCGGTGACGAGTTGCTGTGCGCGTTGTACGAGGACGAGTCGGTGACGCCCGTGACGCTGCGGGCCGAACTGACGAGACTGCGAAGGGTGTTGGGGGCCGATCTGTTGGGGTCGCGGCCGTATCGGCTGACCGTGCCGGTGGAGTGTGATGTCGCGGTGGTGGAACGGAGGTTGGAGAGCGGGGCGGTGGCGGCGGCCGCGGCAGCGTATGCGGGGCCGTTGTTACCGGCGTCCCAGGCACCCTCGGTGGTAAGGCTCAGGCAGCGACTGGCCGACGCGGTGCGGACGGCGTTGATCGCCCGGCGTGATCCCGATCTGCTGGCCGACTGGGTGTACGCGCCGTGGGGTGAGGACGACCTCGATGTCTGGCGGGCGTTGGCGGCGGTCCGGCCGACGGCGACGTTCCTGGCCCGGCTCGCGGGACTGGAGTCGGAGCTGGCCGCACCGGCGGTCTGGCGACGGACGGCTTCACGGTAGGGGGTGAGGGCTGGGGGGGGTGGCACCGGCTTCACGGAGGGGACGGGGGCGGAGGGGAGGGGGTGGGGGCGGGGGGGGAGGGGCCCCACCCCCGCCGCCTCTCTCACTCCGACCCCGACCCCCACCCCGACCCCGACCCCCCAGCAACGTACTTGCAACCCCCCGCTACTTAAATTCGCCGCGGACGTTGCCCAACGGCGGGCGGCGCATCTGGAGGAGGCGGACCGGTATGACTCGTTACGCGGCACCTGGCACCGAAGGCTCGATCGTCTCCTATCAGCCGCGCTACGACCACTTCATCGGTGGGGAGTATGTGCCGCCGGCTCGCGGGCAGTATTTCGAGAATCCGTCGCCGGTGAATGGTCAGCCGTTCACGGAGGTCGCGCGGGGTACGGCGGAGGACGTGGAGCGGGCGTTGGACGCGGCGCATGCGGCGGCGCCGGGTTGGGGTCGGACGTCGGCGGCGGAGCGGTCCGGCATCCTGCTGAAGATCGCCGACCGGATGGAGGCGAACCTTGAGGCGCTCGCGGTCGCCGAGACCTGGGAGAACGGCAAGCCGGTGCGGGAGACGCTGGCCGCTGACATCCCGCTCGCCATCGACCACTTCCGGTACTTCGCCGGGGTGATCCGTGCGCAGGAGGGTTCACTCGGAGAGTTGGACGACGACACGGTGGCGTACCACTTCCATGAGCCGTTGGGCGTGGTCGCGCAGATCATTCCGTGGAACTTCCCAATCCTGATGGCGACGTGGAAGCTGGCGCCGGCTCTGGCTGCGGGCAACGCGGTTGTCGTCAAGCCCGCCGAGCAGACGCCGGTGTCGTTGCACTACTGGATGAGTCTGGTCGCGGATCTGTTGCCGCCGGGTGTGGTGAACATCGTCAACGGGTTCGGGGTCGAGGCGGGAAAGCCGTTGGCGTCGAGTCCGCGGGTGGCGAAGGTGGCGTTCACCGGGGAGACCACGACGGGCCGGTTGATCATGCAGTACGCGGCGGAGAACATCAAGCCGGTGACGTTGGAGCTGGGGGGCAAGTCGCCGAACCTGTTCTTCGACGATGTGTGGGCGCAGGACGACGACTTCCGTGACAAGGCGCTTGAGGGCTTCACCATGTTCGCGCTCAATCAGGGCGAGGTGTGTACGTGTCCGTCCCGGGCGCTCGTGCAGCGGGGGCGGTATGCCGAGTTCATGGAGGCGGCGGTCGCCCGTACCGAGTTGATCAAGTCGGGGAATCCGCTGGACACCGAGACGATGATCGGCGCGCAGGCTTCCAACGACCAGTTGGAGAAGATCCTCTCCTACATGGACATCGGTCGGCAGGAGGGTGCCCGGGTGCTCACGGGCGGGGAACGGATCGAGCATGAGGGTGAGTTGAAGGGCGGGTACTACATCCAGCCGACCATCTTCGAGGGTGACAACCGGATGCGGGTCTTCCAGGAGGAGATCTTCGGTCCGGTCGTCGCGGTGACGTCCTTCGACAACTTCGACGACGCGATGAAGATCGCCAACGACACGTTGTACGGTCTCGGCGCCGGTGTGTGGACCCGGGACATGAACACGGCGTACCGGGCGGGTCGTTCCATCCAGGCGGGGCGGGTCTGGACGAACTGCTATCACGCGTATCCGGCGCACGCGGCGTTCGGCGGGTACAAGCAGTCCGGGATCGGGCGGGAGAACCACAAGATGATGCTGGAGCACTACCAGCAGACGAAGAACCTCCTCGTGTCGTACTCGCCGAAGAAGCTGGGCTTCTTCTAAAGGCAAACGAAAGGGTGCCTGACCTGAGAAAATTCCCGTCAGGCACCCTTCTGAGCCATCATTCGAACAGCAAGGAGAAATGCTTCCTTACTCCCACTTGGCCCCACCGCCATCCCACCCCTGACCAGTTGGTCACGGTATTTCCGGGCCAACTCACGGATAACTCGGCCTCATCCGACGCTGGAGACTCCTCTCAACGGTTCATGGGGTCCTCGATCATTTGGTTGGCACGGTCGCGTGTTCCAGCCAGGAACTTCGCGCAGTACCGGAAGAGCACCTGAATGCTCCGGGATCGCCTTCGCCGTGTGGGTAGGTCCGGCTTCGCATCACATCACGGTTGGAGATCGCATCGAGGTCGTACTCGGCCACCTGGATGATGCGGAGGGCATCGCCAGGCAGGAGGTCGGGGAGGGAGCCCTCGACATATCGGATGTTCTCTTCGAGCTCTTCGAGGCGCCCGAGTAAATGCTTGGTCAGCGTGTCGCGGACGACATCGAATTCCAGCCCCATCTCTTCCCGGAGTTGGTTCGCTGCTCGCTCGGGCAGGTCAACTGGGTCGTAGTAGCCGTTGGACCCCTCAATGAAGCGATCGAGTTCAGGCCCCGTGCCGTCGTCGGAGGTCGATCCGGGACTGTATGTGGAAAGGACAGTGCAGGCAGTATCGAAATAGATCAGCCCAGCGGGACGGATCACTTCGGGACGGTGGTGATCGCGGTGGTAGGTCTCGTTGCGATGCTCGTGCAGTCGCTTGGTGACTGTTTAGGGGTTTACGCGGTTTCGGGCAGGGTGAAGGGCCGCCCGTCGAAGAGGTCGCGGAGGGGGGTTGTGTCCGTGCTTGCGGACGGTGGAGATGTAGGAGCGGAAGCGGGCGAAGCGCCTCGTGCCAGTCAGAGTGCGCCAGCAGCCGGAGACTTTCTGCTGGACCTTGACCATCCGCTGGTCCCGTTCGGCCTGGTTGTTGTCGAAGGGGACGCGGCGATGATTGCAGCCTGCGCAGACACCAGCAGCTTCAGCATCCAGGTGCGTCGGTGTCCACCCGCACAGGTGGATGCCGGCCCGTGGGACGAGATCGTCGACCACAGCGTCGTAGCACCCACCGGCGCCCTACACGTCACGAGCGTCATGCATCCAGGCCCACGTACAGGTGGAGCGCCCCTCAGCCCCTCGGACCTGACGCAACCGCAAGGGCGTTCTTCACCAACCATGGCGCGCTTCTTACCCTTTAGGCTGATTTTCCATAAAGAATCAGCCAAGATCGATCCCCGGGCAACCTGCGGATGGACTCCGACCGCACAGCGACCCAAGGGGGAATGCTGACCTTTTGCGGTATTCACACAGGATGCACCCAGGAAGGCTCAGCGGCCCCATTCAGGCACCTTTGCCTCGACTTGGCGAAGTGCACAGCCGCCCCAAAGATGACTTGTGATGGCGATGTAAAGATCTGCTGCTCAACCGTCACGCGTGTCAACAGTTGAAAGATCACGGGGTTCTTCGTGCGTAGCAGATCGCGGTCCGGCAGATCCGGTTCCCGTTGGAGATCGGTGTGCCTCGTGGCCGCCGCTGTTCTGGTCGCTGAGGCGGCGTTGACCGTCGCCGACACCGGTGCGGCCGTCGCCCTGCCCGGCGCCGCGGCCACGTCGTCCACCACGGCCGCCGCTTCCGCGCAGTACGGTGCCGCCGAGGCGAAGGACGCCACCTCCGCCCTGCTGACCGCCCGGTTGCAGAACCGGAAGATTGAGGTCCTGTCGGAGCGGACCACAGACTCGACGACCTACGCGCTGGCCGACGGCAACATGCAGACCGAGGCCTACGCCGGCCCGGTCCGGGTCAAGCAGGGCGACGGCGGCTGGCAGGACATCGACACCGATCTGTCCGACGCCGGCGCCGACCTGGAGCCCCAGGTGGCCGCCGCCGACATCGCGGTGTCGGACGGCGGTGACACCGACCTCGCCTCGGTCGCCAAGGGCGGCAAGTCCTTCGGTCTCGGGTGGCAGGACAGACTCCCGACACCGACGGTGAAGGACGCGACCGCCTCGTACGATCTGGGTGACGGCGAGACCCTGTCGGCGACCGCGCTGGCACAGGGCTTCTCGGAGCACATCACCCTGGACAGCCGGCCAGCCGACTCCGCTGTCAGCTTCCGAATACCCCTGCGTCTGAAGGGCCTGACCCTGTCCCAGGCCGACTCCGGGCACCTGCTGCTGAAGGACGCCGACGGCAAACTGGTCGCTGAGGCCCCGGCGCCGATGATGTGGGATGCGAGCAAGGACACCGGCTCCGGCGAGTCCGCGCACCAGGAGCAGATCGCGACGAAGGTCGAGACCGCGGACGACGGCTCCCAGACCCTGGTCCTCACCCCGGACCCCGATTTCCTCGACGCGGCCACCTATCCGGTCACCGTCGACCCCACCTCCACGCTCGCCGTGACCACCGACACCTGGGTGCAGACCCCGGACTACACCGACTCCCAGGTCTCCTCGCAGGAGTTGAAGTCCGGCACGTACGACAGCGGGAGCGATGTCGCCCGCGCGTACCTGAAGTTCGACGTGTCGAAGTTCGCCGGTACGGACATCACGTCGGCGACGATGAAGCTCTACAACTACTACTCCTCCACCTGCTCGGCCTCCGGCCCTGCCACGCAGGCCCGCCGGATCACCTCCAACTGGTCCTCGTCCTCGGTCACCTGGTCCGCCCAGCCGTCCACGACCACGACGGGGATGGCGACCAACTCCGGCCACTGGGGCTACTCCTCCTCCTGCCCGGCCGCCTGGTCGAACTGGGACCTCCAATCGATCGTGCAGACCTGGGTGGACGGCTCCCCCAACTACGGCCTCCAGCTGCGCAGCGCCGACGAGAGCGATTCGACGACCTGGCGCCGCTTCCGGTCCGCGAACTACACCACTTCCGGATATGCCCCGAAGCTGGTGGTCACCTACAACTCCTATCCCTCGAAGCCGACTTCGGCCGCCGTGTCCCCGTCCGCCGTCAACGCCTACAACGGCAAGCGGTACGTGACGACGTACACACCGACCCTGTCCGCCAAGGTCTCCGATCCCGACGGCTCCTCGCTCAAGGCGCAGTTCGAGATCACCAACGATCCGGCCTACCCGGGCGAGACGTCGTACGCGTACACCGCCACCTCGTCGTCGGTGTCCTCCGGCGGGACCGCCACACTGGCCGTGCCGAGCACGAGCCAGCTGGCCGGCGCGCATCTGCGCCTGCGGGTGCGCGGCTACGACGGCACGGACTACGGCGCCTGGTCGTCGTACGTCTCCTTCGTGCCGAACGTCGCCAAGCCCGCCGCGCCCACGGTCTCCTGCTCCCCCTACACGTCAGGGAGTTGGACGGACCAGTCGAGCAGCGGCGCGACCTGCACCCTGTCCACCACGTCCAGCGACGGCGCGGGCTACCAGTGGGGCCTGGACGACAAGACCGTCCCCAACAAGGCACTCGACACTACCGACGGCAACGGCGGCGAGTCGCGGACCATCACCGTCAAGCCGGGCAACGGCTGGCGCACCCTGTACGCCCGCACCGTCGACTCCGGCGGCAGCATTTCCACCGCCACCACTTCCTACGCCTTCGGCGTGGGCAAGGCCGGCCTGGTGTCCCCCGTCACGGGGGACACCACGGACGACGACGTGACCTTGTCGGCCACCCAGTCCGGGGCATTCACCGGAGTGACGTACCAGTACCGGATCGGCGACAGCGTCGACTGGCAGCCGATTCACGTGACGTACGTGACGAAGGACGGCTCGGCGATCTCCTCCTGGCCCGTCTCCTTCGCCTCCTCCGGCAACCCCGACGGCCTCACGTGGGCGGCGACCAGCCAGCTGACCGACGACGGCCCCGTCCAGGTGCGGGCCCTGTTCACGGACGGCACCAACACCTACGGCACCGACACGGCCACGGTCACCGTCGACCGCAGGGCCGACAACGCGCCCGTCAGCGGGGTCGGTCCGGGCTCCGTCAACCTGCTCACCGGCGATTTCGGCCTCACCACCACCGACGCGGGCGCGTTCGGCGCGGCAGTGACCCGTACTTCCTCCTCCCGTGACCCACTCGCTGGGGCGGGCCAGAGCGGTCAGGTTGCGATCTTCGGCCCCCAGTGGACGTCCGGCATCACCGCTTCCGCGTCCGACTGGACCTACGTGAAGGCGACGTCGACCACGTCGGTCGCCGTCATGGACGCCGAGGGCGGCCAGACCGGCTTCACTCTCAACGCGTCCGGCGGCTGGACCCCCGAACCGGGCGCGGAGAACCTCACCCTGACCGGCACCCTGACAGGCAGCTCCTTCACTCTGAAGGACTCCGGCGGCAGCGTCACCACCTTCAAGAAGGTCGCCAACGCCGCGCCCACGTGGCAGGCGGACACCACGTACGCGGTGAGCGACTCCTCAGCCAACACCACGACCGTGATCTCGCGCGCGGTGACGCTCTCGGACGGCGAGGTGCTCGCCGAGCCGCGGTACGTCATCGCGCCCACCAGCGCGGTATCCGCCACAACCTGCGCCGACGACCCGTCCACGGCCGACTGCCGAGTCCTGGAATTCGTCTACGCATCCGGCACCACCGCGACCTCCTCGGCGCTCGGGGACTACGCAGGCCAGGTCAAGCAGATCAAGCTGTGGGCGACCGCCCCCGGCGGTTCGGCCGCCACCGCGACAACCGTCGCCCAGTACGCGTACGACGCCTCGGGCCGCCTCCGCGAAGCCTGGGACCCGCGCCTGGGCACCCCGCTGAAGACGGCATACACCTACGACGGCGCAGGCCGCGTGGCCACCGAGACCGACCCCGGCGAGCTGCCCTGGACCTTCACTTACGGCACGGTCGGCACCAACGGTGACGCGGGCGACGGCATGCTGTTGTCCGCGTCCCGCCCGACTCTGAAGGCGGGCAGCACCTCGACAACCGACGGCACCGCCACCACCGACGTCGTCTACGACGTACCGATCTCCGGCACCACGGCACCGAACCAGTTGGACTCCGCCACCACGGCAGACTGGGCTCAGCACGACAACCCGGTCTACGCCGCCGCTGTCTTCCCGGCCGGCCCTGCCCCGTCCTCGCACGACGGCTCGACGCTCGGCTCCGGCGACTACGGCACGGCGACGATCAGCTACCTCGACGCGAGCGGCCGCGAAGTGGACACCGCCGTACCCGGCGGGCACATCGCGACCACGGAGTACGATGCAGACGGCGATGTGACCCGTGAACTGACCGCTGGAAACCGCGAGTTGGCACTGGCGACGACAGCCAGCCCCGACCCCCTGCTCGCCGGGGCAATCGCGAGCACGAGCGGCACCGCCGACGCCGCCGATCTCCTCTCCACACTCACCACCTACACCACCGGCACGAACGGCATCGCCCTGGCCTCGGACGTCTACGAACCGCTGCACACCATCACGCTCCAGCACTCCCTCTCCGGTGGCACCAACGACGCCGACCTGACCGCCGACACCGAGGTCCTGGCCCGCGCACACACCGTGTACGCCTACGACGAGGGCCGCCCGAGCGACGCCAAGGTCTCCGGCCTGCTGACATCGACCACGGTGGGCGCGAGTGTCACCGGCTACCCCTCCGACGGCGACCCGTCCAAGGACACCAGCACCTACGACTGGTCGACAGGCCTCCAACTGACCAGCGTCACCGACCCGTCCGGTCTCGCCCTGACCACCGCCTACACCTACGACAGCGACGGCAACCTGCTGTCCACCACCGGTCCCGACAAGAACTCCACCACCCAGACGGTGACCACCTACTGGTCCGCGACCGGCTCCGGCACCTGCCAAGGCCGCCCCGAATGGGCCGGCCTGACGTGCCGGGTAGCACCGGGCGCCGCCATCACCAGCGGCGGCTCCAATCCGTCGGAGCTGGTCACCAAGGCGTACACGTACGACCGTTTCGGCGAGCCCGACACCCTCACGGAGACCGCGAACGGCTCAACCCTCACCACCACCTACACCCGTGACGCGGCCGGCCGGGTGACGAAGAAGTCGATCACCGGCGGCCAGGGCACGGACACCCCCGACACGACCTACACGTACGACGCGTCGACCGGCCTGCTCGCCACCCAAGCGAGCCATTCCCAGACGATCACCCGCACCTACGACAGGCTCGGCAGACAGACCTCCTACGCTGACGGCTCGGGCAACACGACGACCACGGCGTACGACAGCCTGAATCGCCCGGCCACGGTCACCGACTCGGTGCCGTCCACCACGACGTACACGTACGACAGCACGACGGGCTACCCGGCCAAGGTCACCGACTCGGTGGCGGGCACCTTCACTGCCACCGCCTACGACGCCGACGGCGACCTGACCGCAGAGACCCTGCCCAGCGGCTACACCCTCACCCAGACCTACAACACCGTCGGAGCTCCCACCGGTCGTACCTACACCGATTCCTCCGCCACCACCGTCCTCGACGACCAGGCCGACTACACGATCCTGGGCACCGAGTCCGGACACGCGGAGAACAACGGCGCGTCCACCAGCACCGGCTACACCTACGACGGGGCAGGCCGCCTGACCCGGGCGCAGGACGACACCGGCGCCACCTGTACGACCCGGTCTTACACGTTCGCGTCGGCAACGAGTTGGGACCGCACGAAGCAGACGACGGACACGAGCACGACGGACTGCGCCGACACCACCACGACGACCGCCACGACCGCGACCCACACCTACGACAGCGCGGACCGCATCACGGACAGCGGCTACACCTACGACGCGTTCGGTCGCACCCTGACCACACCTGACGCGACACTCACCTACTACACCGACGACCTGGCCCGCAGCGAGGCGACCACCACCACCAAACAGACCTGGAGCCTGGACGCGGCGCATCGCCAGGCGGTCACCACCAACGCCACCAGCACGGACGGCGGCACCACCTGGACCGACGGAACAACGGCGACCAACCACTACGCCGACGACACCGACAGCCCGACCTGGACCACCGACTCCTCCGGCACGATCACTCGCTCGGTCGCCGACGTGGCCGGCGCCCTGGGCGCGACAACGTCCGCGAGCGGTGCCATCATCCTCCAGCTGTCGGACCTGCACGGTGACATGACAGTCACCCTGGCCACGGCCACCACGACCGCGACCGCCTACTCCTACGACGAGTACGGCAACACGACGAACACGTCACGCTACGGCTGGCAGGGCAACTCCCGTGTCGCGAGCGACACCCCCACCGGCCTGACCCTGATGGGCCTGCGCCTCTATAACCCCACGACGGGCCGCTTCCTGCAAACCGACCCGGTCACGGGCGGCAGCGCCACCTCGTACGGCTACTGCAACGGCGACCCGGTGAACTGCGCCGATACGAACGGCCAGTGCCCGTCCTGGCGACACCCGGTCAAGAAAGCGGCCTGCAAGGCCGCCGTTTGGGCCACCGAGTACGGTATCGAAACGGTCGGCGAGGTCTTCTGCGGTGCCGTGGCCAACGTGGTCTTCGCACTGTGCAGCGCGATAGTCACCGGGCTCTCCTCCGCCGCGTCGTACTACGTCGAAACACGCTGGGACGGCGGCTTCTCCTGGGGCGAGGCGATCAGCAACTTCGTCATCGCCGCCTTCGCCGGCGGAGTCCTCGGAGGCGCGACCAAGAAGTTCCTGAAGACCAGTTCCGGGAAAACCTTCCTCCGCAAGACCCGATCGTTCCTGACCAAAGCAGCGGAGAAGGTGGAATCCAAGTTCCCGCGTATCCACCTCTCAGGTCTGGTGACCAGAATCGCCAACGTGATCAAGGACAGGCTGGGTTAGAACGTCGTGGAGAAGCCGAAGAGAACCAGCGAGCCGGAGATGACAGTGAAGGCAGAGATGACAGCTGAGCCGGACGAGAAGAAGCCGGGGTTCACGCTGCTGCGATTCGCCCTCCTGCTCTTCGCCATCGCGCTCGCGCACTTCGCGACGGCCGTCGTCTTCGGCCACTCCGTCACGCACGCACTGGGCAGCCTGGCCGAGGACACGGCCATGCTCATCGTCCTGATCTCCGTGGTCGCCTACATCAGGTCCAGGATGCGGCGGAAGGCGAAGAAGGCACAGAGCTGAGCGGCTCCGGCCAAGGGTGGGTGCCCGGCCATGCGCAGACCAGGCCGATATCCTCGCTCGCCGCCTGTCCCCTGCTACCAACCACACCATCGCGGCACCACACGCCTCACTACCACCAAGATCTGGACCATACGCGGGCCAACTGCCCACATTGCACCCGTCGGACCGACAGCCTTGCCGGCCAGAAGGCCTGGGCTTCTTCTAAAGAGTCGGAAAGGGCGCCCGTTCCGGGAGGAATCCCGTCGGGCGCCCTTCTCACCGCCACGCCCCGGAAGCCCGGCCCCGGAGCCACCGACCGCGTACTCCGGCGAGGCAGCGCTCAACTCCCGCCCACCACCACAGTCCCCCACCCCAGCCCCGGTGGCGAAAAGTCGCCCCTGGCCGAAGCGCGGGCTCAGCAGTCACCCGGCACCGACCAGCCCCAGACGCCGGCCACCGCACCGGCGCCCGAACACCCGGCACCCGACCGTCCCGCGCTCCCATCACCCGGCACCCGGCACCCGGCACCCGGCACCCGGCACCCGCAAAGACGGCGACGGAGCCGTCACCCGGACCTGGCTGACCGTCAGTTTCTGCTGGGCGGCGTCGAGTAACCCCGAGTTCGGTGAGTAACTCACCTGTGACCTTCGGGAGTTCGCCGCGATGTCATGACGCGGCCGACGGGACCGTCTCCGGCGCGGTGACCTGCGGGTGACGGGTGGCGCGCAGCCAGTGACCGGATGTGCGGCCGGACCGCCTTTCTGTGAATTGCCGGGAGGCTTTCTGTGTGTCGCCGGTCAGTGCGTGGTGGCGACTTGATCCCCTCATTCGAACCCCTTTAGCTTCCGTTCATCTCCCGTTCATCTCCCCCCATTCATATTGAGCCAGTTCGCTTCACCCCTTTCACCTCAACACGAACCACCGGGCGTTTCGCCATGGCCCCGTACTGGACAGGCAATACCGGCTTTGAGGTTTCGAAGACGCGACCTGAAGCATTCTGTGCACGAATGATGCGGCAAGCGATGCGCCCCTGCCACCGATGACAACGATGTCAACAAGGCATCGCATCACCAGGGCCCCTCCGGTCGGCACACACACCCTCTTGCGTCACGAATCACTTCAAGAATTAGCCACGAGACACCGCCCTGCGATTCACATTCCGGGACCACAGATGTTCGGGCCTCGGTTGACGGTAGAGAGAAGTGCGTTGAGATACTTTCGCGTCCTGGTCCTAGGCAATGCGATATCCGCATACGGCAGCTATCTCAATATGCTCGCGCTGAGCCTGTTCGCCTACGAGATATCCAAGAGCGCCCTCTTCTCCGGGCTGTTCCTCACGGTGCGGCTCGTGGCGGGGTTCCTCACGGGTTTCGTGGCCGGGCGGGCGACCCGTCATGCCCGGCGGAAAGTCATCATGGTCGCCGCCGAACTCTCCCAGGCCGGTGCCCTGTTGGTGCTGGTCACCGCTCCCTCGGGTGCGCGGGAGGCGCTTCTCTACGGCCTGGCGGTGGTCACCGGTGTCGGCGGAACCGTCTCGCAGGTCTCGTTGCGTTCGATGATTCCCGAGTTGGTCGGACCGGAGTCACGTACCCGGGCCAACGGCCTGCTGGTGACCGGTCGTTCGACGGCGATGGTGCTGGGGTTCGGGTCCGCCGGTGCCGTGCTCTCCTGGGCGGGCTATGACACCGCGTTCCTGCTGGACGCGGGCTCCTTCGTCGTCTCGGCCGCCGCCCTCTCGGTGCTTCCGCTCCAGCCACCGCAGCCCGCTGAACCCGCTCAACCCACCGAGGAGTCGGCCGAGTCCTTCCTCGGTGCGCAACGTGCCGCGCTGCGTTTCCTGCGGGCCGCTCCGATCCTGCTGCCGCTGATCGCGATCCGGGGCATCGACGGGCTGGGTTCGTCGTCGCACAACGTCGCCCTGCCGGTCTACTCCAGTCTGCTCGATCCGCGTCATCCGGCCGTGTTCATGAGCCGGTTCTGGGTGGTGTGGGCGGTCGGGAACATCGTCTTCCAGCAGGCCTTCTCCTGGTACGTCAAGCGCACCGGACGCACCTTTGAGGAACGGGCGTTCGCGCTCGGCACCTGTCTCATGTCGGGGGCGTTCATCCTCGCCTTCTGTGGGTTCCCGGCGGCGGTGACGGTGGTGATCGCGCTGGTCGCGGGCGCTGCCGACGGCTTCACGGAGGTGTCGTACATCTCGCGGCTCCAGGCGCTGCCGGACGAGCAGCGCGGCTATGCCTTCGGTTTCTCGGCGACCGTCGAGAACCTCGGGGTCGGCATCGGGATGGTGCTGACCTCGTCGGCGCTGGAGTTCTTCCGGCCGTTGTCCGTGGTCGCCGGTGCGCACGGGGTCGCCATCGTGACGGCCGTGCTGTTCCTGGCGTATCTGGCCCGCCGCAGGCACCGTTTAGACGTGCCGGCCGGCGGCCGCTTCCCCGTCTCTGTCCCCGCCCACCACGACGAAGCCAGGTGACGGACGTGGCCAAGCAGCTCCCCGCCGAGCCCATCGCGGTCATCGGCATGGCGTTCCGGTTCCCGGGGGCCGACTCGGAGGACGCGTTCTGGGACCTGGTGCGGTCCGGCCGGTCGGCCGTGCGCCGGTTCACCGACGAGGAACTGGACGCGGCCGGGGTCACGCCCGAGGTGCGGCGGTCGAAGGAGTTCGTCGCGGCGACGGGCACGTTGGGCGACGTCTCTCGTTTTGATGCCGCGTTCTTCACGATCAACGGGCGTGAGGCGGCGTCGATGGACCCGCAGCAGCGGCTGTTCCTGGAGTGCGCGCAGCACGCGTTGGAGGACGGTGGTTACGCCGGTGCCCAGGACGCGCGGATCGGTGTCTTCGCGAGCGCCGGTTATCAGCTGTACCCGCTCAAGAGTTATCTCCTCAACAACCTTGCCGTGGACGGCTGGGACGGGCGGGACTGGGCGTCGGCGGCGCGTCCCGCGCTCGGTACCTCGGCCGACTTTCTCGCCACGCGCGTCGCCTATCTGCTCGATCTGACGGGTCCTGCGGTCTCGGTGCAGACGGCCTGTTCCAGCGGTCTGGTCGCTGTCCATCAGGCGTGTCAGGCGGTCCTGTCGGGGGACGCGGACCTGGCGCTGGCCGGTGCCTCGGCGGTGATGCTGCCGCAGGTCACCGGGTACCGGCGGATCAACGGCTCGGTGCTGTCCGCCCGTGGGGTGTGCCGTGCGTTCGACGCGGACGCGGACGGCACGGTGGGGGGCAGCGGGGTGGCGGCCGTGCTGCTCAAGCGGCTGGACCGGGCGGTGGCCGACGGCGACAGCGTCCACGCGGTGATCCGGGGCATCGGGGTCACCAACGACGGTGCGCGCAAGGACAGTTACCTGGCGCCCAGCGCCGTAGGCCAGCGCGATGCCGTGCTGCGGGCCCTGGAGCGGGCCGGGGTCGGCGCGGAGAGCGTCGGGTATCTGGAGGCTCATGGCACCGGCACCTACAAGGGTGACCCGATCGAGTTCGAGGGCCTGTCGTCGGCGTACCGGCGTCATACGGACGCGTCCGGGTTCTGTGCCCTCGGCGCGGTCAAGTCCACGGTCGGTCATCTCGACGTCTGTGCGGGGCTGGCGGGGCTGGTCAAGGCGGTGCTGGTGCTCAAGCGCGGTGTCATTCCGCCGTTGGCCAATTTCACCCGCCCGAATCCGCTGCTCGACCTGGACGCGAGCCCGTTCTATCTGCCCGATACGGCCCGGCCGTGGCCTCGGGGCGGCGAGCCTCGGCGGGCGGGCGTGCATGCGCTGGCCGTGGGGGGCACCAATGTGCACCTGGTGCTGGAGGAGGCGCCGGAGTCGGTGGCGCGGGCGGCGACCGTGCCGTCTCCCGGGCTGCTCACGCTGTCCGGGCGGGACGGCACGGCCCTGGAGGAGTCGGCCCGTGCCTGGCGTGACCGTCTGCGCTGCGGCTCGGAGCGGCTCGACACCCGGGATGTGGTCACCACGGCGGCCGCGGGCCGGCGTCATCTGCGGCATCGGTTGGTCGCGCTCGGGGACAGCCCGGGTGAACTGGCCGATTCTCTGGACGCGTTCCTGTGCCGGGCGGATTCCGGCGTCGCTCGGGCGCCGTTCGTGACCGGGGAGGCCGTGCGCGCTCGGCAGGGTCCCGCGCTGGTCTTCGGCGGTCAGGGCAGTCCGTATCCGGGGATGGCGCGGGCGTTGTATGACCGTTTTCCGGTCGTGCGTGCGGTGCTCGACGCGTGCGAGCGTCTCCACAAGGAGGCGGGCGGCACGTCCGTGCTGCTGCCGCTGCTCGACCGGGAGCCGGGCGGCGGGGGCGCGGTCTGGGGGACGGAGACGGCTCAACCGGCTCTGTTCGCTTTCCAGATGGCGTTGGCCCGGCTGTGGGAGCACTTCGGTGTCGAGGCGGCGGTGACGGCGGCGCACAGTGTGGGTGAGTACGCGGCGCTGTGCGCGGCCGGTGCGTTCTCGCTGGCCGACGGGGTGCGGCTGACCACGGTGCGCGGCCGGTTGATGGCGCGGCGCACGCCGGGCGGCGGGATGGTGGCCGTGCTCGCGGACCGTGCCCGCACCGACCGGGTGCTCGACGGTGTCCCGGGGCTGGAGCTGGCCGCCGTCAACGGGCCCGGGAGTCATGTCCTGGCCGGTCCGTCGGACGCCGTCGATACGGCGTGCCGGCTGTTGGAGGCCGACGGGGTGACCGTGCGGCGGCTGCCGGTGGACCGGGCTTTCCACACGAGCGCGCTGGACGTCGTTCTGCCTGAGTTGCGGGAGGTGTTCGCGTCGGTGGCTTTTCTGCCGGTGCGTGTGCCGTTCGTCAGTGGGGTGGACGGTGGGCTGCGCGGGGTGGGGTGGGTGGCGGATGCCGATTATCTGCTGCGGCAGGCCAGAGAGCCCGTGCGGTTCGACGCCGTGATGGGGCGGTTGGCCGGTGAGGGACATACCACGGTGGTCGACGTCGGGCCCGGCAGTGCGCTCGCCGGGATGTTCCGGCGGGCGCTGCCGGAGATCGAAGCGGTGGTGACGCACCGTCGGGGTACCGAGTTGCGGACCCTGTGGGCGGCGGTCGCGGCCCTGTACTGCCGGGGGTTGCCCGTCGCGCTGCCGCGGCTCCTGGAGGAGACCGGGGGGCGCCGGATTCCGTTGCCCCGCTACCCGTTCCAGCGCGTCCGGCACTGGTCGGGGCCGGAGTTGGTGGTGCCCACCGCCCGGGACCCGGAGGCGGTGGTCCCCTCGGACGCCGCCCTCTCGCAGAACCATGTACCGAGCAAGGAGAACGACATGACACAGCTGGCGCTCGACCGTGTGACCGAACTGACCGCACGGCATCTGGGCTGCACGGAGTCCGATGTGCTGCCGGACCGCGCGTTCGTGGATCTGGGCGCGGACTCGTTCCAGATGGTCAGCCTGCTGCGGGAGTTGGAGGAGGGCTTCGGGGTCCGGGTGACGATGCGGGAGTTGTTCGAGGAGGTGTCCACTCCGGAGCTGCTGGCGGGCCGGGTGGCGGACCGGGTGGGTCCGGCGGACACCTTGTCGGCCGGGGGGACGGCTGCTCAGGCGAACGGCGTGCCGGCGAGCGTGCCGGTGGCCCCGGTGGCGTCGCCGGTGACCCCGCCCCCGGTGCCGGAGGTCGCGGCGGTGTCGCCGGTGACCCCGCCCCCGGTGCCGGAGGTGGTGCCGGTGGCCGTGGCCGCCGTTGCGGAGCCGGTTTTCGCTGATCAGGAGGCGGTGGCGTTGCTGGCCAGGCAGGTGCAGGTGATCGCTGAGGGGCAGTTGGCGATTCTGGCGCAGCTCGCTCAGCTCACGCAGCTCGCCGGTCAGAAGGGGGCGGGCGCATGACGATCCCCACGCGGCAGACGCCCGGCGGCGGAACGGACCCGGGGGCGGCGGATTCCGGGTCGGCGGTGGACCGGCTCGCCCGTCAGCTGGCGCTCCTCGCCGCGTCCACGGAGCCCGCGGTGCCGCCCTCGGAGTCCGCGGTCCCCGCTCCCGCTCCCGCTCCGGTCGTGATGGGGCCCCGGGTGGCCGTGTCGACCGGGTCCGGGATGGCGGCGGGTTCGACGAGTGAGACGCAGCGGGCTCATGTGGCCGACCTGGTGGAGCGGTACACGCACAAGACTCGTTCGTCGAAGGAGTTGACCCAGCGGTATCGCCGGGTGCTGGCGGACAGTCGGGCGGCCGTCGGGTTCCGCAGGAGCAGCAAGGAGATGCAGTATCCGCTGGCCGCGCGCAGGGCTTCCGGGTCGTGGCTTGAGGACATCGACGGCAATCGCTATGTCGACATCACGATGGGTTTCGGCATCCTGTTGTTCGGTCATGAGCCGGAGTTCGTGACGGAGGCGGTGCGTGAGCATCTCGGCCGGGGTATCCGGCTGGGCCCGCGCAGTGTGGAGACCGGTGAGGCCGCGGAGTTGCTCGCCGGGCTGACCGGTCTGGAGCGGGTGGCGTTCGCCAACTCCGGTACGGAGGCGAACTCGGCGGCGATCCGGCTGGCGCGGGCGGCGACGGGGCGCAGCACGATCGTCTCGTTCCAGGGCGCGTACCACGGGCACGCCGACAACGTTCTGGGGCGGGCGGTCGGTGGGGGTTCCGGGCACCGTACGTTGCCGGTCTCGCACGGGATTCCGCAGGGCGCGGTGGACGATCTGATCGTGCTGAACTTCGGTGATCCGGCGAGCCTGGACGCCATCGACGCGCTCGGTGACACGGTCGCCGCGGTCATCGTCGAGCCGGTGCAGAGCCGTAATCCGGGGCTGCGTCCCGTGGAGTTCGTGCGCAGGCTGCGGGAGATCACCCGGCGGCACGGGAGCGTCCTGTTCTTCGACGAGATGCTCACGGGGTTCCGGCCGCATCCGCGTGGGGCACAGGGGCACTACGGGGTCCAGCCCGACCTGGCGACCTACGGCAAGGCCATCGGGGGCGGCTATCCGATCGGTGCGATCGCGGGCCGCGCGGACATCATGGACGGCATCGACGGCGGGTTCTGGCAGTACGGCGACGACAGCGGTCCCGGCGCCGACACGACGTTCTTCGGCGGCACCTACATCCAGCATCCGCTGGCGATGACCGCGGCCAAGGCGGTGCTCACCCATCTCAAGGACCACAGCCCGGTGCTCCAGGACCGGCTGAACGCGCGGACCGATCAGTTGGCGGCGCGGCTCAACGGTTTCTTCGAGGAGGAGGAGTTCCCCCTCCGGATGAAGCATTTCGGCTCGATGTTCAAGTTCGAGCACCAGGCCGACATGGATCTCCTCTACCACCACATGGTGCTCAAGGGGCTGTATGTGTGGGAGTGGCGGGCGTTCTTCCTGTCCACCGCGCACACCGACGGTGACCTCGATTTCATCGCCGACACGGTGACGGAGTCGCTGCGCGAGCTGCGGCAGGCGGGGTTCTTCCCGCGCAGGACTCCGCCGAAGGCCCCGGCGGTGGCCAGGGCGGCGCGCCCGGTGGCCCAGGTGGAGCGGCCGGCACCGGAGTTCAGCCTGTCCTTCTTCGGCGACTACCCCCAGGACGCCCCCGCCGCGTCGGAGACCCCTGCCGCGTCGGACGCCCCGGCGCCGAAGGCCGATCCGTACGGGGTGCTGATCGACGCGGCCCGGTACGCGGACGCGCACGGTTTCCATGCGGTGTGGCTGCCCGAGCGGCACTTCCACTCCTTCGGCGGTCTCTTCCCCAACCCGGCCGTCCTGGGCGCGGCGGTGGCCCGGGAGACGGAGCGGATTCGGATCAACTCCGGTTCCGTGGTGCTGCCGTTGCACGATCCCATCCGGGTCGCCGAGGAGTGGGCGATGGTCGACAACCTCTCCGGCGGGCGGGTCGGTCTCGGCTGCGCGAGCGGCTGGAACTCGCGGGACTTCGTGTTCTACCCGGACTCCTTCGGCCGCCACAAGGAAGTGACCCGTGACCATCTGGCGCAGATCCGTGCGCTGTGGCGCGGTGAGGCGCTGCAACGGCGTTCCGGTGACGGCCGTGAGGTCGAGGTGCGGCTCTTCCCGCGCCCCCTCCAGCAGGAGCCGCCGTTGTCCATGGCGGTGGTCGGGCGCCGGGAGTCGTACGAGGAGGCCGCCCGGAGCGGACTGGGCATCCTCACCAATCTGATGGCCCAGTCGGTCGAGCAGTTGGCGGACAACGTCGCGCACTACCGGGCGACGCGGGAGAGGCACGGTCTCGATCCCGACGCCGGACGCGTCACGGTGCTGATGCACACCTATCTGGGCGCCGACCTGGACACGGCCCGTGCCGAGGCGCTCGATCCGCTGGCCCGCTACATGCGGTCGTCGCTCGCCCTGTCCGGGCAGGTCGCCAACAGTCTCGGGCTGACCATCGACGTCGACGCGACCAGCGAGGACGACCTCGACTTCGTGTTCCGCCGCGCCTACCAGCGGTACTGCGACCAACGTGCCCTGATCGGGACGCCCGACAGTTGCGCCGAGGTGGTGGCCGCGGTGCGTGCGGCGGGCGTCGACGAGATAGCGGCCCTGGTCGACTTCGGGGTGACGCCGGATCAACTGCGCACCGGGCTCACCCACTTGGACGCCCTGCGCCGTCGCCACCACCCCGACCCCGACGCCGACGCCGACGCCGGGCCGGCCGTGAGCCCCGAGCCCGCCCGGGTCACCCTCCGCTCCCCCGCCGCCCCGGCCGCCCCGGACCGCCTCCACGAGGTGATCGACGCGGTCCATGACGCCGTTCACAACGTGCTGCCCGACCCGGTGGACGACGTCACCTCCCCCACCGTCACCCCCTCAACCACCGCCCCCGTGACCGACGTTGCCGCCGCTTCCCTCGCTCCGGTGGAGCGCAGTGGGCCCGCGACGGCGGCGCAGCGCAGGCTGTGGCTCGCGTCGCAGTTGGCGGGGGGTACCGCCTACAACGAGTTGCAGGCCGTGCGGCTGCACGGGGTGTTGGACCGGGACGCGATGCGGGTGGCCGTGCAGACGGTGGTCGACCGGCACGACGGGCTGCGGACCGTCTTCCGGTGCGACGAGGACGACGAGACCGGCGAGACATTGCGTCAGGTCGTGAAGGCTCCGGCTCCGATCGGCCTGCCGCTGACCGATGCCCGGGACCAGACGCCCGAGGAGGCGGTCCGCGCCGCGCTGCGGGTCGAGAACGAACGCCTCTACGACCTGGCGAACGGCCCGCTGTTCGGGGCGCGTCTCGTCCAGCTCGGGGCGGACGACCATCTCCTCGTCATCGGCATGCATCACATCGTCATCGACAGCCACTCGGCCGACCTGATCACCAAGGATCTCCAGGAGGTCTACCGGGCCGAACTCGCGGGCCGCGCCCCGGCGTTCGAGGGTCCGGCGGGGACCAGCCTCACGGTGCCGGCGACGGTGGAGCGGCCCGACGACCTCGCCTGGTGGCGCGGTCACCTCGGGTCGGCGCCGCCGGTGCTGCGGCTGCCCACCGACCGGCCGCGCACCCGGGTCGTGCAGGGCCGGGGTGCGGCGGTCGCGGTGCGTTTCGACAGCGCGGCGACCGGCAGGCTCCAGTCGTGGAGCAGCCGTAACCGGGTGACTCTCTTCGCGACCCTCTTCACCGGGTGGCAGACGGTGTTGCGGCGGTTCTCGGGGCAGGACGAGTTCATTCTCGCGACGACGTTCGGGCAGCGTGATCCGCAGGCCCAGGACATCGTCGGGTTCTTCGTGTCGCTGCTGCCGTTGCGGTGTGCGCTGACCGACGACACGGCGCTGGCCGACGCGGTCCGCACCTGCCGCAACACCCTGCTGGACGCGGGTGAGCGTGCCGATGTGCGGCTGGACGGGCTGATCGCCGAGATCAACCCGGAGCCGGGCGCGCCCCGGCCGCTGGTGCCGGTGTCGATCGACTTCGACAACGAGGCGCTGCCCGGGATCGACCTGCCCGGGTTGCGGGCCGAGCCGATCGCGAGTGCCGGGGACTCGGCGCCGTTGGAGCTGATGCTGTTGGTCACCAAGGACCCGGACGGGCTGAATCTGAAGGTCAAGTACGACGTCGAGCTGTACGACGAGGCGACCGTGCGGCGGCTGGTGGAGCAGCTGCATCTGGTGCTCACGGCCATCGCCGGCGGCGGGGTCGAGACGGTCGGTGATCTGCCGCTGGTGACCGGGCGGGACGAGGCGGAGGTGCGGGCGTGGGAGACCAGTGCCCCGGCGGCGGCGCATCCGCCGGTGTTGACGGGCATCCGTCCGGACGACACGGACGAGGTCGCGCTCGTCGATGCCGACGGCCGGGAGTGGACGCGGTCCCAGGTGCGTCGTGCCGCCGATGCCGTCACCGCGCGGTTGATGGCGGCCGGGGTGGGCCGTGGTGACATCGTGGCGACGGCGCTGCCCAAGGGCGCGGAGTTCCTCGCGGCGCTGATCGGCATCGTCACCAGCGGTGCCGCGTATCTTCCGCTCGACCTCGCGCAGCCTCTGCCCCGGCTGTCGGCGATGCTGGCCGACGCCCGCCCGAAGGCGTTGATCTGCGAGGACTCGGCGCATCCGGTGGCCGACGAGATCCCGGAGGTGCCGCGCGTGCGGGTGGATCTGACCGCGGGACCCACCGAACTGGCCGGTCTGCCCACGCCCGTGGGCACGGATCTGCTGTACGTCCTCTACACGTCGGGGTCGACCGGTCGGCCCAAGGGCGTGGCCGTGGAGCACGGCAACATGGCGGCGACGCTGTCCTGGTATCTGTCCGAGGTGCCGGTGACGGCCGACGACCGGTTGTCCTGGTACTCCAGTCCCGGGTTCGACTTCGGGCATGTGGAGATGTGGCCGGCGCTGGCGTCGGGGGCCCGGCTGTACGCGGTGCCCGACGAGGTGCGGCTCGATCCGGACGCCCTGACCCGGTGGTTCGTGGAGCGGGGCATCACGGTGACGAATCTGCCGACGCCGATCGGCGAGGGTGTGCTGGCACGGTCCTGGCCGGCCGACGCGGCCTTGCGGGTGCTGCACACCGGGGGTGAGCAGGTGGTCGGCCGGCCGCGTCCCGGGGCGCCGTTCACGGCGTTCAATGTGTACGGGCCGACCGAGGCGACGGTGTTCTGCACGTGGGGTGCGATCGCGCCGGAGGGTCCTGGAACGCCGCCGATCGGCAGGCCGGTGCCGGGGGTGCGGGTGCGCGTGCTGGACGCGGCGGGTCGGCTGCTGCCGCCCGGGGTCACCGGTGAGCTGTCGGTCGGGGGCGAGCAGGTGGCCCGCGGCTACCACGGCTCCGACAGCCTCACCGCCGAGCGGTTCAGCACGGACGAGGACGGGTGCCGTTGGTATCGCACCGGTGATCTGGTGCGGTGGCGGGGGGACGGGCTGCTGGAGTTCGTGGGCCGCAGTGACGACCAGGTGCAGATCCGGGGGGTGCGGGTGGAGCCCGCCGAGGTGTCCCGCGCGGTGGGTGCGCTGCCGGGTGTCGCGGAGGCGCTGGTCCTCGGCAGCGTGGACCCCGCCACCGGGCAGGGTCGGCTGACGGCGTGGGTGCGTCCGGACGGTCCCGTGGCCGACGAGAACGCCCATGTCGTGCGCTGGCGGCAGCAGTTGGCGGCGGCGTTGCCCCGGCCGATGGTGCCGGAGCAGTGGACGCTGACGGATCGGCTGCCCACCGACATCAACGGCAAGCGGCTGCGCCGTCCCGAACCGGCCGCCGTCGCCGGGCCGTCGAAGGCCCCGGAGACGGACGAGATCGCGGAGAGGGACACGGTGGCTCAGACGGTGCGGGCCGAGTGGAGCGGTGTCCTCGGTATGGACGAACTGCCGTCGGACGCCTCGTTCTTCGACCTCGGCGGGCATTCCCTGTCGGTGATCAAGTTGTTGGGCCGGATCGAGCGGAAGCTCGGGGTGCGGCTGAGCCTCTCGGAGTTCTTCGACGCGCCCACGCTCGACGGCACCACGGCCGCCGTGTCCGCCCGTCGGGCCGCCGCCGGGTCGGACCGGGTCCGGGGGCAGCTGTGACCAGGGACCTGGGATCGCTGCTGGCCGAGCTGGAGTCGGCCGGGGTACGCCTGTGGGCACGGGACGGGGCCGTGCACTATGATGGTCCGTCAACTGCCTTGCCCACAGGGGTGCTTGATGAACTCCGGGCGCAGCGGCCGGAGTTGCTGCGCCGCCTCACCGCGTCGGCCCAGGGGGTGACGGTGGTGCCTGCGGGGGCGGAGCATCTGCGGATGTGGCGGTCGATGCGGACGGTGTCGCGGCCCGAGGTGTGGATCAACTCCTTCTCCGCGCACACCGGCGCCCGCATCGACGTGGACGTCCTGCGGGCGGCGATGGACGACGTGGTGGCCCGGCACGAGTCGCTGCGTGCCGGGTTCGCCGAGGGGGAGGACGGCGGCCTCGGCATGAGCGTCCACCCCTCGGCGTCCGCCCGCGTGGAGATCCTCGACGCGGACCCGGCGGAACTGTCCAACGAGCAGGGGATTCACGCCCGTTGCCTGCGGTTCGCGGGTGAGCCCCTGGATCTGACGCGGCCGCCGCTGCTGCGGCTCGGGGTGCTGCGGCACGAGCGGGACGGCCGGGCCGACGATGTTTTGGCGCTCGCGTTCCATCATCTGATCGCGGACGGCGTCACGTTGGAGATCCTCGGCGACGAACTCGGCGCCCGCTACCGCGCCCGGCTGAAGGGCGAGCCGGGTGAACTCCCGCCCGCCCAGCCCTACTCGGGGTTCCTGGAGCAGGAACGCCGGTGGATCGAGACGGAGTTGGACGAGGCGGTGGAGACCCGTGCCGCCCACCTGGGCACGGCCTGCGCGGTGTTGACGTTCCCCGAAGACCCCGACGCGGACCCGGAATCCACCGACAACGTCAGCTTCCTCACCCTCGACGACGCGGACAGCGCGCTGTTCACGGAGGCGGTCCGGCGGGCCCGGCTGAGCGAGTTCGCGGTGATGCTGGCCGCCCTGAACGTCCTGATGACGGAGGTCACCGGCGCGAGCGACTACGTCCTCGCGGTGTCCGCCGCCTGCCGGGTGCCGGAGTTCGCGGAGACGGTGGGCCTGGTGCGCCGGCACGTCCCGGTGCGGCTGCGCGCGCTGGCCGGGGACAGCTGGGCGGACCTCGCGCGCCGGGCGCTGGACGACCTCGGGGAGGCCATGGCGTATCCGCTGCTGTCCCTGGAGGCGCTGCGGGAGCGGTGGGCACCCGGTGGCGCCGCGGACTTCCCGCAGCTGGTGGTCACCCACCTGCCGGAGATGCGCCTCGGCGTCGACCTCGGGGACGGACTCGTGCTGTGGGAGGAGTGCCCGCTGCCCGGGGCCCGTGCCGGGATCGGCATGATCATGCGCAAGGACGCCGGACGGGTCAGCGGCGGCTTCGAGATCGCGGGCGCCCTCGCGAGCGCCCGGACCCGGCAGCGCTGGCTCGACCGGTACGGGGCGCTCCTCGTCGAGGCGGCCCGTGACCTCGACGCGCCCCTCCCGCCGCACCCCCGTGCGGCGGGCCCCGCCCCGCTGTCCACCGCGGGAGGCACCCGATGACGTTCGACCTCTGCGACCCCGCCACCTTCACCGACCACGACCTCACCTCGTTCTGGCGCGATCTGCGCCGCGACGACCCCGTGCACTGGCAGGCCCCGGCCGCCGGGCGCCCCGGGTTCTGGGTGGTCTCCCGGTACCAGGACGTGCAGCGTCTGCTCCGGGACACCGACGGGTTCGGCTCGGCGCGGGGCAATGTGCTGGCAGCCGTCCTCGCGGGCGGTGACACCGGCTCGGGGCGGATGCTGCCCGTCACCGACGCGCCTCGCCATCCGGCGCTGCGCGCGGTGATGAACGTGTCGTTCACGCCGCGCGCGCTGCGGCGCATCCAGCCCCGGGTCGAGGGCAACGCGCGTGAGCTGGTGCGGCGGGCGGTGGCCGGTGGCAGCTGTGACTTCGCCACCGAGGTCGCCGAGCAGATCCCGTTGCACACCATCTGTGACCTGCTCGATGTGCCGGCCGGCGACCGGGCCTTCCTGCTCGACGTGGCCAAGAAGTCGCTGGGCTTCGAGGAACCCGACCAGTCGGACCTGCAAGCGCGGCTCGCCCGCAGTGAGATCGTCCGCTACTTCCAGGACCTGGCCCGTACCCGGCGGGCCCGTCCCGGTGAGGACGCCGTCAGCGCGCTGGTCGCGGGCGAGGTGCAGGGCGAGGTGCTCACGGACGAGGATGTCGCCCTCAACTGCTACAGCCTGCTGCTCGGCGGCGACGAGACCGCCCGGCTCACCATGATCGACGCGGTGCGCGCGCTGGCCGGGCACCCGGCGCAGTGGCGGGCGTTCAAGAACGGGGACGTCGATCTCGCCGCCGCCACCGAGGAGGCGTTGCGCTGGGCGACCCCCGCGATGCACGCGGCCCGGCAGGCGCGGCGGGACACCGTGCTGCACGGCCGGCAGATCCGCGCCGGTGAGCTGGTCACCCTCTGGCTGTCCTCCGCCAACCGGGACGAGAACGTCTTCCCCGACCCGGACGTGTTCGACCTCGGCCGGACACCCAACCGGCATCTGTCCTTCGGTTCCGGTCCGCACTTCTGTGTCGGCGCGCACCTGGGCCGCATGGAGATCAGGGCGGTCCTCGCCGCCGTGCGCGACCACGTGCCGGACATCCGGCTCACCGGCCAGGGCAGCCGCGTCTACTCCACCTTCCTCAACGGCTACAGCAGCCTGCCCGTCTCGTTCGCCCCCGCGCCGGTCGCGGACCGTCCGTCGGCCGCGGCCACCGCGGTGAAGGAGCAGCCCGTGAAACTCTTCTGCGTCCCCTTCGCGGGCGGCTCGGCGCGGGCCTTCCAGGGCCTGCTGGCCGCCCTGCCGCCCGGCATCGACGCCGTCGCCCTGGAGCTGCCGGGGCGGGACGGCCGGTACCGGGAGCCGGCGCACGAGACGTTCACGCAGGCGGTCGAGGACATCGCCGCGCGGATCGCCCGCGACGCCCCGGACGGTCCGTACGCGCTCTACGGGCACAGTCTCGGCGGGCTGTTCGCCTACGAGGCGGTCCGGCTGCTCGTGGCACGGGGACACCGGCCGCCCCGGCATCTGTTCGTGTCGGCGAGCAGGCCTCCGCAGCGCGGGTACGGCTCGGACGGCAGGCCGGTCATCCACACCTATCCGGACCTGGCGTTCCTCGGCGCCCTCGCGGCGACCGGTGGGGTGCCGGAGGAGTTGCTGCGGGACGCGGACGCGGTCGCGTACTTCGCCGGCCGTATCCGCCGTGACTACGAGCTGTACGCCCAGTACCGCCACCCGGGTCCGCTGCCCCGGCTCACCTGTCCGGTGACGGTGGTGACGGGAAGCGAGGACCCGGTCACCTCGGAGGCCGACGTCGACCTGTGGGCCGACCTCACCACCGGCCCGGTCAGCCACCTCCGGCTCGCGGGCGCGGGGCACTTCTTCCTCGACAGCCACACCCGCACCCTCACCGCGCGGATCGGCGGCGCCCTGCTCGGCGACGGGGCGCCCGCCCCGCAGCTCCCGCTGACCACGGAGGCGTTCCGGGAGGCGATGGCCCGCCTGGCCGCGCCGGTCACCGTGGTGACCACCCGGGACGAGGCGGGACGGGCGCGGGCGTTCACCGCGAGCGCGGTGTGCAGCCTGTCCGCCGATCCGCCGTTGCTGCTGGTGTGCGTGAACCGGACCGGCAGCGCGCACGAGGTGTTCGCCTCCGCCGACCGGTTCCTCGTCAACGTCCTCGGTCACGAACAGGCCTCCACGGCACGGGAGTTCGCCTCGCACCACCGGGCGCGGGCCGAGGCCGGGCTGGTGCCGCTGGAGCGGGGGCTGCCCGGTCTCGCGGACGCGTCGGCGCGGTTCGCCTGTGTGCGCCGGCAGGTGTTGCCGGGCGGCGACCACAGCATCCTCGTCGGCCGTCTGGAAGAGGTCACGCTCGCCGACACACCCCCCTTGATCCACTACCGCCGTGACTGGCACCGCCCCTCGGCGGTGTCCGCCACCCCAGGTTCACGGAGCCACCTCGTATGACCTACCGACCTCCCCGCGCCGCCGTGCTCGCCGGACTCGGGTCCTGGCTGCCGCCGGATGTGCTGACCAACGCCGAGCTGGAGGCCAGGCTCGACACCAGTGACGAGTGGATTCGCAGCCGTACCGGCATCGCCAGCAGGCACCGGGTGACGCCCGGCATGTCCACCTCGGACCTCGCCGTCGAGGCGGGTGGACGGGCCCTGAAGTCGTCCGGCGACGACCGGGTGGACGCGGTGGTGCTGGCCACCACCACCCCCGACGAACTGTGTCCGGCGACGGCGCCCCAGGTCGCCGCCCGGCTCGGTCTGGGTACCGTGCCCGCCTTCGACGTCTCGGCGGTGTGCGCCGGGTTCCTCTACGGCCTGTCCACGGCCGCGGGGCTGATCGCGACCGGCGGCGCCGAACGGGTGCTGCTCATCGGCGCCGAGGCGTTCACCACCCTCATCGACCCCGGTGACCGCACGACCGCCGCGATCTTCGGCGACGGCGCCGGTGCCGTGGTGCTGCGGGCCGGTGACCCCGGTGAGGCGGGCGCGCTGGGCCCGGTCGTCCTCGGCAGCGACGGCGGCCGCAGCGACCTGGCCGAGGTGCCGGGCGGCGGGGCCAGGCGCCGGGTGCCGGACGCCGACGCGCCGCCGTATCTGCGGATGCAGGGGCGGGAGATCTTCCGGCACGCCGTGCGGCACATGACCGCCGCCTGCCGTACGGCGACGGAGGCGGCGGGCTGGCAACTCGCCGACGTGGACCGGCTGGTGGCCCACCAGGCCAACGCGCGCATCATCGGCGCGGTGGCGGACGGGCTCGGCGTGCCGCCCGAACGCCGGGCCTCCAACATCGAGCGCGTCGGCAACACGGCCGGCGCGTCCGTGCCCGTCCTCCTCGCGGAGGAGAACGCCGCAGGGCGCCTCGCCGAGGGCGACCGGGTCCTGCTGACGGCGTTCGGCGGCGGCCTCGCCTGGGGCGCGACCACCCTCGTGTGGCCGTCCCTGACCAGCGTCCCGTAGCCCACCCCCGCTGGTGGCTCAGCGGTCACCGGCGTTGTCCCTGGCCCACCACCCGCTCCGCGCACGGCCGTTGCCGCGCGGGGAGCCCCGTCCCTCACTCACGCACACGTTCCCAAGGAGCTGACATGACCGCTTACGACACCCTCCAGAAGATCTTCGTCGACGACCTGAAGATCCCCGCCGACCTGGTGAGCCCGGAGGCGACCCTGAAGGACATCGAGTTCGACTCGCTCGCGCTGGTGGAGCTGACCGTCATCCTCGAACGCGACCTCGGGGTGGAGATCCACGAGGACGAGCTGAAGGATCTCGCCACCCTGGCCGACATGGCCCGGTTCGTGGACGAGCGGGTCGCCCAGGTCACGGCGTGACCTCCCGCGCCGACCTCGCGGTCACGGGCCTCGGCCTGGTCACACCGGCCGGAGTCGGCGTCGAGCGGAACTGGGCCGCGATCCGCGCGGCCCGGTCCACCGCCGCCGCGCTCGACCCGCTCCTTGCGGAGCTGCCCGTACCGTTCTCCTGCCGGGTCCCGGGGTTCGATCCCGAGGCCCTGCTCGGCGGGCGGCGAGCCCATCGCCTCGATCGCTTCGTCCAGTTCGCCCTGGTCGCCGCGGCCGAGGCGGTGTCCGACGCGGGGCTGGACCCGGCCGCGTGGGACGGCGCGCGCGTCGGTGTGGTGCTGGGCAACGCCAGCGGCGGCACCCAGACGTTCGAGGAGCAGCACACCGTGCTCCTGGAGCAGAAGCCGCAGCGGGTGACGCCGTTGCTGCTGGCCATGTACCTGCCCAACATGCTGGCCGGGCAGGTGGCGATGGAGTTCGGCGCGACCGGACCCAACCTGGTCGTGGCGACCGCCTGCGCGTCCGGCTCCACCGCCATCGCCACCGCCTGCGACCTGCTGACGCTGGGCCGCTGCGACGTCGTCCTCACCGGCGGCAGCGAGGCGCTGATCACGCCGCTGGTCATGGCGGGCTTCGCCCGGATGGGCGCGCTGTCCCGGCGGAGCGACGACCCCGGGGGCGCGTCCCGCCCGTTCGACGCCGAACGGGACGGTTTCGTGGCCGGGGAGGGTGCCGGGCTGCTGGTGCTGGAGCGGACGGCGGACGCGCGGGCCCGCGGTGCCCGCGTCCGCGCCCGGATCACCGGGCACGGTTCGACGGCCGACGCCCACCACATCACCGCGCCCCACCCGGAGGGGCACGGTCTCGAACAGGCGATGCGGCGCGCCCTCGCGGAAGCGGACGCCGGGCCCGAGGACGTCGGGTACGTGAACGCCCACGGCACCTCGACCCCGCTCAACGACCTGGCCGAGGCCCGCACCCTGCGCCGGGTCCTGCCGCACGGGCCGCTGGTCAGCTCCACCAAGGGAGTCACCGGGCACCTGCTGGGCGCGGCCGGCGCGATCGAGGCCGCCTACACCGTCCTCGCCGTCGAACACGGGGTGGTGCCGCCCACCGCCAACCTCACGGCGCCCGACCCGGAGATCGATCTCGCGCTGCCCACCACCGGGACACCGCACCGCATCGGTCTGGCCCTGAGCAACTCCATGGGGTTCGGCGGCCAGAACACGGTCCTGGCGGTGAGCGCGGGGTGAGCCCGGACACGGCACGAGGATGCCCCGCACAGTGAGCCATGGGCTCCGTGTGCGGGGCACTCCGGCACTCTGCCGACACGGGTTCGACGGGGCTGCTGCTCCCGGGAGTCCGTGACCGGCCGACGGTCCTCGATTCGGCCGTCGCCTCAGTGGCGACCCGGTCCGCCGGAACGACGGCCGCGCTCGCCCGGCATGTCGGTCGGAGGGGCGTCGTACTCGGCCTTCTCCTTGCGCACGGTGTCGGTGACCTCCTGCTGCTCGGTGATCCTGTCGGTCTCCAGCCGGACGCGTTCCACGGCGACGGCTTCCTTGCGGATGACCGGCCGCTCGGCGTGCAGGGTGACTTCCCGCTGTGCCTCGCCGAAGTCCGCCGCGACCCGGTCGCCCTCGCGGATGGGTTCACGGACCAGGTGAACCTCTTCGTGGGAGACGGGGATCGTGGTGGTGACGTTCTCCGTCACGACGACCTTCCGCAGCCGGGCGTGGCCGACCTCTTCCTCGCGGGTGCTGACCTCAAGGTGCTCCTCGGAGAGGATCAGGCTCTGGTCGTCACGGCTGCGGGCGCCGGCTCCGGCGGGCACGCGACCGGCGGCCGTGCCGGTCCCCGCCGCCGTTCCGGCCATGCCGGTGCCGGCGGTGCGGCCCTTCATGCCGGTGGTGGTGCCACTGCGGCGCGCGATGCCGTAGTGCGTGTAGAGGCGCTGCTCCTCGTCGGCGTCGAGATGCTGGTCGGCGTCGATCCGCGGGGCGTCCTTGACCATGTCCTTGGAGTGGGCCACCCGCAGGCCCTCGGTGGTACGGCGCGCTCCGTCCAGCGGCACGAAGCTCTCCTTCATGCCGAACAGGCCGGTCTTGACCGTGGCCCAGCCAGAACGCCCGGTCACGTCGTCGACGTAGACCTGCTCCACAGTGCCGATCTTCTCGCCGTTCGGGTCGTACGCCGTCAAACCCTTGATCTGCTCACTGCCGAGGTATTCCCCGCTTGCCGCCATGATCGACCACGCTCCTTCGAGTGCCGTACAACGGATGTCCGGGAGGGCGTGAGATCCCTTCGAGCAGTTGTTCTCACACCTACTGCCTCCCACTCCATCTGGCGGCGCCCCAAGGGGTGGCGCAACATATCGGAAACGCCACCGGGAGGGGACCGGAGCGGCAATTCCCCTGGTCGAAGCGGTATGGGAGCCACCCGGGGTTTAGGCCATACGGGTGACGAGGGCGGTTGGGAGGCCGTCTCGGCCGCCGGGCGACGGGCAACGGGCAACGGGCAACGGGCAACGGGGGCTCCCTCCCCGTGCGGAATCCGCCGTCCCCTTCTCTACGGTTGCCCCACCCACCCGTACCAGGCGGCCATCCCCTCCCCCGTCGTCGCCGACACCGCCAGGACGCGCACGTCCGGGTTGACCGAGCGGGCGTACTCCTCGCAGCGGGCCACGTCGAAGTCGACATAAGGGAGCAGGTCGATCTTGTTGATGACGACCAGGTCGGCGGCGGCGAACATGTACGGGTACTTCAGGGGCTTGTCCGTGCCCTCGGTGACCGAGATGATCACGGCGCGGCTGCGTTCGCCGAGGTCGAAGAGGGCGGGGCAGACGAGGTTGCCGACGTTCTCGACGAGGATCAGCGAGCCCGGCTCGGGGGCCAGCGTGGTGAGCGCGCCGTGCACCATCTCCGCGTCGAGGTGGCAGCCGGCGCCGGTATTGATCTGGACGACGGTGCCGCCCGCCCGTCTGATCCGGTCGGCGTCGAGGGCGGTCTCCTGGTCGCCCTCGATGACCGCGACCGGGCGGCGTCCGGCGAAGTCCCGAAGGGTGCGTTCCAGCAGGGTGGTCTTGCCCGCGCCGGGCGAGCTCATCAGGTTGACGGCGACGATGCCCCGGTCCGCGAGCCAGGCGCGGTTGCGGGCGGCCAGGTCGTCGTTCTTGCCGAGGACCCGTTGTTCGAGGGTGAGGGTCTCGCCGTTGCCGTCCCTCTCCTCGGCGTCCGGCGTACGGTCCCGCACGCCGGTGTGGTCGTGGCCCGGGTGGGCGTGCTCGTGGGTGTGCTCGTGGGTGTGCGGCAGGACGAGCCTCGTTCCGCCACCCGTGGTGTTCGCGCCGACGCAGCCGCAGGTACCGCACATGGGTCAGCCCACTCTCATGGAGACGATGTGCAGCTCACGCCCCGACGTGACCGCCACGTCGGCGCTGCCGCACGGACACAGCAATACAAGACCGGTCAGTGTGAAGTCGTCCTCACACGCCCGGCAGTGGGCCGTTCCGGGGGGCTGCTCGATCTCCAGGAGGGCGCCCTCCGCGACCGTTCCCGCGGTGGTCAGGTCGAAGCAGAAGCGCATCGCGTCGGGGACCACGGCGGTCAGCGCCCCGACCCGGACCCGGACGGTCCGCACCGGCCGTCCGGCGGCGCGTTCACACACCGCGTCGACCACGCTCTGGGTAATTGCCAATTCATGCATCGTCGGCCCGCTTTCCCGTCTCCACCCATTCGGCCCAGCAGGGCCGGGGGGAGACGAACAGTCACCCGAACAATCTCGTGTTGACAGAACATCCGAGCGGATTCTAGATGGTACAAGGTGAGTGTCGTCACCCTCACCGCTATCGGGCGGTCCCATCCCGAAAGGCAGCGGGCTATGCCGACAGAGGCAGCGCAAAAAGCTGAGAACACGCTCATCCATGTCCTGTGGATCAACGCGGGGTTGAGTTGTGACGGAGATTCCGTGGCACTCACCGCGGCCACACAACCCAGCATCGAGGAAATCGCGCTCGGTGCGCTTCCCGGTCTGCCGCAGATCGCCGTGCACTGGCCGCTCATCGACTTCGAATGCGGCCCCACCGGCGGTGCGGACGATTTCCTGGAGTGGTTCTTCAAGGCCGACCGGGGCGAGTTGGAACCGTTCGTCCTGGTGGTCGAGGGGTCGATCCCCAACGAGAAACTCCACCAGGAGGGTTACTGGTCGGGATTCGGCAACGACCCGGCGACCGGGCAGCCGATGACGACCAGTGAATGGCTGGACCGGCTCGCGCCGAAGGCCACGGCGATCGTCGCGGTCGGCACCTGTGCCACGTACGGCGGCATGCACGCGATGGCGGGCAATCCGACCGGCGCCATGGGGGTGCCGGACTATCTGGGCTGGGAGTGGAAGTCCAAGGCCGGTATCCCGATCGTGTGCGTGCCCGGCTGCCCGATCCAGCCGGACAACCTGTCGGAGACGCTCACCTATCTCCTCTACATGGCCACCGACCAGGCCCCGATGATCCCCCTCGACGAGGCGCTCCGTCCGACCTGGCTGTTCGGCCGGACGGTGCACGAGGGCTGCGACCGGGCCGGTTACTACGAGCAGGGCGACTTCGCGACCGAGTACGGCACGCCCGAGTGCATCGTGAAGCTGGGCTGCTGGGGGCCGACCGTGAAGTGCAACGTGCCCAAGCGCGGCTGGATGAACGGCATCGGCGGCTGCCCCAACGTCGGCGGTATCTGCATCGGCTGCACCATGCCGGGATTCCCGGACAAATTCATGCCGTTCATGGACGAGCCGCCCGGCGGGAAGCTCTCCACGAATGCCGTCGGGATCTACGGATCGACGATGCGGCGGCTGCGGCACATCACCACCCACACCCTGGACCGCGAGCCCAAGTGGCGCAGGCGCGGCAAGGAATTGACGACCGGCGCCACCCGCACCTGGTAATCGGACCGGCGACTCACCTCGTACCACCCCCGAAAAGGAAGAAGAGGCGGCCTCATGACGGCGACTCGCCAGGGCAAGAACGACCTCGTGGAGATGGCGTGGGACCCCATCACCCGGATCGTCGGGAGTCTGGGCATCTACACGAAGATCGACTTCAAACAGCGGGTCGTCGCTGAGTGCCACAGCACCAGCTCGATCTTCCGTGGCTATTCGGTCTTCATGAAGGGCAAGGACCCGCGCGACGCGCATTTCATCACCAGTCGCATCTGCGGGATCTGCGGTGACAATCACGCCACGTGTTCCTGTTACGCGCAGAACATGGCGTACGGGGTGAAGCCGCCGGCCATCGGTGAGTGGATCGTGAATCTCGGCGAGGCCGCCGAGTACATGTTCGACCACAATATCTTCCAGGAGAATCTGGTCGGGGTCGACTACTGCGAGAAAATGGTCGCCGAGACCAATCCCGGCGTCCTCGAACAGGCCAACCGCACACCGTCGCCGCACGCGGACGACCACGGGTACCGGACCATCGGCGACATCATGCGGTCGCTGAACCCGTTCACCGGCGAGTTCTACCGCGAGGCCCTCCAGGTCAGCCGGATGACGCGGGAGATGTTCTGCCTGATGGAGGGGCGGCACGTGCACCCCTCGACGCTCTACCCGGGCGGCGTGGGCACGGTGGCGACCATCCAGCTGATGACGGACTACATCACCCGGCTCCAGCGGTACGTGGAGTTCATGAAGAAGGTCGTCCCGATGCACGACGACCTCTTCGACTTCTTCTACGAGGCGCTGCCCGGCTATGAACAGGTCGGCAACCGCCGTGTCCTGCTGGGCTGTTGGGGCTCCTTCCAGGACCCGGAGCACTGCAACTTCGCCTATAAGGACATGACCGACTGGGGTCGGAAGATGTACGTGACCCCCGGTGTCGTCGTGGACGGCAAACTCGTCACCACGGACCTGGTGGAGATCAACCTCGGTATCCGCATCCTGCTCGGCTCGTCGTACTACAACGACTGGGAGGAGCAGGAGATGTTCGTGACGCACGACCCGCTCGGCAACCCGGTCGACCGGCGTCACCCGTGGAACCAGCACACCAACCCGCAGCCGCAGAAGCGCGACCTCGGCGACAAGTACAGCTGGGTGATGTCGCCGCGCTGGTTCGACGGCAAGGACTACCTCGCCCTGGACACCGGCGGCGGGCCCCTTGCCCGGCTGTGGGTCACGGCGCTGGCGGGTCTGGTGGACATCGGCTACGTCAAGGCCACCGGCAACAGCGTGCGGATCAACCTTCCCAAGACGGCGACCCGGGGTCCGGTGGAGCTGGAGTGGAAGGTCCCGCAGTGGAGCAACACCATCGAACGCAACCGGGCGCGCACCTACTTCCAGGCGTACGCGGCGGCGTGCGCGCTGCACTTCGCGGAGAAGGCGCTGGTGGAGATCCGGGCCGGACGCACCAAGACGTGGGAGAAGTTCGAGGTGCCCGAGGAGGGCGTCGGCTGCGGTTTCACCGAGGCCGTGCGCGGGGTGCTGTCGCACCACATGGTGATCAGGGACGGCAAGATCGCCAACTACCACCCGTACCCGCCGACCCCGTGGAACGCGAGCCCGCGCGACTCCTACGGGACGCCGGGCCCCTACGAGGACGCGGTGCAGGGCCAGCCGATCTTCGAGGAGAACGACCGGGAGCACTTCAAGGGCATCGACATCATGCGCACCGTCCGCAGCTTCGACCCCTGTCTGCCCTGCGGTGTGCACATGTACCTCGGTGAGGGCAAGAAGCTGGAGCTGCTGCACTCGCCCACGCAGTCCGCGGGAAGTGAGTGACGTGCCCGAGCCTCAGACGCCCGAGCCGCCCGAGCCCTGGCGGGCGACCGGGGAGCGCATCGACGCCCTGCTCACGGCCGGTACGGCGGCGGGACCGGCGGCGCGTGAACGCGGCGAGGAACTGGTGCGGCTGGTCACCGACTTCTACGGCGCGGGCCTGGAACGGCTCCTCGACCTGGTCCATGAGCGGGGCGGCCTGGACGACACCGTGCTGGCCGCCCTCGCCGGCGACGACCTGGTGGCGAGCATGCTGCTGGTGCACGGGCTGCACCCCTACAGTGTGACGACCCGCGTCGAGCACGCGTTGGAGAGCGTGCGCCCCTATCTCGGCTCGCACGGCGGCGACGTCGAACTGGTCGGCGTCACCGAGGACGGGACCGTCCGGCTGCGGCTGCTGGGCAGTTGCGACGGCTGCCCGTCCTCCTCCGCGACGCTCGCCCTCGCGGTGCGGGGCGCGGTCGAGGCGGCCGCGCCGGAGATCGACGGCATCGAGGTCGAGGACGCCGCCGAGGCCGAGCGGGCACCGGGCCCGCTGCTCCCGGTGGAGTCCCTCTTCTCCCGCATGCGGGACGCCGGTCCCTCCGACTCCGGTGCGACGGCGGCGAGTTGGCAGCCGGTGCCGGAGCTGCTGGCCCTGGCGGCGGGCGGCGTCGAACGGCTCAGCGCGGCCGGGTTCCCGGTGGTCGCCTGCCGGATCGGGCCCGACCTGTTCGCGTTCCGCGACCGCTGCGCACGCTGCGAGCAGCCGATGCGGGGCGCGACGCTGGCCCGCCGCCTGGGCGGGAACGGCGGGGACGGCGTCCTGCGCTGCTCCCACTGCCGCGCCCACTACGACGTACGGCGCGCCGGTGCCTGTCTCGACGCGGACGCGGACGGCGCCCATCTGGACCCGCTGCCGGTGCTGGTGGACGGGGCGTCGGTGTCGGTGGCCGTGCCGTCGGCGCCCGCGGTCGCGACATGAGCGCGCCGCCCGGCCGGGCCGGATCACCGGCCGCGACGCTGCTGCGGCTGCACCGCAACCGTCCGGCGCCGGTGGCCGGTGAGCGCTGCGAGATGTGCGCCGTGCCCGTCGAGGGCGAGCACCAGCATGTGGTGGACCTGGAGAACCGGGGGCTGATGTGCTGCTGCCGGGCCTGCTGTCTGCTGTTCACGGAGGACGGGGCCCGGCTGCGCTACCGCACGGTGCCCGACCGGTATCTGAGCTTCGACGGGGTGCCGTTGGACGCGCGGGCCTGGGACGAGTTGCAGATCCCGGTGGGGCTCGCGTTCCTGTTCCGCAACTCCGTCCAGGACCGCGTCGTCGCCTTCTACCCCGGCCCCGCCGGTGCGACGGAGTCCGAACTGCCCCTCGACGCCTGGGCGTTGCTGGTCTCGACGGTTCCCGAGCTGGCCGTCGTGTGCCCGGATGTCGAGGCGCTGCTCGTGCGCCGCACCGAGCGGGACGGGCGGGCGGGCGTGGCCTCGTGCCACCTGGTGCCGATCGACGCCTGCTACGAACTCGTCGGCAGGCTGCGGGCGTTGTGGCGTGGCTTCGACGGGGGCCAGGAGGCGCACGCGGCGATGGACGCGTTCTTCGAGCGGGTCGAGAGCCGCAGCAGGCCCGCCCGGGCGGCCACCGGGGACGGTGCCTCATGAGCCGCCCCGCGGTGCCCGGGCCACAGTTCTCGGTGCGGGATGTCGTCGCCGAGCCGTACAGCGCGGCGCCGCAGCTCACGGCGCGGCTGCGGATCGAGGACGCCGAGCCGGTGCACGCGATCGTGCTGCGCTGCCAGGTCCGGGTCGAGCCGCAGCGCCGCCCCTACGACCGGGCCGAACAGGAGGGTCTGCGGGGCCTGTTCGGGGAACGGGAGCGCTGGTCGGACACGTTGCGGCCGTTTCTGTGGATGCAGTGCCACACGACGGTGCAGGGTTTCACCGGCGCCACCGAGGTGGACCTCGCCCTGCCCTGCACCTACGACTTCGACGTCGTCGGCTCCCGCTATCTGCACGCCCTCGGGGCGGACGGCACGATCCCGGTCAGCCTGCTGTTCTCGGGCACCGTCTTCGCCAAGGGCGCGGGCGGGCTCACGGTGCGGCAGGTGCCCTGGGACCGCGAGGCGCGGTACGAGTTGCCGGTCGCCGTGTGGCGGCAGCTCATCGCGTTCCATTTTCCGAACTCCGGCTGGATCAGGCTGGATCACGACATGCTCGCCCGCCTCGCGGACTTCCGGGAGCGGCGCGGGCTGATCAGTTGGGACGACACGGTGCGGACTCTGCTGGACTCGACGGGCGGGGCGGCGAGCGCCGTCGCCGCCGGTGAACTCGACGAGGTGGCCCGGTGATCCCCGCGACCCCGGTGGACCTCGATCAGGTGCGTGAGATCGCCGACGCGGTGCTGTACGAGGGCTATCTGCTCTACCCGTACCGTGCCAGCGCCCACAAGAACCGCTCCCGTTGGCAGTTCGGGGTGCTCGGGCCGCCGTGCGCGAGTGCCGGGAGCTTCGCCGAGGAACCCGACCTGGCGATGCAGTGCCTCATCTCGGTGCCGGCCGACGCGCCGGTCCGGCCCCAGGTGACGGTGCGGCTGCGTTTCCTCCAGCACCAGGTGCGTGAGGTACGGCAGTTGACGGCCGACGGCGACCTGCTCGCCGTTGCCGAACTCACCGTGGCCGGGGTGCGGTTCCTCAGCTGGGACGAGGCCGTCGAGTGCGAAGTCGACCTGGGGGCCGTCCCGTTGAACGGCACGACCCAGCAGCTGTGCACGATCCCCGGCGGCGAGGACAGCGAACCGCTGAGAGACGAGCACGGGGTGACGGTCGGCGCCGTCGTCCGGCGTCGGGAGCCGCTGGCGGCGCGGGTCGTGACCCGCACGACGAAGGACGACGGGTTCGTGCGGCTGTCGGTGTCGGTGGAGAACGAGCACGCGGGGACCGTCGACGGCAAGGACGCGGCGCTGCGGGTCTCGCTGATCGGCACGCATCTGCTGCTCCAGGCCCGGGGCGCCGCGTTCGTCTCCCTGCACGAGCCCCCGCAGGCGGCGGCACCGGCTGCGGCGCGGTGCGTGCAGCGGCGGTGCTGGCCGGTGCTGGCCGGGCCGAAGGGTGCCACGGACACGCTGATCGGCGCCCCCATCATCCTGTACGACCACCCGGAGATCGCCGAGCAGAGCGCGGGCGCCCTCTTCGACTCGACGGAGATCGACGAGATCCTGACGTTGCGCGTGATGACGATGACGGACCCGGAGAAGGCGGAGGCCCGGGCCACCGATCCCCGGGCCCGCGAGATCATCGACCGCTGCGACGCGATGACCCCCGCCGAACTCCAACGGCTCCACGGCCTCCTGCGCGACCCGCACGGCGAACCGACGGCCCCGGCCGTCGGCGGCGACGCGCGGGACGCCGAGCCCGTCGCCTTCGACACCGGTGGCGCCCCCTGGTGGGACCCGGCGGCGGACGCGAGTGTGTCGCCGGGCTCGGACCATGTCGTGATCGACGGGGTGCGGGTCGCCCAGGGAAGTCTGGTGCGGGTGCATCCGGCCCGGCGCGCCGACGCCCAGGACCTGTTCTTCGCCGGCCAGGTGGCGCGGGTGACGGCGGTGCTGTCGGACGTGGACGGCGGCACCCACGTCGCCCTCGTCCTCGTCGACGACCCGGCGGCCGATCTGCACGACTGGTACGGCCGTTACTTCTACTTCACCCCCGACGAACTGGAGCCGCTGCCGGACGGCGACCCCAGGCAACCCCTCACCGATCCATCGGAGTTCCGGAAGGAGAACCCCTCGTGAGATTTCTCGGACTGGTCACCACGGGTGTGGCCGCGGCCCTGGCGGCGGTCGCCGTCGCCGTCGGCGTCCGCTCGATCCCCGACATCCGCAGGTACCTCAGAATGCGCTCCATGTGAGCGAGACCGGTGGCGTGCTCGTCGCGGGCATCGGCAATCTCTTCCTCGGCGACGACGGTTTTGGCCCGGAGGTCGTGCGGCGGCTCGCCGCCGACCCCGGCGCGCCGCTGCCCACCGAGGTCCGGGTCGTCGACTACGGCATCCGGGGCATGCACCTCGCGTACGACCTGCTCGCCGGGTACGACGCGCTGGTGCTGGTGGACGCGTACCCGGGTGGCGGGCCGCCGGGCGAGGTGACGGTGCTGGAGATCGGCCCGGACGACCTCGGCACGGGTGAATTCGACGCGCACGGCATGAGCCCCGTCGCAGTCCTGGCGAATCTGGGCAAACTGGGCGGTACGCTCCCGCTGACCCACCTCGTGGGCTGCACCCCCGCCGAGGTCGACGAGGGCATCGGCCTCAGCGCACCGGTCGCCGCGGCCGTCCCCACGGCGGTGTCGGCGGTCCACGCACTGGTCCGCCGACTGACGGCGACCGAAACCCCCACACCCGCGCCCGCCCGGTCCCGGAGGTCCTGATCATGTGTCTCGGCATTCCCGGCCGGGTCGTGGAGCCGGTCGAGGGATACGGCGGCCATCTCGCCCTCGTCGACGTCCAGGGCGCCCGCCGCCGCGTCAACGTCGGCATGCTCGACACTCCCCCGGCCAGCGGCGACTGGGTCCTCCTCCACATGGGCTTCGCCCTGGAGATCATCGACGCGACCAAGGCCGCCCAGGCGTTGTCGGGCCTGGAGATGATGGGCAGCGGGGAGCGGGCGGAGGCAGCACCGGAGGCGCAGGGTGAGGCGACGGCCGGGGATGCGTTCGAGATCGGGGATGCGTCCGAGGCAGAGGCCGGGGCCGGGGTCGCGGCGGGGGCGGCGGCCGGGGGTGAGGATGCCGGTGCGGTTCAACGGGCTTTTGTGCGGCGGCTGTTCGAGGTGCGCGGGGTGGTCCAGGGGGTCGGGTTCCGGCCGTTCGTCTATGTCACCGCCTCCGGGCTCGGGCTCACCGGGTCGGTGGGCAACACCGGGGCCGGGGTGGTCGTGGAGGTGGAGGGTCCGCCCGAGGCGGTGACGGAGTTCGGGCGGCTGGTGCGGGCCGAGCCGCCGCCGCTCGCGGTCGTGGAGTCGGTGACCGTGACGGAGCTTGCGCCGGTCGGCGGCAGCGGGTTCACCATCGAGGACTCCAGCGTCTCCGGCCGGGTCCGCACGCTGGTCTCCCCCGACATCGCGACCTGCGACGACTGCCTGGCCGAGCTGCGCGATCCGGGCGACCGGCGCCACCGGCACCCGTTCATCACCTGCACCCACTGCGGGCCACGGTTCACGATCGTCACCGGGCTGCCCTACGACCGCGCGGCGACGACCATGGCGCCGTTCGCGATGTGCGAGGCGTGCCGGGCGGAGTACCGCGATCCGCGCGACCGGCGTTTCCACGCCCAGCCGATCGCCTGCAACGCCTGCGGCCCACGCCTCGAACTGGTCACCCAGGACGGAGCGCCTCCCCTGTACGGCGACGAAGCGCTGGGCGGCGCACGGCAGTTGCTCGCCGCGGGGCAGATCGTCGCGGTCAAGGGACTCGGCGGTTACCACCTCGCGTGCGACGCCCGTGACGAGGCCGCCGTGGCCCGGCTGCGGCGGCGCAAGGACCGGGGCGGCAAGCCGTTCGCCGTCATGGTCGCGAACCTCCACGTCGCCGAAGAACTGGTCACTCTGACGGAGGGTCAGGCCGCGCTGCTCACCGGCAGCAGGAAGCCGATCGTGCTGCTCCCGCGCCGTACTCCCGCACCCGGCAAGGGAGTTGCCGACTCGGTGGCGCCCGGCAGCCCGGATCTCGGCCTGCTGCTGCCCTACACCCCCCTGCACGTCCTGCTCCTCGGTCTCGACGGCGACGAACCCGGCCCCGACGCGCTGGTGTTGACCTCCGGCAACCGTTCCGGCGAGCGGATCGTCACCGACGACGCGCGGGCCCTGACCGAGCTGGCGCCGTTGGCCGATGCCTGGCTGCGGCACGACCGGGCGATCCAGGTGCCGTGCGACGACTCGGTGAGCCGGTTCGTCGCCGGCGCCGAACTGCCCGTGCGCCGCTCGCGCGGTGACGCGCCGCTCCCCCTCGCCCTGCCCTTCGAGATCCCGCCGCTGCTCGCGGCAGGCGCCGACCTGAAGAACACCTGCGCGCTGGGCGAGGGCCGGTACGCCTGGGTCAGTCAGCACATCGGCGACCTGGACGACCTCTCCACGGTCGAGGCGCTGACCCGCACCGCGGAGCACCTCGCCCTGCTGACCGGGGTGGCGCCGGAGCAGCTCGTGGCCGACCGGCACCCCGGTTACCGTTCCGGCGCGTGGGCCCGCGCGCACGCCAAGGGCCGGGCGGTGCGGACCGTGCAGCACCATCACGCGCACCTCGCGGCCGTCATGGGCGAGCACGGCCTCGGGCCCGGCGAGCGGGTCATCGGCTTCGCCTTCGACGGCACCGGGCACGGCACCGACGGCGCGGTGTGGGGCGGCGAGGCGCTGATCGCGGGCTACAAGTCGTTCCGGCGGGCGGCGCATCTGGCGTATGTGCCGCTGGCGGGCGGTGACGCGAGCGTGCGGCGGCCGTACCGGATGGCGCTCGCCCAGCTGCGGGCCGCCGACGTCGCCTGGGACCCGGACCTGCCGCCGGTCGCGGCCTGTCCGACGGCCGAACGGGGCGTGCTGGAGCACCAGTTGGCGACCGGGTTCGGGTGTGTGCCGACGTCGAGCATGGGGCGGCTCTTCGACGCGGTGGCGTCCCTCGCGGGCGTGCGGCACGAGGTCGGCTACGAGGCGGAGGCGGCGATCGTGCTGGAGGGGCTGGCGCGGGCGGCGCAGCCGGAGGACGCCGCGCACGCCTACGCCTTCGGCATCCGCCCGGCGCCGGGCCCCGGCGAGGCGGTCGTCGCCGACCCCGGGCCGGTGATCCGGGCGGTGGTGGCCGACGTACGGGCGGGTGTGGCACGGGAGGTGATCGCCGCGCGCTTCCACACGGCCGTCGTCCGGCTCACCGTCGACCTCGCCGAACTGTGCCGGGAGGAGAGCGGCCTCGACGTGGTGGCGCTGGGGGGCGGGGTGTTCCAGAACGCCGTGCTCCTCGAAGCCGTTCAACACGCGCTGTCGGCACGGGACTTCACCGTCCTGCGGCCCCGGCTGCTCCCACCCAACGACGGGGGTCTCGCCTTCGGCCAGCTGCTGATCGCGGCGTCGGGCGGCTGACCCGGCACCCACACCCACCGGGCACCCGGCACCCGGCACCCACACCCGCATCCGACATCCGACGTCCGACATCCGACATCCAGAGCCGACGACTGCACCACCCCCACTCCCACTCCCACCCACACCCACACCCACACCCGACGATCGCAGAGAAGGAAGGCGTTATGTGTCTGGCAGTTCCGGGGTGCGTCCTGAGCACCGCCGAGGTCGACGGGACGCTGATGGCGCAGGTCGACTTCGGTGGCGTGCGCAAGGAGGTCTGCCTCCAGTACGTGCCCGACGCGGCGGTCGGCGAATACGTCGTCGTCCATGTCGGCTTCGCCATCCAACGGCTCGACGAGAAGTCGGCGCTCGACACCTTGGCCACCTTCGAGCGGCTCGGGCTCCTGGAGGAGGAGTTCGGGGACGGTTTCGAACTGGCCGCCAGACAGCGGGACTCGGTGGAAGGAACCGACCGGTGAAGTACCTCGACGAATTCAGTGACCCTCAACTGGCCCAGCGGCTGCTGGACCAGATCCACGCGGCGTCGACCCGCCCGGTGGCGATGATGGAGGTCTGCGGCGGTCAGACCCACTCGATCATCCGGCACGGCATCGACCAACTGCTCCCGGACCAGATCGAGTTGATCCACGGTCCCGGCTGCCCGGTCTGTGTGACGCCGTTGGAGATCATCGACCGGGCGCTGGCGATCGCCGCCCGTCCCGGTGTCATCTTCTGCTCGTTCGGCGACATGCTGCGGGTGCCGGGCAGCGGGCGGGACCTGTTCTCCGTGAAGAGCGCGGGCGGTGACGTCCGGGTCGTCTACTCGCCGCTCGACGCGCTCACCATCGCCCGGGAGAACCCGGACAAGGAGGTCGTCTTCTTCGGGATCGGCTTCGAGACCACCGCCCCGGCCAACGCGATGACGGTGTATCAGGCGCAGCGGCTGGGGGTGCGCAACTTCTCGCTGCTGGTCTCGCACGTCCTCGTCCCGCCCGCGATCGCCGCCATCATGGAGTCCCCCACCTGCCGGGTGCAGGCGTTCCTGGCCGCCGGGCACGTGTGCAGCGTGATGGGCACCTCGGAGTATCCGGCGCTGGCGGCGAAGTACCGCGTGCCCATCGTCGTCACCGGGTTCGAGCCGCTGGACATCCTCGAAGGCATCCGCAGGACGGTCCTCCAGCTCGAAGCGGGCCGGTTCGAGCTGGAGAATGCCTACCCGCGTGCCGTGCGCGCCGAGGGCAACCTCCCCGCCATGGAGATGCTCCGGGACGTCTTCGAGGTCACCGACCGCACCTGGCGCGGCATCGGCATGATTCCCCGCAGTGGTTGGCAACTGTCGGAGAAATACCGGGAGTTCGATGCCGAGGCGCGGTTCGACGTGGGGTCGATCCGCACGTCCGAGTCGTCGCTGTGCCGGTCGGGCGAGGTGCTCCAGGGGCTGATCAAGCCGCACGAGTGCCCGGCGTTCGGCAAGGAGTGCACGCCGAGGAATCCGCTGGGCGCGACGATGGTGTCCTCCGAGGGCGCCTGCGCCGCCTACTACACCTACCGACGGCTGGAACTGGTCGAGGCGACGTGACTGAGACGACGAACCACGCACCGGCCGCCGACACCGTCGCGCCGGATTTCGAGAACTGGGTCTGCCCCGTCCCGTTGCGCGAGAGCCCGACGGTGCTGATGGGGCACGGCGGCGGCGGGGCGATGTCGGCCGAGCTGGTCGAGCATCTGTTCCTCCCGGCGTTCGGCGCGGCGGCCGCGTCCGAGCTGGGCGACTCCGCCGTGCTCAGCGTCGGCGACGGGACCCGGCTGGCCTTCTCCACCGACTCGTTCGTGGTGAAGCCGATGGTCTTCCCGGGCGGCTCGATCGGCGACCTCGCGGTGAACGGCACCGTCAACGACCTCGCCATGTCGGGCGCCGTTCCGCTCTTCCTGTCCTGCGCGTTCATCCTCCAGGAGGGCACCTCGCTGGCCGAACTGGGCAGGATCGCCCAGGACATGGGCGCGGCGGCCCGGGCGGCGGGGGTCCGGCTCGTCACCGGTGACACCAAGGTCGTCGACAGCGGCAGCGGGGACGGCGTCTACATCAACACCTCGGGGATCGGAGTGATCCCGGACGGCGTCGACATCGGCCCGCGCCGTGCCGCGCCCGGTGACGCCGTGCTGATCAGCGGTGACATCGGGGTGCACGGGGTGGCGGTGATGAGCTGCCGGGAGGGCCTGGAATTCGGGACGACGGTGCGCAGCGACACGGCGGCCCTGCACGGTCTGGTCGCCGCGATGATCGCGACCGGCGCCGATCTCCATGTCCTGCGGGACCCCACCCGGGGCGGGGTGGCGGCCTCGCTGAACGAGATCGCCGGTGCGTCGGGCGTGGGCGTGGAACTCGTCGAACGGGACCTGCCGGTGCCGGACTCGGTGCGTGACGCGTGCAGTCTGCTCGGGCTCGATCCTCTCCAGGTCGCGAACGAGGGCAAGGTGATCGCCGTCGTTCCGGCCGAGGCGGCCGAGCGGGTCCTCGCGGCGCTCACCGCCCACCCGTTGGGGCGCGGGGCGCGCCGGATCGGGACCTGTGTGCCGGACCACCCGGGCATGGTGGTGGCGCGGACCGGCCTCGGCGGCTCGCGGGTGGTCGCTCTCCCGGTCGGGGAACAGCTCCCGAGGATCTGCTGACATGAGCGAGCGCGGCGCGGTCCTCTTCGCCCGGTACGCCTATCCGCCCAACGAGCTGGGCTACTGCGGCCCCGCCGACGCCGACGCCCTGTTGCGTGCGGAGGACCCCGGGGTGATCGAGGACCACGCCCGCCGCTTCGAGGGCGCCTGGTGCTACCTGGAGCTGCTCGCCGAGTCGGCCGGTCTCGACGACCCGCTCGACGAACGGGTCGTCGAGGCCTACTGGATCGGCAACGACCTCCTGGAGCGGACCTCGCCGGGCGCCCTGCTGTCCCGGCTCCGGGAACGTTTCGCGGGCCAGCACGGCGGCACCTGGCGCGAGGCGTCCGGTCGTGCGCTGGCCCACCACACCTTCCAGGTCTTCGACGTCTATCCCTGGGCCGCCCTGCTCCCCACCCCGGCGACGCCGACGGCGCTGTCGGTCCTGGACCGCTGCCGTATCCGCACGGGCGTGGTCCGTGCGGTCGACGGCGAGAAGGCGACGGTCACCTCCCGCCCCCTGACCTGGACCGGCACCACTCTGACCCCCGGCCCACCCCGCGACGAACCCGCCCGCTGGTCGGCCGACGGCCACACCCTCCTCCCCGGCCTCACCCCCGGCGACCTGGTCGCCCTCCACTGGGACTGGATCTGCGACGTGATCACCCCCACCCAGGCCAACCGCATCAGGACGACAGAGGAACGACAACTACGGGGGTTGGGGTTGGCCCAGCCTCGTTGAGGCCCATGTCTGCTGGCTCGACAGCTTCTCGGCGTGAAGTGCACCGGAGGTCAGTCGAAGAGGGTGAGCGCGACTCCGTCGGCGATCTCGTCGGCGAAGACGGGGCGTTCCTCGATGCCCAGGGCGCGGAGCAGGTCCACGGTGAGCACGCGATGGCGATGACCGACCCGCCGCGTCTCGCAGGGGAAGGCGTCGAGGGCGATGAGCCGATAGGCCGTGGTCAGGCACATGCCGAACGCCCTGGCCGCCGTTCTCAGGTCGACGCTGACCGGGAGGTCGAAGATCTCCCGGAAGGTGAGGGGGGTCCCGACCCGGTCGTTCATCGGTCCTTCCCGACCCGGCGCAGGGAGATCGTCGCGATCTGACGCCCCCGGCCCGCGTACCGGGTGGCGGTGTCGGAGAGGCCCCAGGCCTGGGCCAGCGCGCCGATCCGTACCCCTTCGGCGCGGTGGGCGGGGACGGTGATCCGCGCACCGGCCGACATCCCGTCCGGTCGTGCGGGCGGCTCGTGGTCCGTCTGCCAGAGACCTTCCGTGTCCGTGCCGGGGCCTTCGGTACCTCCCAGGTCGGCGACGGCCGCCTCGGGACGGGTCCTGCGCCACAGGGCCCACGCGCGCGAGACGGCCGAACGCAGTACCCGTCGGCCGGGGTCGGGGGTGTCCGCTGTGACGTCGGCCAGTGCTTCGAGGTAGCACGTGACGAGTTCGGCCTCGACATCGTCCCGTTCCGCGCAAAAGCGCCGGGTGATGTCGACGGCGTGCCGACGGAGCCCGGGCAGCCCCAGCCACACGACCGCCGTCGGCCAGTCGGACCGGTCGGAGTCGAGGCGCCCGCGCTCCGCGATCTGGTGCCACAGGGTGCTGCGCACGGCGGGCTCCGCGTCACGGTCGTACAGCACTGGACGGACCTGATCCAGGGCGATGGGGGCGCCCGCTCCGTTCGCTCCGTCGGGAATCTGTAGTTCCGGGGCCGGGTTCAGGTCGGCGCACTGCCGCTCGACCGAGGTGAAGAGCCCGGGGCGAGGGGGAAGTGACATCGGTTCCTCCTGGTCAATCCGTGTTCGGAGCAGGGGACTTGGCCTGGCGTCCGGGCCGCGTTCGACGGCCGTGAGGGGAACGCCGGGTTCGTCGGCGGGGACGGGCGTGCCGTCCGAAGGCGGCGCGCCCGTCCCTCTCGTCGGACTTTCGAATGTCGCGGCCGTCCTCACATGGCCGCACCGGGAACCGGGCGTCCCAGTGCGGAGATGCGGTCGCGCAGCAGGTAGGAGATCTCCTTCCGCTCCTGTTCGGTCAAGGTGCCGAGCAGTGCGGCCAATTCCTCCTGCCAGTCGGTGACGGGAGGGCTCAGCAGGGTGGGGTGGTCGACGGCCCAGTCCAGGACCTGGCGGACCTGGTCGGGATGTCTGAGCAGCCAGAGCGCCGCCAGGGAGACCGGCCCCGCGTGCAGCGCCTGGAGGCAGAACTCGTACTCGCCTCGCCGGCTGGGGGTCCACGAGTAGCGGACTCCCTGGCTCTCCTCCTGACCGAGGAGGAGTTCCTCGCCGTTCTCCCGCAGACGTACGTCGAACACCCGGTAGCTCAGGCCCGTTTCCGCCACGCGTTGCGGTGTGCCGAGGTGCTGCATGATCTCCGGCGCGCCGAGCCCGCTGCCCGCCTCCGGCTGGGCATCGGCCAGAGCGCGCAGGGTCGCGGTGAGGTGGGAGTGGACCACGTGCCAGCCGTGTGGGGTTCTCGTCCGCACGACGCGCACCGGATCGTGCACCCACCACGACACCCACAGGTCCACCGATTCCGTGCCGTACACGGTGGGCAGGCCGATGGCCCGGGTGGCTACGTGCTCGGTCACGTCCACGCGGAAGACGTCGGTGTAGTTGCCGCCCATGCCGGGCGCGGCGGCCTCGTCGGAGTCCGGCACGGGTGCGCCGGTGTCCTCCGGATCGCCGCGGTGGCCGAGCAGGAAATAGTCACCGGCGATGTCCCTCAGTACGAGGGACCAGTCCCGTGCGGCGGACCAGCGGTGGCTGAGGATCTCCAGCCAGGGTGCTCGGTCCGTCCGGACGTAGAGACGCTCGGTCGTGTCGTCGCTCATGCCGCCTGCTCCTTCTCGCCGTTGCGCCATGTGTCGAGCGAGGCCCGGGCGATGTCCCGTCCCGCCCAGCCGTCGGTTTCTCTCCGGTCCATCTCGACGAAGAGCCGGAACTCCCCGAACTGCATGGAACGGGCCAGGGCGGCGAACAGGTTCTCCACCGCGCGGAACAGCATTTCGTCCCACTTGCTCCAGTCGGCCCACCGCAACAAGGCGGCGCAGGTCCGGTCGAAGGAGCTGTCCGTGTTCAGCGCCTGTCGCATCACCTCGACGATGAGCAGTCCGTCCACGGTCTCCCGGGCGAGCTGCTCCTGGAACCACTGGGGGGACTGCAACAACTGGCCGAACAGCACGAGCAGTTGTTCCGTGTCGGCGTGCTCCTCGACCAGCCATTCGAGAAGCCGGTCGAAGACGTTCTTCTCGTGACCGGCGTGGAACAGCGTCAGGATCGCCGACCGCGCCGCACGACGAACCCGGACCTGCCCCTCGGGCTCCCCGTCACGGGCCCTCGCCCCGCTCAGCAGGGTGTGGAGCAGACGCAGGGCGAGATCCGGGCGGGACAGCCCGAACTCCGTTCCGCACGCGTTGGCCACCGTGGTTCTCAGGTGGGGGCTGCCCGCCACGCTCCAGTTCCTGAGCCGATGGCGTACCTCCGCGACCAGTACCGGGTCCTCCGCCGCGATACCGAGGGCGTGCGCGGCGATGAGGCGACTGGTGCTGCGGTCGGATTCGGCGAGGGTCTCGACGTGGCGCAGTGCCCGGCGCCCGCCGCCCCAGCTCGTCGCCATCCCCATGACCCGGCCCACCGGTCGGGTCAGTTCCACGTCGCGGCTCACCTTGTTCAGCCACTCGACGAGCAGGTCGGCCAACTGCCCGTACTCGCGCCATACGTGTCTGAGAACGGCTTCGGCTTGTCCGTGCCGGATGAAGGTGACCGCCTCCACGCTGTGTGCGTAGGCCCCAGCCGTACGGATCTCGCTGGGCTGTCGACGGGCACGGACGGCGTGCAGCACCTCGGTCAGGGGGCGCCGGAAGACGAAGTCCGGGTTGGGGCGTTCTGGCTTGTCGCCGCCCTGGGAGCCCTCCGCCTGGAGCACGGCCGTCAGACGCCCGTCGGCCAACTCCAGCAGCCGGTCCGCTTCCTCCCGGACGACACGGTGGTCCAGTCTCTCGTAGACACACGTCGCCAGCAGGAACGCCAGGGCGTCCGGGTCGCCGCGCAACGTCCCGATGAGATCGGGTACTTCCTGCTCGGCCCGGTAACTCAGCCGGGCCTGGAGGCCGCCGAGTGCCTCCGCGTCGCCGTCGGCCGCCACGATGGCCGTCACCAACTCGACCACTTCGGCCGGCACCAGTTCGGGAACCAGGAGTTGCCCCAGCGCGTCGCTGTCCAGCGCGGCCAACAGCCGCTCCCGCTCGTGCTGTGCCGTGACCACTGCCTCGAAACGGCTGCCGAACACCCTGGAGGGAGGCGGCGGTTCGCACATCACGGGACTGATGTGGAGGTCTTGTTCGAGGCGCCGCAGCAGGGCCGCGTCATCGGGCAGGACGATCACCATGTACGCCCTGGCGTCGTTCAGCAGGGACCGCACATGGCCGAGGACGCCGGGCCCGAGCTGCTGGGACGGGAACAGTCCGTCCACGAGGTAGCCGCGTGCCGAGGTGTCGGTGGGTTTCCAGCGGTCCAGTTCGGTGACGCTGTCCACCGCCCGGAGCGGGGCGTCGTCCCCGGCCCGCGCGCGCAGCAGGTTGAGTGCCACGGTGCGACGGCCCGATCCCGGACGTCCGGCAAGGAAGAGCGGTCCTCGCTTCAGCTTCGCCAACGCCGCCCGGAACCAGTCGGGTTCCGCGAACCCGAACGCGGCTGCCGCCACCTCCGTCGGCGGAATCGGCCCCTCGCGGACCCGGGTCTCCCGCTGTGTCCGGGGTCCCTCGGCCGACGCGTTGTGCACACGTTGACCGCCGTAGACGGAGCCCGTGTTGACGTTCGCGTTGGGGGCGAAGAGGACGGACCCCGAGAAGCCGCCCTCGCTTCTGCCCATGGCGTCGAAGAGCTCGGAGACACCGAGCTTCGGTTCCGGGCCCGACGGCTCGTCCTCGGGTGGGATCTCGGGCGGGTTCTCGGGCTTCGTCCGATCGGGGTCGGACGGTTCGTCGGGCACGGCCCCTGTGCCGTCCGCAGTCACGGTCGGCCCTGGTACTTGTTGCCGCGGACCTGGTCGCCCTGGAAGCCGCGTACGCGGTTGGCCTTGTTTCCCTGGACGTGGTCCCCGGCGACGTTGTGGTTGCTGACGCTCTGCCCGCCGTGCACCGTGCCCGTGTTGAGGTTGCCGTGGGGAGCGCTGATCCGCGTGCGCGTGCTCTGCTCCCGGTCGTCGTCCGCGTGGTCGTCGACCTCGGGCTGATGGGTGTTCTGTTGCGCCGGCGCCTTGTCGGGGACGTCGGCCCGGGTCTCCTCGTACAGCGGCCCGGACGGCTGGGGCACGTAGAGCCAGGCCCGCTGGGCGAAGGGCCTGCCGTCCACCGTCGCGGCCACTTCCACGAAGTGGTCGGGGTGCCGGCCGGTGTAGCCGCCGGCGACGGCGTCCTCGTAGCAGCGGTCGGAGAGGATGCCCGCCACGTGCGTGATGTTCTCCTTGTGCGAGGCGAGAACGGCCTTGACGGGGACGGAGTCGAGCAGGCGGTGGGTGTCGTTGCGGGCCGTGCCGTTGCCGCTGAACTCGTCGCCGGTGTCCGGCAGCGGACCGATGTGCAGGCTGGCCCGGAGCCTGATCGGTGCCGCCCCGAGAGACAGGACGTTGTAGTCGGTCAGCACGTCCTGGAGGGTGAGCAGCAGCGGATGGATCACGAAGGGCATCAGCGCGGGGGCGAAGCCGAAGATGTAGCCGTCGCCGGTCGAGGCGGGGAACTTCCGGTCGTTCCAGAGCTCGTCCAGTCCCGCCCTGCTCAGGGCCGTCCTGAGCAGTTCCGGGACGGCGCGGCTGATGGTCTCGTGCTCGATGGCGGGACGCCCCGTGAATCCCTTGGCGTCCACGGCCAGGATGCCCCGGTAGTCGGGGAGCAGACGGCTGCGGCTGTAAGCACTGACGCTTTGCTGGGGCAGTTCACCGATGTGCTCGGGCATGGATCACTCCTCTGTGAAGCTCCGCCCGGCCCTTGACGGTCCGGGCGGAGACGTGTGCGTTCGGCTGGCCGTGCCGCTTGAGCTTCACAGGGGGTGCGCGGGCGTTCCGCTCCGCGAGTGCGGATGGAGTGTGACGTGGAGCACGGTGTCGTCACGTGCCGGTCGGGTCGGGCAGGACCTCTCTCAGCTTGTCGACGCTGGTGATGGTGATGCGGGTGCGCCCTGCCGTCACCCGGGCCGGACCGAGCTGCGTCAGAGCCTTGCCGACGGAGTTACGGCCCACCCCGATGTGCTGGGCCAGTTCTTCCCTGGTGAGGGAGAAGTCGAGGCCGCCGCCGGAGACCTCGACCAGCCGGAGCAACGCCATGGCCAGGCGTTCGTGCACGGCACCGTCGTAGACCTCGGTCTGCTCCCGGAGCCGGCTGGACGCCAGTACGGCAAGGGGGTGCGCCAGCCGGTGCTTGTCCACGAAGCGGCGAAAGTCCTCAGCGAGAACCTCCGACACTTTGCATTTGCTCATCGTCAGAACGTCGGCCAGTCGCAGTCCCCCGTGCTGGAGCGCCATCTCGCCGACGATCTCGCCCGGCCCGCGGAAGGCGAGCAGCCGCTCCCGCCCGTCCCGGTCCCTGCGGACCACCTTGACCATCCCGCTGATCAGAGCCAGGACGCGAGTCCCCTCGGTGCCCTGCTCCAACAACAGCCGGTTCGACACATAGGTCCGGGACGGGTAGCGCGTCAGCCCCGCCCACGCTTCGTCGGACACCAGGTCTCTGAGGGTGGTGACCGAGGAGGCACGATGTTCGCTCATGCGATGAAGTTAGGGGGCCAGGCTCCTCGTTGCGTACGGAATGCCCCAATCCGCACGCGTGGCCGCCCAATGCGGCTGGATCTGTTCCATGCGGCGAGATCGGTACGGTTCTCGCCCGCACGGACCGGCCGGAGCGGTCAGGCCCCCTCCCCCACCCCCGCCTCCAGAACCGACACCAGTGATGCTGATGGGGTGGTGGTGTGGAGGGTCAGGCCGGCCTGGGTGAAGAGGGAGGTGAACTCTTCCAGGCTTCGTTCTCGGCCTGTTGAGAGGGTCATCATGTTGAGGTCCATCAGGGGCTCCAGGCCGGGGGCGCCGACCTGGTCGACGAGGAGTTCCATGACCAGGACGCGGCCGCCGGGGCGGAGGGCCGCTCGGCAGTTGCGCAGGATGCGGACGCAGGAGTCGTCGTCCCAGTCGTGCAGGACGAACTTCAGCAGGTGGAGGTCGCCCGGCGGTATCTCGGTGAAGAAGTCGCCGCCGACGAAGGTGAAGCGGTCCTCGACGCCCAGTTTCGCCGCCGAGGCGTCCGCCTCCGAGGACACGTGCGGGAGGTCGAGGGCGACGCCCCGCAGTTCGGGATGGCGGAGCATGAGGGTCTGGACGAGGTTGCCTCCGGCGCCGCCGACGTCGACGGCGACCTCGGCGCCCTTGAGGTCGATGACGTCGGCGAGTTGATGGGCGAGGCCCTCTGTCATCGCCGTCATGGCGTTGGTGAAGACCTCGGCCTCACCCGGGCTGGTGCTGAGCCAGTCGAAGAACGGGGCGCCGAGCGCGTCCTGCGCCGTGGGGGCGCCGGTGCGCAGCGCGTCGGCCAGCCGGCCCCACGGCAGCCAGTGCGACTCGGCCCCGCCCCACAGCGCCAAGTCCCGCAAGGACCCCGGGGTGTTGGAGCGCAGGGTGTCGAGCAGGGGCGTGCCGACGAAGTGCCGGCCGTCCTGTGAGGTGGCCAGGCCCAGCGAGGCGCACGCCCGCAGGAAGCGGAACGTCGAGCCGGGGTCAAGCGACTCCGCCTCGGCGACCTGCGCCGCCGTCGCCCCGTCGCCGTGCAGATGGTCGGCCACATGCAACTCGGCTGCCGTGCGCACCACTTGGGTGACCCAGTAGCCCGTCATCATCTGGAGCATGCGCCCCGTCTCACCCTCGGGCGCCGCCGTCGATCCCGTCGCCACGAAACGATGCTCGAACAAGGTCATGTGCCGTCTCTTTCGCTCTGCCGTACCTGGATCTCCGTGCGGGGTCCGGCTCCGCCTTCGGCCCGGTCGGCGATGAGTAGGGAAGGGGGGCGTTCGTCCGTCCAGAGCGCCCCACTGGCCAGACGCGGAGATCACGCTCCCCGTTCCCTTCTCGCCGTTCCCTTCTCATCGTCCGGACCGATAGCATTACTTAAGTAAAGCAATGGCTGAAAGTTCTCCTTTGTCGAGCGCGGTGACGGGTACCGTGAGCGCCGGAGGCGGTCGGCTGTTCGAGCCGTGGGTCGTCGGGGAGCATCGGGTGCCGGTCGCCCACGCGGGCACCCACGGCCGTCGGGGCCCTCGGCCGCCTCGCGGCGACGAGCACGGCACACAGCACGAGGAGACGGACAGACCGCATGACTTCCCCCCACGACGAGCCGGTCGCCCTGTCCACGGACGCCGGGGGCGACACGCCTTACGGCTTCGACCCCGACGCCCTGCGCGCGAAGTACCGCGCCGAACGCGAGCGCCGTATCCGGCCCGAGGGGCAGGGCCAATACCGGCGCCCGGACGGGGAGTTCGGGTATTTCGCCGAAGACCCGCACGCCGACCCGGAGTTCACCCGCGAACCCCTCACCGACCGGGTCGAGGTCCTGATCATCGGCGGCGGTTTCGGCGGGCTGCTCGCCGGTGCGCGGCTGCGTCAGAACGGCGTCGAGTCGGTCCGGATCATCGAGAAGGGCGGTGATTTCGGGGGCACTTGGTACTGGAACCGGTACCCGGGCATCCACTGCGACATCGAGGCGTACATCTATCTGCCGCTGCTCGAAGAGGTCGGCTACGTCCCGGAGTGGAAGTACGCGCCGGGCGACGAGATCCGCCGTCACGCCTGCGCCATCGGCCACCGTTTCGACCTCTACCGTGACGTCTGCTTCCAGACCGGGGTGACCGGACTGCGCTGGGACGAGCGGGAGTCGGAGTGGGAGGTGGCCACCGACCGGGGCGATCTGATCCGGGCCCGGCATGTGATCGTCTCCACCGGTACCTTCACCGAGGCCAAGCTGCCCGGCATCCCCGGCATCGAGACGTTCCGGGGGCACACCTTCCACACCAGCCGCTGGGACTACGCCTACACCGGCGGCGACGCGGACGGGAATCTCCACCGGCTCGCCGACAAGCGCGTCGCCCTCATCGGGACCGGCGCCACCGGCGTCCAGGTGGTGCCCCATCTCGGCGCCGACGCCCAGCGGTTGTACGTCTTCCAGCGCACCCCGTCCTCGGTCGGCGTGCGCGGCCAGCGGCGCACCGACCCCGACTGGGCGGCGTCGCTCACCCCCGGCTGGCAGCGCCGCCGCATGGACAACTTCCTGCACCTGGTCACCGGCAACCCGGTCGACGAGGACCTGGTGGCCGACGGCTGGACCAGCACCGCACGGCTGCACAGCAAGGTCATCCCCAACAACGGCTTCGCCGACCTCCCGCCCGAGGAGCGCGAACACCTCTACGAGATAGCCGACTTCGAGCAGATGAACGAGATCCGGGACCGGGTCGCCGCCGTCGTCGAGGACCCGGCGACGGCCGAGGCGCTCAAGCCCTGGTACCGCTTCATGTGCAAGCGGCCCGCGTTCAGCGACCTCTACCTCCAGACCTTCAATCGGCCCAACGTCACCCTCGTCGACACCTCCGACACACACGGCGTCGAGCGGATCACCGAGCAGGGACTCGTGGTCGGCGGCGTCGAGTACGAGGTCGACTGCATCGTCTTCGCCACAGGTTACGAGGTCGGCGCCTCCGGCGTGCTCACCGGGCGGCTGCCCATCCACGGCCGGGACGGCGTGGCGCTCCTCGACCACTGGAAGGGCGGACCGCGCACCCTGCACGGCTTCTACAGCCACGGGTTCCCCAACCTCTTCCAGCTCGCCCCGATCCAGAACTCGACCGCCGCGAATTTCGTGCACGCCCTCGACGAGCGGGCCCAGCATGTCGCCGAGGTCATCGCCGCCGCCCACCAGCGCGGAATCCGGCGGGTGGAGCCGAGCGCGCAGGCCGAGGAGGCCTGGGTGCGGACCATCCGTGAGAAGGCGGCCGACCTGCACGCGTTCCAGGCCGAGTGCACGCCCGGCTACTACAACAACGAGGGCAGGCCCCGGGCCCGCAGCGAGAGTTACGGAGACGGCCCGGTCGCCTTCCACGCCCTGCTGCGGGACTGGCGCGCCAACGGCGGACTGGACGACGTCCTCGCACCGCACCATCGGACGAACGGACACCACGGATGACCGTCAGCAGGTTCGACGCCGGCAGCGCCGCCCCGCCCACCCGCGACCGGTGGCGGGACAGCAGGCTCAACCGGCCCAACCCCCTGTGGGGTTCGAACGGCGTGACCTTCGGACCCGACGGACGGCTGTACATCGCCCAGTACCTCGCCGGGCGGATCAGCGCCCTGGACATCGCCGGCGGGGACCTCGACGACGTCGTACCGATGGGCGGGCCCGTCCAGTCGCCCGACGACATCGCCTTCGGCGCGGACGGCTCCCTGTACGTCGCCGACCTCGTCCCCGGCCTGGTCTGGCGGCGCACCCCCGAGGGCGAGTACAGCGTGGTCTCGGACCAGGTGCAGGCGCCCAACGGCATCACCTGTGTCGGCGACCGGCTCTTCGTCAACGAGATGAAGACGAACGGCCGGGTGCTGGAGCTGTTCCCGGACGGCGGTGAGCCCGTGGTGCTGACCGAGGGCCTCGCCTTCGGCAACGCCATGCAGCTCGGCCCGGACGGCCACCTGTACTACCCGCACATGTGGACCGGCCAGATCTGGCGGGTCTCCCCCGACGGCGGCGCGCCCGAACTGGTCGTCGAGAACGTGCCGACCCCGGTCGGCGTCCGCTTCGACCGCGGCGGCGTGCTGCACGCCCTGTCCCTGGGCATCGAGGGCTTCGTCACCCGGATCGACCTGCACGGCAGCGGCTCACGCACCCTCCTCACCAGCGGGATCACGGGGATCGACAACGCGGCGTTCGACGCGGAGAACCGCATGTTCGTCTCCAGCTACGGCAGCGGCGGCATCACCGAGATGCTCCCCGACGGGCGCACCCGCGATGTCGTGCCGCGCGGCTTCTCCGGCCCCTACGGGGTGACCGTCGACCTCGGCGGCACGGTGTACACCGGCGACCACTACCGCATCGCGAGCCCGCCGGACACCGCGCCCGACGACGCCGTCGTCACCCATCGGCTGCGCCCGTTCGCCCACGGCATCACCGCGTCCGACGGTCTCCTGCACTTCACGTCGCAGTACGGCCAGGTCGAGACGTACGACCCCAGGACCGAGGAGTCGCGGGTGCGGGCGACCGGTCTGGAGCGGCCCACCGGCATCGACGTCCGTGCCGACGGCTGTCTCGTCGTCGCCGAGGCGGACGGGGGCCGGGTGGTCTCCATCGCGCGGGACGACACCGTCACCGTGCTGGTCGAGGGCCTCGACCGGCCGGTGGACGTCGCCCATGATGCCGAGGGCCGGTGTTACGTCAGCGACGAGGCGCGGGGTGCCGTGCTGCGGATCGACGACGGTACGGCGGTGACCGTCGCCGAGGGGCTCGGGGCGCCGCAGGGCCTGGCCGTGCTCGACGACACGCTGTTCACGGTGGATGTCGCAGGCCGAGCACTCCGGTCGATATCCCTGACGACGGGCGCCGCGAACGTCGCGGTGGAGAACCTCGCCGTGGGTGTGCCCCCGGCCGCCGCCGGCCGCCGGGACCCGGCCCTCTTCGTCCTCGGCATGCCGGGCGCGCCCCGCCCCTTCGCCGGTCTGGCCGCCGCCCCGGACGGCACCCTGCTGCTCTCCGCCAACGGCGAGGGGACCGTCGTTCGACTGACCGTGCCCACGGAGCCACGGCGACAGCACACCGGTACGCCCCGCTCGCCCCGGTAACTGCCGGGCGGGCGGGGATCGTTGTTCCCGGTGACGTGAACCCGCCGTTGCCTTCCCCGTCGGCGTCCGTGGCCTGGCTATCCTGCGCGTACATACAGCATGTGATCGTGCTGTCGCTGTCCGCACCGAATCCGGGAGCCGTGGATGCAGGAGCAGAATCGGGAACAGACCGTCGTCCACCGTGGCAGGACGCTGGCGTGGAAGGGGCTCTGCATGGGGCCCGCCCTGCTGTCGCGCGCCCAACTGGAGGAGGTTTCCCGGCAGTTGCTCGGCGTGGACCTGGCCGGTGCGGAGGAGGCCGCCGGGAAGGAACTGCGCCCGTTCGGCGCGCCGCAGGGCGCGGTACCGGCCATCGTGCTGGGCACCGCGTCCACCCTCAAGGGCTGTTTCGAGGCCGATGTGGCCAGCCTGGCCCTGGGCAGGTCGCCGGACGACTTCTCCGCGTACGTGGAGGCCCGGTCGGTGTATCTGGCGGCCCCCGGCGACCTGGTCGTGGGCCGGGGCGAGGCGTGGCGGCAGGCGGTGGCCCGGTCCGAGGCGGTCGGGGTGGAGGTGCCCGAGCTGCGCTACTACTACCTCTCCCACGCCCTGCTGACGATGGCCCTCGCCGCGCCCCAGGACCGGCCGGCCGCACCGTTGGAACGTCTGGTCCGGCAGTTGCGTTCGGCGCCGGAGACGGTGGTGCGGTTGTTCGCGCTGGACTCCGAGGCGCGGGTGCTGCTGCTGTGGCTGAAGCGGGCGGCGGGCCTTGAGCAGTTGCGGGTGGAGGCCAACGGGCCTGAGATCGCGGAGCGTTGGAACCGCAAGACGACGTTGTATCCGACGCCCGAGGAGGCGATCGGCGTTCCCGCGACCGACGGCGACCCGGGCGTTGTGCTGGACGCCGAGGCCGAAGTGACGCCGTTCCACCGGGAGTTCGGGGTGCTGCTGCCGCGGCTTCCCGGGTACTCGATCACCCGACGCGGGGCCGACGAGGCGTTGTTGCGTCAACGGGTGCACAGCGCGGCCCAGTTGCTGCGCGAGCGGTACGGTCTCGAACTGGGCTGCTTCAAGCCCGCCGAGGAACTGACCGGCAACCGCATCCGGATGGGGGTGCCGCTGGGGGACGTGGCGGCGCTCGACGCGTTGGCCCGGCAGGCGATGGAGACGCAGGAGGACTACGTTCTGGAGGCCCACACCCACTATCTGCGCCATGGCATCCCCGGCTACGAGTTCATCCTCGCGCCGTCCGCGCACGTGGTGGCGGGGCGGCCTGCCGAGGGCGGCACCGTGCAGATCACCCGGGGCAGCGTGTGGGAGGGCAGCGTCTATGTCGACGAGGACACATGCGCTCGATTCGGCATCGCGCCGGAGCAGTTCCGTGCCGTGCGGGACGGGGTGGCGGGGTTGCACGGGGCGTTCGAGCGGGCGGGGCGTCAGCTCGGGCGCGACCTGGGGTTCGTCAAGGGGGGTGTGGATTTCGCGCTCGCCCGGCTCGGGGGGCGGTTCGGGGAGCGGACCGTGGTCGCCATGCAGGACCTGAACCTGTCGTCCAACGGGGCGGAGTATGTGCGGGCGTTTCTTGCGGAGGCGCGGGGGCGGCTCGGTGAGGTGCGGGGGGTGTATGCGGCGACGAAGGTCGTGCGGCCTGCTGACCAGACGGATCTGGAACGGTTGTCGGACGGCGTCCGGCGTGTCCGGGCTGGGTCCGCCGGGGGCGCCGGGTCCGCCGGGGGCGGGGGTGACGGGTGGGCGCGGGCCATCACGTCCGTGCCGGGGAGGTGGGGGTTGATCGGGGTGGCTGCGGGGTGCCCTCGGCGGGCTGCGGTGGAGGTGCTGGAGTTGGAGCGGGGGTTGCATGTGGGTGGGTTGCTGCGGGCCAGCTTGCGGGAGGGGTCCGTGGACGCCAAGTGAAGATGCCCCCTCTCGGGGGCGGGGGCCGGGGGGCCGGGGGTTGTCTGTCGGGTGCGGCTCCGTCGTGGCTGGTCGCGCAGTTCCCCGCGCCCCTTAAAAACCGGGCGTTGCCCGGACGTTGGCTGTCAGGCTCGGGTCCGCTGGTCGTGGCCCCGTTTCGGGGTTATGGGTGCTTCTGGGTGGGGTGGGTTGGGGATGGGGGGCGGGGGGTGGGGAGTTGGGGGGTGGGGGCGTCGGGGGTGGGGAGGAGGGGGGACGTCATTACTGTGGTGAGGACTGCCATGACCACCAGGATGGCGTAGAACTCTGCGTCTATGAAGTGGAGTTGGAGGCCCACCGTGAGGATCACCACCTCGGTGAGGCCTCGGGTGTTCATCAGGACCGCCAGGGTGAAGACCTCGGGGCGAGGGAGGCCCGCCGCGACGGCGCCCAGGCCCGCGCCGATCACCTTGGTCGCGACGGCGACCGCCAGCATCGCGGCGAGGCCGCCGAGGTGGGCCGCGCGGAACGTGGAGAGGTCGACGCGGGTGCCGGCGATGACGAAGTAGAGGGGCAGCAGGAGGGGCGTCGCGGACTTCTCCAGGCCGTCAAGCACCGCCACCCGTACCCGTTCCTCCGCCGCCTCCCGTGGCATCACCGCGCCGAAGGCGAACGCCCCGAACACGAAGTGGATGCCGAGCCATTCGGTGGCCGCGCAGGACGCCATCAGCCCGGCGACGACGAGGACGACGGTGCCTGCCGAACCGGGGGCGCCCTGACCGCCGTTGCGGAGCAGGTGGGCGGCGAGGGGGCGGACGACCAGGAGCAGCAGCGCGAGGTAGACCGGCAGGAACAGCATGCGCCAGGCGGCGGCGTCGCTGAAGAGGGCGGCGACGACGGCGAGGCAGGCCCAGGCGATCAGGTCGTTGACGCCGGCGGCGGCCATGGCGACGCGGCCCACGGGGGTGTGGTCGAGCCGTTGGTCGGCGAGGATGCGGGCGAGGACGGGGAACGCGGTGACGGACAGGGCGACGCCGACGAACAGGATGAAGCCGGGGGCGCCCGAGGGGCCGTGGTCGGCGGCGTACGGCAGGGCGACGAGGCTGCCGCCGGCCAGCGGCAGCAGGACCGAACCGGCGGCCACCCACAGGGCCGTTCGGCCGCTGCCGCGCACGAACGCGGGGTCCATCTCGTAGCCGATGACGAACATGAACAGGGCGAGGCCGACGTTGGCCAGGGCGCCCAGGAGCGGTTGGACCTCGGCGTAGGGGACGGCGTCGCGCCAGCCCCAGTTCGGGGAGAGCAGGGTCGAGCCGAGCAGGACGCCGGCGACGATCTCCCCGACCACCTCGGGCTGGCCCAGGCGCCTCGCGCCCGCTCCGCAGAGCCGGGCCACGCCGAGCACGAGGGCCAGTGCGACGAAGAACCACGCGGTCTGATCACCCATCGGAACCTCCTTCCCGCATCATCCCGGGTCCGCCGAGGACGGCGTGACCGATGAGGTCGCGCATCACCTCGCTGGGGCCCGCGGCGATGGTGGCGGCGCGCGCGTCGCGCTGGGCGCGGGCGGCGGCGGACGTCTCCAGGTAGCCGTGGGCGCCCTGCAACTGGAGGGCGGTGTCGGCGAGTCGGCAGGCCAGCTCGGTGGTGTGGAGTTTGGCCATGGAGCATTCCAGGGCGGGCAGTTCGCCGTGTTCGTACAGCCATGCGGTGTGGTGCACGAGGTGGCGGGCCGCTGACAGTTCGGTGGCCAGGTCGGCGACGCGGTGCACGAGGGACTGTCGGTGGGCGAGGGTGTCGCCGGCGACGTGGCGTGCGCGCAGGAAGGCGCGCAGGTCGTCCAGGGTGTGGTCCATGCCGCCGAGGGCGAGGGTGGCGGCGACCAGGCGTTCCCACTGGAGTCCGCGCATGAGGTAGTAGAAGCCGTGGTCGGGGCGGCCGATGAGACTGCCCACGGGGACGCGGACCGCGTCGAGGGTGACGGTGGCGGTACCGGCCGAGCGCCAGCCGACGGTGCGGCACGGGGTGCGGGTGACGCCGGACAGGTGGGTGTCGATCACCAGCAGGGAGAGGCCGGTCGGGCCGCGTCGGGCGGGGGCGCCGGTACGGACGGCGGTGACGAGGAAGTCGGCGGTCATGCCGTTGCTGACCATCGTCTTGGTGCCGTCGACGACGAAGTGGTCGCCGTCGCGGACGGCGGTGGTGGCGAGCGCCGACAGGTCGGAGCCCGCGCCCGGCTCGGTGATCGCCAGGGCGGCGACCTGCTCGCCGCGCACGGCGGGGGCGAGGTGGGCGCGGCGCAGGTCGGGGCCGCCCGCGCGGGCGAGGTAGTCGGTGGCCATGTAGGCGTGGACGGAGACGGCGGCGCGCAGTCCGCCCCAGCCGGTGCGGCCGAGTTCCTCCAGGAAGACGACGGAGGTGAACAGGTCGCGGGCGCCGCCGCCGGACTCCCGTGGGTGCGCCAGGCCCAGGTAGCCGCGTTCGCCGAGGAGTTTCCAGGTCGCGGCGGGCACGGTGTCCTGTTCTTCCCAGCGGGCCGCGTGCGGCAGGATCTCGGCGGCGAGGAAGGCGCGGACCTCGGTGCGGAAGGCGGCGTGACCGTCGTCGAAATAGGGGGACTTCACGATCGGTCGCTCCTTCGGGGCAGGGCCGGGGCCGGGGTGGTCTCCTCAGCGAGCAGCGCGAGCAGGTCCGGGGTCCGGGTGAACGGGAAGAAGTGGCCGCCGTTCAGGGCGTGTTCGCGGTGTCCGTGCGGGGCGAGGGAGCGCCAGGCGGCGACCGCGTCCGGGGGTGCGACGTCGTCCTCGGTGCCGCTGAACACCGTTGCCGGGCACGGGAGTTGGGATGGTGCCGGGTGGGTCCAGGTCTCGGCGAGGCGGATGTCGGCGCGGAGCATGGGGGTGAGCAGCGCCATCAGCGCTCGGTCGGCGAGGACGTCGGCGGGGGTGGCGGTGAGGCGGCCGAGTTCGGCGTGGAACTCCTCGGGCGGCAGGGCGTGCAGGGCGGGCAGCGCGCGGGGTACGTGCGGGGCGCGGCAGCCGGACAGCAGAACCCGCTCAGGCAGCCGGGTGAGCGGGCCGACGACGCTCTCGTAGGCGAGCATGGCGCCCATGCTGTGCCCGAACAGCAGGTAGGGCGAGGGGATGTGGGCGTCGAGTGCGGCGGTGAAGTCCCCGGTCAGCGACGGCCAGTCGGCGAGGGGTGGTTCCCGCAGCCGGTTCTCCCGCCCGGGCAGCCGAACGGCGATCAGCTCGACGTCGGCGGGCAGCCGCGCGGCCCACGGCCGGAACACCCCGGCCCCGGCCCCGGCGTAGGGCACGCACACGAGCCGGAGCCGGGCGGCCGGGCGGGGCAGCGGGCGGTGGAACCAACGTGCCGCGCCCGTGGTGCCGTTCATCGATGCGCTGTCCTCTCGGGTGCGCCGCTCGCCGCCACGGCTGCGGCCAGTGCGCCGAAGGTGGGGTCGGTGAAGATCAGGTCGGGGGTGAGGGCGTCCTCGCCGAGTTCGCTCTCCAGGGTCGCCATCAGGCGGACGGCGGTGAGGGAGTCGCCGCCGAGGTCGAAGAAGTCGGCGTCCGGGCGGACGGCTTCGGGGCCGAAGAGCTGCGCCCAGATCCGGGCGAGGACGCTCACCCGCGGTGAGGTGTCGGTCGGGCGTGCCACCGGCTGGGGGTCGTGGTCGCCGGTGAGGGCGGCGACGACCGTGTACCGGCTGGGCGGGGTGGCCGAGGGGAGGCGTCGGGCGGTGAGCCGGCGGAGTTCCTCCTCCAGGCGGCGCAGGGTGGGGCCGTCGTCGGACACCGGTGTCGGTACCGGGGCGGTGTCGGTGTCGGGGCGGCGGGCGTAGACGTTGTGGCAGGGGGTGCGGGTCAGGCGGGGGTCCTGGTCGGTGGTGGTCCAAAAGCCCCGGGCGCGCAGCCGGGCGACGACGTCCGCGAGGCGGCCCTCGACGTCGTGGACCTCCATGACGATCCGGTCGATGCGTGGCCAGACGGTGTCGTCGATGCCGTCGAGGACGTCGGCCTCGGCCTTCTCGACGTCGATCTTCAGCAGGTCGATGCGGTCGAGGTGGTGGGTGTGGACGACGGTGGTGAGGGTGGTCACCGGGACCCGGCGGGGGCGTGCCGTCATCCGGTCGGCGGCCATCCGGTCCAACTGCGTTCCCTGGTAGGCGTTCTCGCCGGTCAGGAGGTAGCCCTTGAGGACGTCGAGATCCTCGTCCGGGTCCGCGAACCGGCCCGACATGACGCTGTTGTGGGGGTAGAAGGTGAACGCGGTCTCGCCCTCGGCGCGGCCCAGCGCGCAGCGCAGCACGGTGGCGTCCACGTCGTGGAGTTCGGCGTTGAGGGCGACGGCGTCGGCGAGTTCGGCGACCGGTTCGACGGCGATGATCCGGGCGCCGGGGCTCTGGCGGGCGACGCGGAGGGTGAACATGCCGATGTTGGCGCCGACGTCGACGACGACGGCGTGCGGGGGCAGCGCGATGCCGTGCCGGAAGTAGGCGTTGTCGGTGAAGAGTTCACGGTGCAGGAAGTCGGTCTCGCTGCGGTTGAGTCCGGCCACCCGGAGCGCCCCGGCGGGTTCGTGCCAGGTGAGGGGGCCGAGTCGGCCGGCCGCTTCGAGGGCGGCGGAGCGGTGCAGGACCCGGGCCGCGCGGGGGTCGGCGACCAACCGGGCCTGAACGCCGGGGCCTTCGGGGTCGGCGGTGACTAACGCCTCGGCCACGGCGGGGTGTTCGCCGAGCACGGCGGCCAGGTGCTCGGTGCGGGAGTTGTCGTTCATGTGCCCTTCCGGTCGGGGACGGTCACGGAGTCCAGGAACTGCCGGGCCAGCGTGAGGAGTTCACCGCCCGCGTCGAAGGCGGTGAGGTGGTCGCCGGTGGGCAGCCTGCGCAGCTCGGCGCGGGGCAGGTGCCGGGCGACGAAGGCGGAGCCGGCGGGGTGGGCGGTGGCGTCCTGGTCGCTGGTGACGACAAGGGCCGGCTGCGGGACGTCGAGCAGCTGGCGGCAGTCGGCGGTCATGAGGGCGCCGTTCAACAGGCCGTAGCGGTGCAGGAGTTCGGGGGTGGCGTAGGGGTGGATGAGGTAGTGGGCGAGGTCGGGGCGGAGCGCCGACAGGGCGGTGGGGCGGCTCATCAGGCGGTGCATGGAGGCCGCCTGCGGTCGGCCGCGGGCGACGAGGGCGAGCAGGGCGGCGATGTCGTGCTGGTGGGGCGTCTTGGGTGCCTCGTCGCCGAGTTCGTAGTCGCCGTGCCACAGGCTGAGGGAGGTGACGCGGTCGGAGCGGGCGGCGGCCGCGAGGGCGATCACCGCTCCCCCGCACAGGCCGAGCGCGTGGGCGTGGGTGATGCCGAAGCCGTCGAGGACGGCGAGGACGTCGTCGCTCTGGGCGGTGAGGCTCGGGTCGGGCGGCGGGCCGAGCCCGGTGCCGTCGTCCGGCGCGAACAGGCCGCGGCTCTCCCAGGTGAGGACGCGGTAGCGGGTGGACAGGGCGGCGAGCCAGGTCACCGTGAGGCCGACGGGCATGCCGCAGGCGCTGACGACGATCACGGCGGGGGCGTCCTCGGGTCCGGCGGCCCAGCACCTGAGCGGCGTGCCGTCCAGGGCGGGCACCAGCACGGCGGGCCCGGGGAACGCGGCCAGGGCCGACCGGGCCGCGCGCTCCGCCTCCCCGTCGGCCACCGCACCGGGTGCGCGCAGCGCCAGCCGCCTGCTCACCGCCAGCTCCACCGCCGTCAACTCCTCGGCGTCGCCCACCACTTCGGGTCCGGGCAGGCCGAGGGCGCCGCCGATCCGGTCGAGCAACTCCTGCGCCGACGCGCGCTGTTCGGAACGGAGCGGCTCGACGGGGGCCACCCGCACCCGGTCCGGCATGATCCGGGTGAGGGAGGCCGTGTCGAGCAGGGCGGCGGCGAGCGCGGCCGGGGTACCGGCCGCGGGCACCGTCGGCATCACCTGCCGGCCGGGGGCTGGGTGGTGAAGGGGTGGTCGCGGGTGGTGCGGTCGGCGATCCGGTTGTGCCCGTGCTTGTCGGCGCCGCTGACCAGGACCGCGCCGTACCGGTCGAGGCTGACGCGGCCGCCGTACTCCTCGATCGCCTCGGTGCCGGGGTAGACCTCGACGGCGGTCGGCACATAGCGGGAGGCGAAGCCCATGCGCATGTCGCGGGTGCGGCCCTGGTGCGGGTGCGAGGCGTGCATGAGGGTGGACCAGAACATGATGAACTGCCCCGCCCGCATCTCCATGGAGACGGCCTCGGACTCGTCGGGCTTCCAGTCGGGGTCGATCTGGAGTTCGCGGTAGTCGTAGCCGAAGAAGCCGCGCCGGACGCCGTCCTTGTCGACGGCGGTGTTGCGGCCCGGCGCGTAGTGCATGCGCTTGGTCTCGTCGTAGAACATGGTGCGGTGCGTGCCGGGGATGAACTGGAGGCAGCCCATCTCGGCGCTGGCCTCGGTGAACGCGCACCAGACGGTGATGGTGCCGCCGAAGTCGGAGCCGCCGGGCCACTGGATCTGCGGGGTGCCCGACGCGTTGGCGAAGGTGTCCGCCTGGTGCCAGTCGGTGCCCTCGTCGCCGGGGTGCTTGGGGAAGAACTCGGTGCGCCAGCACAGGACGTCGGGGCCGAGGACGGAGGCGACGCGGTGCACGATCTCCGGGCGGGTGATGTGGTCGGCGAGGAAGGGGTGGTCGAGGTGGCGGTCGTAGTTGGAGATGTTGGTGGCGGCGGAGACGGCCGCGTCCTCGCTGTAGACGGCGGAGCTGCGGTCGAGGAGTTCGAGGCGGGTGCGGCCCCAGCCTTTCTTGATCTCGTCGGGCTGGTAGAGGGTGAAGGGGCCCGCGTAGCCGTTGCGGTGGAAGGCGGCGAGGTCGTCGGGGCTCAGGGAGAAGTCGGGCTGTGCGGTCATGGGTGGCTCCGGGGTCGAGGGGGTGTGCGGCAGACCGGTGTGCCCGGGGTTCACAGCGCGGCGTCGATGTGGCGGGCCAGCGCGGCGACGGTGGCGCCGTCGATCAGCACGGTGATGTCGAGGTCGGTGCCGAAGGCGTCGTTGGTCGCGGCGAACATGCGCAGCAGGGACAGCGAGGTGCCGCCGAGGTCGAAGAAGTCGGACTCGGTGTCGACCTCGGGGAGGTCGAGGACGGTCCGCCAGATCTCCGCGATCCGCCGTTCGGTGTCCGTGAGGTGAGGGGTCCCGTCGGTCTCGACGGCGATCGGGGCGTGGACGGTGTCGGCCGTGGGCTCGGGCAGCCGGGCGCGGTCGACCTTGCCGTTGAGGGTGAGCGGCAGCTCGGGCAGGACGAGGTACGCGGAGGGGCGCAGGTGCGGCGGCAGCAGGGTCGCGGCGCGGGCGCCGAGCCGGGGTGCGAGGTCCCGCCCGGTGAGGTCGGAGGCGACATAGGCGAGGAGGCGTACGTCGTGGTCGCCGTAGGAGTGGGCGACGGCGACGGCCGCGGAGACGGCGCCGTCGGCGAGGAGGACGGCCTCGACCTCGCCGGGTTCGACCCGGTAGCCGCGGATCTTCAGCTGGTCGTCGGTGCGGCCGAGGTAGCCGTGGTCGCCGTCGGCGAGGGCGACGACCCGGTCCCCGGTGCGGTAGCAGCGCCGTACCGTGCCGTCGGGGTCGGCGAGTTCGAGGAAACGTTCCTTGTCCAGTTCGGGCCGGTCGAGGTAGCCGCGGGCCAGTCCCGCGCCGGAGAGGTACAGCTCGCCCGGGGTGCCGTCGGGGACCGGGCGGCCGTTGTCGTCGAGCACATGGAAGGCGAGGTCGCTCAGGGGCGCGCCGATCGGGCTGATGCCGGGCACCTCGGCGTCGGCGGTGGTGAGCGGCCGGTAGGAGGCGTGCACGGTGGCCTCGGTGATGCCGTACATGTTGACCAGGCGCGGGAGTTGGTCGCCGTGGCGGGTGAACCAGGCGCGCAGGGCGGCGGGTTCGAGGCGCTCGCCGCCGAAGATGACCAACCGGAGTTCGGTGAGCGGGAGTTCGGCCCTGGCGTCGGTCTCGGCGAGCCGGGCGAACGCGGACGGCGTCTGGTTGAGGACCGTCACCCGCTCCCGGCGCAGCAGTTCGTGGAAGGCCTGCGGGGAACGGGCGGTCTCCTGCGGGACGACCACGAGCCGCCCGCCGAAGAGCAACGGCCCCCAGAACTCCCAGACGGAGAAGTCGAAGGCCGCCGAGTGGAACAGCGTCCACACGTCCCGCTCGTCGAAGCCGAACGCGTCCCGGGTGACGCCGAAGAGGCGGACGACCTGGCGGTGTTCGACCTGGACGCCCTTGGGCACGCCCGTGGAGCCGGAGGTGTGGATGACGTAGGCCAGGTCGTCCGCGCCGACGCCGGCCCCCTCCGCACCCGTGCCGGTCCCTTCCCTCTCCGCGCCGACGGCGGCCCCTGGCCTCTCCGTGCCGGTGCCGGTCCCGTCCGGCTGTGCGCCGGTGCCGGTTCCTTCCGGCTCGGCTGCGGTGGCTGAGTCGTCGGCCAGGACGATCTCGATGCCCTTCAACTCGCCCAGCTCCGCAGCGAGTTCGGGGGTGGTGACGAGGCGGGTGAGGTGGCTGTCCTCCAGCGTCCAGGAGATTCGTTCCTGCGGGGAGCCGGGGTCCACCGGGACGTAGGCGGCACCGGATTTGAGGATGCCGATCAGACCGACCGCGAGCGCGCTGGTGCGCGGGGCGAGGAGGCCCACCCGGGAACCCGGCCCCGTCCCTTTCTCCCGCAGGCGGCGGGCGAGGGCCGTGGCGCGGTCGTCGAGCGCCCGGTAGGTGAGGTCCCGGTCGTCGGCCGTCACCGCAACCCGGTCCGGGAAGCGTGCGGCGACTCCTTCGAAGAGTTCGATCAGTGTGTGTTGCCCTGACTCCACGCTGAATCCATCCTGGTCGACGGAACGTTGGGCGGCGCCGTGCCTCCCGCCGGGGCGGGCACGCGCCAGAATGTGATGCCTTTCGGACGGGCGCACCACGAAACGGACCAGGGCGTCCCGCCAATGTTCCAGGTGGGCGCCTCGGTCACGATTGCTCATCTTCATCGGGCCGCACCGGCTGCACAAGAGCGCACTTGAGTATTCCGTCTTCCCGCCCGCGCCCACGGCAATTCCAGCCAGTGGGTCCTTTTTCAACTCGGTTACAGCAAGCGGATGTTGGTACCCAATGACGTGTGGTGAGGGGTTAGACTCCTGGTGCGTGAGTGACCGATAACCGCGACCGTTTCACGCCGTTCAAAGAATGTCGCATTTCTTTTCCCGGCCGTTGAACATGTAAAGACATCAGACCGCTGCGCATTTCATTTGGTCCGGTCATTTGGTCCGGTGCGGAATGAAATTTCCGCGGCCGATAAAATGCGGGAACTGGCATGCCGGGACAGACCCGGCGGACCCGGCCCGTCCCAGGGGAGGGGCGGCGACCGAGGTGGACGAGGGGCGAGGGCCCGAAGGACGGTGGAGCATGGCGCCCGGCGAGCAGACGGAACCGGACGCCCGGCTGCGGCTCGACGCCCGCGCCCTGGCGGAGCTGCTCGCCTCGCAGCGCCGCCGGATCGGGCAGTACACGGCCCGGACGCACCGGCACCACCCGAGGGTTCTCGGCCACCGGGCGGCCGAGGAGGCCAAAAGCACCTCCGACCTGTACGCCGAGGCGGGCGCTGTCGATCCGCGTGATCTGTTCGACGCGCTGCCGCTCGCCGCGCTGCTGGTCAAGGCCGTGTGCGACGGGGCGGGCCGGGTCGTCGACTTCCACTACGTCACCCGGAACGAGGCGGCGGCGCGTTACGCGCACACGGTGATCCCGCCCCAGGCGCCGCCCCCGTGGCCGGAGCACCCGTTCTCCCTCTTCGACCGGTTTCCGAACATGGCGGACACGCCGGTGCCCCGGATGCTGCGGGACGCCCACACCACCGGGCGGCCGCAGGGCCCCGAGCCGGTCGAGTGGCACCTCCCGCTGGCGGACGGGCAGGCGGTGCGCATCCACGACGAGGTGACCGTCACCCGCTGCGGCGCCCATCTGCTGATCTCCTGGGAACGCGGCCACCGCACCCAACTCGCCCGTACCGCACAGCAGTTGGCGCGGGTGTGCTGGGCCGAGTGGAACCTCGGCGACGACTCCGCGCACGGCTCCTACGGTCTCCGGCACGTCCTCGGACTGCCCGAGGACGCCCCCGTGCCCACCCTGCCGCAGCTCGCCGCCCTCACCGCACCGCCGAGCCATGACGCGCTCTACCAGTTGCTGTACGACGTGTTCCTGCGCGGCCGGCGTGCCGAGTGCGACCTCGAACTGCGGGCCACCGGGCACGTCCTGCACTGCGTCGCCGAGCCGGTGCGGCTGCCCGGCGGGCCGGTGTGGAGCGTGCGGGCGGTGCTGAGGGACGTCACCGGGGAGCGGCACATCCGGGAGCGGGCCGCGCGGGCCGAGCGGGACGCCCAGCTCCAGCGCGCCCAGGTGCACGCCCTCGCCGATATCGCGGGGACGCTGCGGGACGCCGTTCTGCCGCATTTCGAGGGGGAGTTGAGCCCGTACGGGCTGGAGGCGGCGGCGGTGTACCGGCCGGACTCGGGGTCCGGGGTCGGGGGCGACTGGTTCAAGGTGCGGGTGCTGCCCAGCGAGCGGGTCCTCATCGCGCTCGGCGACGCGCGCGGCCACGGGCTCCAGGCGGTGACGCTGATGGCGAAGCTGCGGTACGCGCTGGCCGGGCTCGGCTTCACCGGCCGCAAGGTGGAGCAGCTCACGGCGTGGCTGAACAACGTGGCGTGCGACGACGGCGCGGAGTCGACGGCCACCGCCGTCATCGCCCGCTACCACCCCGAACGGTGCCTGCTGCGCTGGACGTGCGCGGGGCATCCGCGTCCGGTGCTGCTGCGCGACGGCCGGCCGCGCACCCTGGACGAGGCCGACGACGCCTGCGGTCCGCCGCTCGGGGTGATCCCCTACCAGCTCTACCGGGCCACGGAGACCACGCTGCTGGACGGGGACATCGTGCTCCTGTACTCCGACGGGCTGGTCGAGCGGCGGGACCACGACCCCGACGCGGACACCGCCCGGCTGCTCGACGAGGTGCGGCGCGCGGCCGAACGCGGGGTCGGCCCGGGAGCGGCCGGCCTGGAGCAGTTCGCCCAGGACGTCGTGCAGGCCCTCACCGGGCCCCAACAGACCGACGACGCCACCCTGTTGGCGTTCCGGCATCTGCACGGCACACCCGGCTAGATCTGGCGGACCCGGTCAGGACGCCAGGCATGGGCATCGTGTGCGTGAGATGTGACGCGCCGGTGTATGACGGGTGCTCACTTGGGTAGGACATGACGCCACCACTCAGATTATTTTAAGTTAGGCTCGCCTAAGTAATGAGTTGGCCAAGCCGCCCTGTGCGGTGGCTTTGTCACGTCCGCCTCCTCCCAGGGGAACAGGTATGTCTGTAGAGCCGAGCCGCTGGCCCCACCGTCTGTCGGCCGTGGCGGCCACCGCGTCGCTGCTGGTCCTCACCGCCTGCGGTGCCTCCGACGACTCCGCCACCACCTCGGGCAAGGGCTCCTCCGGGGGCGCCTTCCCGGTCACCCTCAAGAGCGCCCTGGGCAGCGCCACCGTCAAGAGCGAGCCGCAGCGCATCGTCACCCTCGGCCAGGGCTCCGCCGAGACCGCGATCGCCCTCGGGCACACCCCGGTCGGCGTCGAGGAGTACGCGTGGGGCAGCGACAAGACCGGCTATCTGCCCTGGGTCCACGAGGCGGTGAAGAAGTCGGGCGACCCGCTCCCCCAGCAGTTCACCGGCGGTGAGGAACTCGACATCGAGGCCATCACCGAACTCGCCCCCGACCTGATCCTCGCCCCCTGGTCCGGGCTCACGCAGAAGCAGTACGACGTCCTCAAGGACATCGCGCCGACCGTCGCCTACCCCGACAAGGCGTGGAGCACCGACTGGGACGAGCAGATCGGCATCATCGCCACCGCCCTCGGCACCCCCGCCAAGGGCGACGACCTGGTCAAGAAGATCAAGACCCAGCTCGCCGACGCCGCCGCCACCCGCCCGAACTACAAGAACGTCAGCTTCTCCTACATCTACACCTCGGGCCCCGGCACCCTCGGCGTCTTCAACGGCACCGAGCAGCGGGTGGAGATGGTCTCCTCGCTCGGCCTGAAGGTCGACCCGGTGTGGAAGAGGTTCAAGGAGACCGAGGGCACCGACTCCTCCCTGATCGGTCTGGAGAACGCCGACAAGCTGAAGAACAGCGACCTGCTGTTCACGTTCTACGCGGACGCCAAGAGCAAGAAGGAGATCGAGGCCCAGCCGCTCTACGCGGCGATGCCCGCCGTCCAGAAGGACGCGCTGGTGACGAGCGACTCGAACGCGTTCGTGACGGCCTCCTCGATGCTGAACCCGCTGACCGTGCCGTGGAGCATCAAGCGCTATCTGCCGCTGATCGACGCGGCCGTCGAGAAGGCCGGCAAGTAGGGGCGGCGGGGAGTACTCCATGACCACCGACACCGCGTCCGTCCCGGCGACCGCGCGCCCGGGACGGACCACCCGGCGGTCCCGTCGGCTGCCGCTGCCGGCCTTGCTGGCGGCGGCCCTCGCGGCGCTCGTGCTGGTCTGCTTCGCCAGCGTCATGTACGGCAGCAAGTCGCTGACCGCCGCCGAGGTGGGGGACGCGCTCGGCGGCCACGGCGACCTGTACGCCATCGCCGTCGTCGAGAGCCGTTACCCGCGCACGGTCCTCGGACTGCTCGCGGGCGCGGCGCTCGCCGTCGCCGGCATCCTGATGCAGGCCGTCGCCCGCAACCCGCTGGCCGAACCGGGCCTGCTCGGCATCAACACCGGGGCCGCGGCCGCCGTCGTCACCGGCACCGCGCTGGGCCTCGCCTCCGGGCAGGCGGCGATCCTCGCCTGGGCGCTGCCCGGCGCCGTCCTCACCGGCCTCGTCGTGCACGTGATCGGCACCGCGGGCACCACCGCGAGCCCGGTACGCCTGGTCCTCGCGGGCGCCGTCCTCAGCGCCGTCCTCAGCGCGTACATCCAGGCGCTGACGCTGAGCCGGCCCCGGGTCTTCGACAGCTACCGGTTCTGGGTGGTCGGCGCGCTCGGCGGCCACAGCATGGACGCGGCCCGCACGGTGGGGCCGCTCGTCGTGCTCGGGCTGCTGGTCGCGCTGGTGCTCGGGCGGGGGCTCAACGCCCTTGCGCTGGGCGACGATTCGGCCGCCGGGCTCGGCGCGCGCCCCGGCCGGGTGAAGGCCGTGGGGCTGCTCACGGCCACCGTGCTGAGCGCCGCCGCGACCGCCGCCGTCGGCCCGATCGCCTTCGTGGGCCTGGCCGTTCCGCACCTGGTGCGGGCCCTGGCCGGGGTCGACAAGCGGGGCCAGATCGCGCTGGCCGTGCTCCTCGGGCCGACGCTGCTGCTCGCCGCCGATGTCGCGGGACGGCTGCTGCTGCGCCCGCAGGAACTGATGGTCGGCGTCGTGACCGCCTTCGTCGGCGCCCCCGCCCTGCTCCTCGCCGTACGCACCCTGAAGGCCGGCCGATGACGTCCCCGCACCGCACCGCGCCCCGCCGACAGATCGTCAGGATCGGCGGCTCCGTCACCTTGCTGACCCGGCCCCGGGTGCTGTGGATCGGCGTGGCCCTGGCCGCCCTGACGCTCCTCACCGCTGTCGTCACGCTCACCACCGGACGGCTCGGCATCGCCCTGACCGAGCTGCCGAACGCCCTGTTCGGCGGGGCCACCGGCGTCGAGGCGTTCGTCCTGGACCGGCTGCGCGGGCCGCGGCTGTCGGTGGCCGTCGCCGCGGGAGCCGCCCTCGGTCTGTCCGGCGCCCTGTTCCAGAGCGTGACCCGCAACCCCCTCGGCAGCCCCGACGTGATCGGCGTCGGCCCGGGAGCCGGGGCGGGCGCCGCGCTCGTCGCCCTCTTCCTGCCGCCCGGTGTCCCCGTGGTCCTCGGCGCGCTGGTGGGCGCGGGGGCGGCCGTGCTGCTGGTGTACGTGTCGACCGGGGCCGGGTTCCGCAACCCGGGGCGGATGGTGGTGGCGGGCATCGCAATCGCCGCGATGGCCACCGCGCTGACCCAGTACGTCGTCTATGCCGTCGAACGCGATCAGGCGACCGTCCTCAGCTCCTACCTCAACGGCAGCCTCACCGCGCGTTCCTGGGACGACGCCCGGGTGATCTGGCTGGTGCTGCTGGTCGCCGTACCGGCCGCGGTCCTGCTGGCCAGGCCACTGGCGCTGAGCGAGATGGGGGACACCACGGCGGAGGCGCTCGGGGTCAGCCCGCGCCGCACCCGGGGCCGTTCGATCGTGCTGTCCGTGCTGCTGTCGGCGGGCGCGGTCGCCGCCGCCGGGCCCATCGCGTTCATCGCGCTGACGGCCCCGCAGATCGCCCGCCGCCTCACCGGCGCGAGCGGCCCGCACCTGACCCTCTCCGCGCTGACCGGCGCCTGGCTGCTCCCGCTGGCCGACCTGGCCGCGCAGCGCTCCCCGTTCCTCGCCGACCTGCCCGTGGGCATCTGGACCCTGGGCATCGGCGGCCTCTACCTGGGCAGCCTGCTACTGCGGGAGTGGCGCAAGGGAGCCCTGTGACGGCCCGGCGCCGCCAGGCCCGAAGTCGAACGGCCCGAGGTCGAACGGCCCGGCGCCGCACGGGAGTCGGCCGCCGCGACCGCTCCCGGCGGCACCGGGCTCTCCCCCGTCACGATCCCGTCGGTGTCACCAACCCCGTCTCGTAGGCGACGACGACGGCCTGGGCGCGGTCGCGGAGGTTGAGCTTGGTGAGGATGCGGGAGACGTGGGTCTTGACCGTGGCCTCGGAGAGGTGGAGGCGGGCGGCGAGTTCGGCGTTGCTCAGGCCCTGGGCCAGCCGTCCCAGCACGTCCAGTTCGCGGGGCGTCAGGGTGGCGAGGTCACGGTGGAGGGAGGGGCCCTGCGGGTCCCGGCGGGCGAACCGTTCGACGAGGCGCCGGGTGATGGCGGGGGCGAGCAGCGCGTCGCCGGTGCGGACCGTGCGGACGGCGGCCACCAGGTGCTCGGGCGTGACGTCCTTGAGGAGGAAGCCGCTGGCCCCGGCGGAGAGCGCCGCGTAGACGTACTGGTCGAGATCGAACGTGGTCAGCATGACGACCCGGGGGTCGTCCGGGGTCCCGCCGAGGATGCGCCGGGCGGCCTCCAGGCCGTCCATCCTGGGCATCCGGATGTCCATCAGCACCACGTCGGGCCGGGTGGCGCGGACCGCCTCGACGGCCTCGGCGCCGTCGGTGGCCTCGGCGACCACGTCCATGCCGTCGGCGCTCAGGATCATCCGGAACCCGGTCCGCACCAGCGCCTGGTCGTCGGCGACCACGACCCGCAGCGGTTCGTTCACATGTCCTCCAGAGGAATCAGGGCCTGCACCCGGTAGCCGCCCAGCGGGCGCGGGCCGGTGCGCAGGGTGCCGCCGTACAGGGCGAGCCGTTCGCTGGTCGCGGTGGCCAGGCTCGGGGTCCTCAACGGGGTCGTCCTGGACACCCACGAGCGCATCCGCGACCTCGGCGTCAGCAAGGCGTTCGGGATGACACCCCGGCAGACGATCACCATGGTGGTGACGTCGGTGACGCCGGCGGGGCTGCTGGGCGGGGTGCTGGGGGTGCCGATCGGGTGAGCCCTGCACGACGCGGTGATGCCGGCGATGGGCCGCAGCGCGGGCCTGAAGCTGCCGGATTCCGTGATCGCCATCTACGAGGCACCCGAACTGCTCCTGCTCGGCCTCGGCGGCCTGGTCATCGCCGTCCTCGGCTCCCTCCTCCCAGCAGGCTGGGCGGCCCGCACGAGAACGGCAACGGCACTGCGGACGGAGTGAGGGGCGGGGGCCGGACATCAGGGAGTTGCTGCCCGAGGAGGAGTGGCCGCAGTCGGTGACGTTCGCCGACGGCAGCCCCGTGCCGGCCGCGTACGTCAGGCACGTAAAGGAGACCGGCCTGCGGCTCGCGGTCGACGTCGGCTGGAACGCCGGTGACCTGCTGCTCGTCGACAACGTCCTCGTGGGCCACGGCAGGCGCCCCTTCACCGGACCGCGCCGGGTGCTGGTGGCCATGTCCGACTGACCGGGCGGCCACCCTCGACCACGGCCCGGCGTGGCCGTCGTTCACCGCTGGACGGTCGATGGCGGTCACGGCCCGGCGTGGCCGTCGTTCACCGCTCGACAGCCGATGGCGCCTCCCCCGCGCCGCGCGACGCCGTGAGAGACGGCGAGCGCGTGGCACGTCAGGCGCTGGCCCTCGGTCCGGAGGGCTCGGCGGGATTCCGGCGCCGCCCTCGCCGCGTCCGCTCCGGATCTGTCCGCCGGGGTCGCCGTCCCGGCCGACGGCGGTGCGGAGGCCGACGCGGGCCGGGCGGAGCACCCGCCGACCCACCGCCGGCCGGTCAGTTCCCGGCGGTCAGCTCCCCGCTCAGCCGTCTGTGCAGCCGGGCGCTCGGTTCGTTGAGGCCGGTGATCTCGACCGTCTTGCCGCGCTGCGCGTACTTGGTCTCGACGGCGTCCAGGGCGGCCACCGACGAGGCGTCCCAGACGTGCGTGGCGGACAGGTCGATGACGATCCGCTCCGGGTCACCCGCGTAGTCGAACCGTCCGACCAGGTCGTTGGCGGAGGCGAAGAACAGTTCGCCGGTGACCCGGTAGACGGCGGTGGTGCCGTCGGGGTCGATGACGGAGGTGACCTCGGCGAGGTGGGCGACGCGCTTGGCGAAGACGACCATGGCGGTGACCGAGCCGACCACGACACCGACGGCGAGGTTCTCGGTGGCGACCACGCAGACGACGGTGAGGACCATCACGGTGATCTCCCCGGCGGGCATCCGGCGCAGGGTCTTCGGGGCGATCGAGTGCCAGTCGAACGTCGCGAAGCACACCATGACCATCACCGCGACCAGCGCGGCCATCGGGATGTCCGAGACGACCGGCCCGAAGACCACGCAGAGCACCATCAGGAACGTGCCCGCCAGGAACGTCGACAGGCGGGTGCGGGCGCCCGACACCTTCACGTTGATCATCGTCTGGCCGATCATGGCGCAGCCGCCCATGCCGCCGAAGAAGCCGGTGACGATGTTGGCGATGCCCTGCCCGACGGACTCGCGGGTCTTGGAGGACCGGGTGTCGGTGATCTCGTCGACGAGCTGCGCCGTCATCAGCGACTCCATCAGCCCGACCAGCGCCATCGCGAGCGCGTACGGGGCGATCGTCGTCAACGTGTCGAGAGTGAACGGCACATCGGGCAGCCCCGGCAGCGGCAGCGCGGACGGCAGCTCCCCCTTGTCCCCGACCGTCGGGACGGCGATCCCGGCGGCGACCGTGACGGCGGTGAGGACGACGATCGCCACCAGCGGCGCCGGGATCACGGCGGTGACCTTCGGGAAGAACACCAGCAGCGCGAGCCCGGCCGCGAACAGCGGGTAGACCGGCCAGGGCACGTCGGTCAGCTCGGGCAGCTGCGCCAGGAAGATGAGGATGGCGAGGGCGTTGACGAAGCCGACCATCACCGCGCGCGGCACGAACCGCATCAGCTTCGCCACCCCCAGCGTGCCCAGCACGATCTGGAGGACCCCGGCCAGGATCACGGTCGCGACGAGATAGCCGAAGCCGTGCTCGCGGTTCATGGGCGCGATCACGAGGGCGACGGCGCCGGTGGCGGCGGAGATCATCGCCCGGCGGCCGCCGACGACCGAGATGGTGACGGCCATGGTGAACGAGGCGAACAGTCCGATCGCGGGGTCGACACCGGCGATCACCGAGAACGAGATGGCCTCGGGGATCAGCGCGAGACCGACCACGAGACCGGCGAGTATCTCGGTGCGCCAGACCTTCGGATCACGCATCCAGTCGGGCGCGAGAGCGCGCAGCCGGGTGGCGGGGGACAGAGCGGGGGAGGACAAGGGAGCGACAACCTGTTCGTGCTCGGGCGCGCCCGGGGAGCGGGGGAAGGACGCGGCGGACGGCGGGCATCGGGGACCCACCCGGATACGTCGCCGGGGGCGGCATCGGCCCCGACACGGCGGTGGACGGCCCGCACGGCCGTCCGGCAACGCGAACAACCCTACCCTAACGTTAGGGTAGGGATCGGCGGCCGGACGAGGCTCCGGGGCCGCCCGCGGACGAGAGAGGCCTGAACAGGGACGTGAACGGCAAGCACATGCAGATCGGCGAGGTCGCCGCGCGGACCGAGCTGTCTCTGCGCACCATCCGGCACTACGAGGACACCGGTCTCGTCGTCCCGTCGGCGCGCTCGCAGGGCGGGTTCCGCCTCTACACCGAGATGGACGTGGCCCGCCTGATGGTGATCCGCCGGATGAAACCGCTGGGCTTCAGCCTGGACGAGATGCGGGCCCTGCTCGCCGCCACCGACCGGCTCGACTCGGGCGCCGACCTGCCGCCCGAGGAACACGCCGAACTGCTGGAACGGGTCCGCGGTTTCGAGGCGGCGGCCCAGCAGCGCGTCGCCGACCTGCGCGTCCAACTGACCCGCGCGGAAGAGTTCGCCAGCCACCTCCACGCCCGCCTCCCCCACCCCCCGGAGCAGCACCGGCCCGCGTGACAGACGGCACTGGTCTCCTCGGCAGGCCCGCGCACGGCCACGAAGGAGGGGCAACGGCGGTGAGGGCGCCGGCCGGGGCAGGGCCTGGTCGGCGCCTCGCCGTGCGTCATGCCTTGCTGTCGGTCTTCTTGAAGTAGTGCGCCTCGGCGTCCTTGAAGTAGTGCCCCTCGTCGAGGTCGGCGAGCAGGCCCTGTCGGGTGGGCTGCCAGCCGAGGAGTTCACGGGTGAGGGCGCTGGAGACCGGGGCGTCCACGCCGATGAACCCGGCGAGCGAGGCGAACCGCTCCGCCGCCTGCTCGGGGGCCACGGAGACCGCCGGCACCCCGAGGTGGCGGCCGATCACCTCGGCGACCTCGCGGATCGGCACGCCTTCCTCGGCGACGCCGTGCAGCACCGACCCGGCCGGCGCCTTCTCGACCGCGAGCCGGAACAGGTGCGCCACGTCGATGTGGTGGACGGCGGGCCAGCGGTTGGCGCCGTCACCGAGGTATCCGGCGGAGCCGCTCTGCCGGGCGAAGTCGACGAGCATGTGCATGAAGCCGCCGTCGCCGTCGCCGTGGCAGGTCGGGGGCAGCCGCACCACCGACGAGCGGACGCCCCGCGAGGTGAGGTCGAGCACCGCCCGGGCGGTGGACATCCGGGTACCGACCGGGCCGGTGGTCGACGGCATGTCCCGCTCGGTCGCCGGCTCCCCCGTCTTGAGCCCGAGCGTGCCGGAGGCGAGGACGAACGGCCGGTCGCTGCCGACCAGCCCCTCGGCGAGGGCGTCGACGGCCAGGCGGTCGGCCTGGGAGGCGGCCTCGAAGTTCCCGGGGCCGGTGAAGGCGATGTCGTGCTTGAAGGCGAGGTGGATCACGCCGTCCGAGTCGGCGGCCGCCGAGCGCAGGAGGCCGAGGTCGTCCAGGGTGCCGCGGACCGACTCGGCACCGGCCGCGGCGAGCGCGGCGGCGGAGGTGTCGGACCGGGCGAGCCCCACGACCTGGTGGCCCGCCCCGAGGAGGTCCTGCACGAGGGGAGTGCCGATCCAGCCGGACGCGCCGGTCACGAAGATACGCATGAGGGTTCCCAACGATCGATGTCAGTGACTGACATCAAACGTAGCACCGATGTCAGTCACTGTCATCGCGTACGATCTGACCATGGGTAGATGGGAGCCGAACACGCGTCAGCGCCTCGCGACGGCCGCGTTGGAGCTGTACTGCGAGCGCGGCTACGAGCAGACGACGGTCGCGGAGATAGCCCGACGCGCGGGGCTGACGGAGCGGACGTTCTTCCGGTACTTCGCGGACAAGCGCGAGGTGCTGTTCGACAGTGCGGGCGCGCTCCAGCAGGAGTTCGCCGGCGCGGTGACCGGGGCGCCCGCGGCCGCAGGCCCGATCGACGCGGTGCTGGCCGGTCTGGAGGCGGTCTCGACGCTGTTCGTCGACCGCAAGGCCTTCTCCCGGCAGCGGCAGGCCGTCATCACCGCCACCGCGACCTTGCGGGAACGCGAGCTGATCAAGCTGGCCGCCCTCTCGGCCGCCGTCGCCGACGCCCTGCGCGCACGCGGCGTCCCGGACCCGGCCGCGAGCCTCAGCGCCGAGGCCGGCATCGCCGTCTTCAAGGTCGGCTTCGAACGGTGGATCGCGGAGGACGGGGAACGCCCGATGGCCGACCTGATGCGCGAGTCCCTGGCCGAACTGAGGGCGGTGACGTGCGGGGCGGGGGACGGAGGCGCCTGCACGAGCATCGCCCACGGCGGGCGCCCGGCGGGGGCGACAGGGTCGGCCGGGTCAACTCGGGCTTCGAGCAACGTGAGTTGAGGGGCCAGTCGGACATCGGCGGGCCGACCGGGGCTCGCGGTCGGCCCGGTTGAGGGTGGACGGGGTCGAACAGGGCTGCCGCCGCTGCCAGTTCCGGGGCTGACGGCCCTGTCGGTCAGGGGCTGCCCGGGTCCGGTGCCTCCGTCGGGGCGATCGGATAGCGGTGGACCGGCGGGACAGCGGGGAGTACGCCGGGCCAGATCGTGTCGATGACATGGGCGCTCGGCGTGAACAGGGGCTGCGCGAGGTCGGCCAGGTCGGCGACGTCGTGCCATTCCCAACGGCGGATCAGATGCGGCTCCGTGACGACCGGTCGGCCGGTGTGGGCGGTGACCCGGACGGCCGCCGTCATCCGGGGGATGCCGTGCACGGAGTCCATGAGCAGCGCCGCCAGTCGCGCGTCGGCCACCTCCGCCACCAGCCCGGTCTCCTCCGCCAACTCCCGCACGGCCGTGGCCCGGAAGTCCTCCCCCGCGTCGTTCTTGCCGCCGGGCAACTCCCAGACCCCGCGCACCGACCAGCCCAGCAGCACCCGCCCGCCCGCGTCGGTGACGACGACTCCCGCGCCGGTGAGGGCGTGCGGCGAGGGGCGCCCCTTGTCGGCGCAGGCGGGGCGCGCGAGGTCGGGTTCCCTCGGGTCTCTCAGGAAGAGAACGGCGAGTCCGTCGGCGTCGTGGCGTTCGGTGGCCGTCCAGCCCGCGCGGAGCAGGTCGATCTCCGCCTCGTCGAGGGCGATGTGGCGGCGGTCCTCCGGGACGGCGGCCACGACCGGGGTGATGACACAGAGGACACCGCCGGGGCGTAGGCGTTCGCGGAGCCGGTTCAGGACCCGGGTACGGTCGTAGACGAACGCCCAGCTGAGCCGGAACACGATCAAGTCGTAGGCGTCGTGGGGGAGTTCGGCGGGGTCGTCGCGCTCGATGTCGTGGACGCGGTAGTCCACGCCCGGCGATTCGAGGTGGTCACGGTGGCCGGTGCGGGCGCGGTCCAGGGCGGTGGCCGCGCAGTCGACCGCGTCCACCTGATAGCCCGACTGGGCCAGGTGCCGGGCGAGTTCACCGAGTCCGCAGCCCACGTCCAGGGCGCGTCCGTCCTCGGGGGCCGGGGCGTGCCGGGCGAGGAGCCGGCGTTCGGTGTCGTCGAGGGGGCGGAAGGTCGTGCCGTCCGCGTAGTGCCTGGCCCACTGGTCGGGCGTGAGGTGCTTCATCCGGGGTCTCCTTGGCGGCGTGGCCGGGGTGCGTCGGGAACAAGGGTGCCGGGGGCGCCGAACGCCGGGTGCGGTCGGCGCACGGCGCCCCCTCCAGGGCTCCCCTAGGGCATCGGCCCCTCGGCCCCCACCCCGGCGATCTGGGCGTCGGCCGCCGCCCAGGTCCGGTCCGGGCCCGGGCGGTGGGCGACCGGGTCGCCCGGGTGCTGGAAGTGCGTGACGACGTGGGCGCCGGTCAGGTACCCGTCGAGCCCCGCCCAGCAGTAGGCGACCATCGGTTCCGGCAGCGCCGCCGGGCCGAACCAGCCCATGCCGTCGCACCGGTCGGGCTCCATGATGCGGGGCTCACCCCGCCAGCGCCGGGTCTCGAAGAAGACGCCGATCCGGGCCACACCGCCCGGCGCCCGGTGGTGGACGGTGACCGCCGCCCGCAGATCCCCGCGCCCGACGACCACGCCGGTCTCCTCCCGTGTCTCCCGGATCACCGCGTCGGCGACGTCCTCGTGCGGTCCGTCCAGCCGCCCGGACGGCAGATGCCACAGCCCGGACGCGTACACAGGCCCGGCCCGGCGCGAGAGCAGGAACTCGGGCGCACCGGCGCTCCCCCGCCGCAGAATGACATGCACATCGACCGGAACGGCATACTCCGCCCGCCCCCTCACCGGAGCACCCCCGCACGCCGAGCCGGGGACGCGGAGGCGGAGACGAGCACGGGCACGAGCACGGGCGCGAGGGCGGACTCGGCTGCGGGCGCGGACGAACGCTCCCCCGCCGCACCGCCGTCGAGACGGCGCCCGCTCCTCCCGCGCCCGATCCTCCCGCGCCCGGCGCTCCCGCACCCCGGGCTCCCGCACGCGCCCCCGTCCGCCCGCGCCCCCGCGCAGGTCGCCCCCTGTCGTCGGCGGCGTGCCCGCAGAAGGGCTAATGGGTGGGCGGCTCCGGGCTCGGCGCCCAGGCTGGGCGGGTGAACGAGAGCGAGGGGGGACCCGGGCCGCGGAATCTGGCGCGGCTGATCGCGTTGTCCGACGGGATCTTCGCCATCGCGATGACGCTGCTGGTCCTCGACATCCAGGTCACCGGCGATCTGGACGACGCCGGTTTCCGCCGCATGCTGCACGCGCTGCTGCCGAACATCGGCGCCTACGTGCTGAGCTTCGCGATCCTCGCCGGTTTCTGGCGCGACCACCGGCGCATCCTCCAACTCGCCGACCGGGTCGAGGGGTTGTCGCTGCGGTTCGCGCTGGCCGGGCTCGGTGCGATCGCGTTGCTGCCGTTCCCGACCACGCTGTTGTCCGAGTACGCCTCCCAGTCCCTCGCGGTGGCCCTGTACGCGGGCACCGTCCTCGTTATCGACCTGCTGCAACTCGCGATGCTGTGCACCATCCGGCGCGAGCGGCGCGTGTCGGGCGCCGGGGCGCGGCACGCCGAGCGGGATGTCGTCACGGGTCTGGTCGCGAACGTGGTGGTGTTCGGCGCCACCGTTCCGATCGCGTTCGTCTCCGCGCGGGCGGCGCTGTGGAGCTGGCTGGTGCTGATCCCGATCGGGGTCGTGCTCAGCCGTCGCGCGCGGGCGCACACCCGCGCCGACGCCCGCTGAACCGTCGCCGGGGGCCGGGACAGGGGTGGGTTTCATGGTTCCTCCAGCTGGGGCGGAAGTCTCCGGGCGCGGGTGACGATGCCCGGAACAACGACCCGCTCCCCCGGATCGAACACACGTGTTTCAGTCGTATCCCCGACCGCCCGCGCCCGCCCCGCTCCCCCTCCCACCCCGGGTCCCGCCCGGCGCGCGCCCCTCGACAGGTGGCCGAATCTCCACGCTCCCCGGGCGCAGGGGAGCCGTCGGCCTCAGCCGGGCTCCCCCACCGCAGCCCTGCGCACGAAACGGATCACCGGGTGCCCGGGATCGTGGCTCACCTCGGCGCGGACGCCGTAGACGTCGGCGATCAGGGCCGGGGTCAGGACGTCGGCCGGGGTGCCCTCCGCGATCACGCGGCCCGCGCGGAGCACGAGGAGGCGGTCGCAGTACATCGCGGCGAGGTTGAGGTCGTGCAGGGCGATCACCGTGGTGACCGGCAGCTCGGCGATCAGGTCGAGCAGGTCCAACTGGTGCTGGATGTCGAGGTGGTTGGTCGGCTCGTCGAGCAGGAGTTCCCGGGGCTGCTGGGCCAACGCCCGGGCGATCTGGGCGCGTTGGCGTTCGCCGCCGGAGAGGGTGTGCCAGGACTGGGCGGCCCGGTCGGTGAGGCCGGTGCGCTCCAGGGCGTCGGTGACCGCCCGGGCGTCGGTCGGGGACGCGGGTGTCCAGGCGCGCCGGTGCGGGATGCGGCCGAGGGCGACGACATCGCGGACGGTCAGTTCGGTGAGGGTGTGGGTGTGCTGCTCGACGGTGGCGACCCGGCGGGCGGTGGCCCGGCGCCCCAGCTCCGGCAGCGGGCGCCCGTCCAGGGTGACGACGCCCGTGCTCGGGGCGAGGACACCGGCCAGCATCCGCAGCAGGGTCGACTTCCCGGAGCCGTTGGGCCCGAGCAGCCCGACGGTCTCCCCGGCGTCGGCGGTGAGGGTGACGCCGTCGACGATGACCCGGCCGTCGAGGCGGCGGGTGACGCGGTCCGCGGCGAGGCCGGTCATGCCTTGCCCCGGCCCCGGTGGAGCACCGCGACGAACACGGGCACGCCGATGAGGGACGTCACCACGCCCACCGGCACCTCCTGCGGGTCGAGAACGGTACGGGCCGCCGTGTCCACCCACACCAGGAAGACGGCGCCGGTCAGCGCGGTGACCGGCAGCAGCCGGGCGTGCCCGGAGCCGGTGAGGGCGCGGGTGAGGTGCGGCAGGACCAGGCCGACGAAGCCGATCGCGCCGGCGCAGCTGACCAGGACCGCCGTCAGCAGCGCCGTCACGGAGAGCAGGACCAGCCGGGTCCTGGCGACATGGACGCCGAGCCCGGCCGCGGCCTCCGCCCCGAAGGCGAACGCGTCGAGGGTGCGGGCGTGCCCGAGGCACACCACGAGGGTGCCGGCGAGGACGGCGGCGCACAGCGCGACCTGCCCCCAGTCGGCGCCGGTGAGCGAGCCGAGCAGCCAGAACAGGACGCCCCGGGTGGTCTCGGCGTCGGCGGAGGTGAGGACGACGAACGAGGTCAGCGCGGAGAACAGCTGCATCGCGGCGACGCCGGAGAGGACCACGCGGTCGGTGGAGCCGCCGAGGGTGTGGCTGAGGATCAGCACGAGGCCGAAGGAGAGCACCGCGCCGAGGAACGCGCCGGACGACAGCGACACCGCTCCCCCGCCCACGCCGAGGACGACGACCGCGACCGCGCCGGTGGAGGCGCCGGAGGAGACGCCGAGGACGAAGGGGTCGGCGAGCGGGTTGCGCAGCAGGGACTGCATGACCGCGCCGCACACCGCGAGCCCGGCGCCGCACACGGCGGCGAGCAGGGTGCGCGGCATCCGCAGGTCCCACACGATGCCGTCGCGCAGCGGGGCGAGGCCGCTGTCCCCGATGCCGAGGTGGGCGGCGACGGCCGTCCACACGTCGCCGGTGGAGATGTCGGCGGGCCCGATGGTGACGGCGACGGCGATGGACACGAGCAGCGCGGAGAGTCCCCCGGCCGACAGCAGGGCGACGCGGACCCTCACTGGCTGAGCCCGAACTCCCGCAGGGCGGCGGCGACCTGCTCGATCCCCTCGACGGTACGGATGGAAGGGTTCATGGCCTGGCCGCTGAGTCTCACGAACCGCTTCTTCTTGACGGCGGTGAGGTTGCGGGTGACCGGGTTGGTCTCCAGGAAGCGGATCTTGGCCGCGGCGGTCTCGGCGGTCTGCTGCTTGCGGGTGAGGTCGCCGAGGACGATGACGTCGGGGTTCCGGTCGGCGATGGTCTCCCAGTTGATCTGGGGCCACTCGTCGTGGGTGTCGGCGAAGACGTTCTTCGCGCCGACCGCGCGGGTGATGGCGCCCGGGGCGCCGCAGCAGCCGGCGAGGTAGGGCGACTGGGAGTTGGCGTACCAGTACATGACGGAGACGTCGGAGGCGTGCAGGCCGGTGGTGGCCTTGGTGACCCGCGCCTTGAGCCGTTCGACGAGCTTCTCGCCCCGGGCCTCGACGCCGAAGGCACGGGCGAGGTCGCGGATCTCGCCGTACACGGCGTCGAGGGTGAGCGGCTTGCTGCGGGAGCCGTCGCCGCCGGTGTCGTTGTCCTTGCCCTCGGAGCAGTCGGACGGGGAGACATAGGTGGGCACGCCGAGCTTCTCGAACTGTTCGCGGCTGGCGACGCCGCCCTTGCCGAGGGTGGAGACGAAGGAGGCGGTGACGAAGTCGGGCTCGGCGGCCAGCACCTTCTCGAACGAGGGGTTGTTGTCGGCGAGGCGCGGGACGCTCGCGTTGGCCTTCTCCAGGCCCTTCATCACCGGGTCGGTCCACGTGGCGGTGCCGGCCATGCGGTCGGCGAGGCCGAGGGAGAGCAGGATCTCGGTGGTGCCCTGGTTGAGGGAGACGGCGCGCTTCGGTGCCGTTTCGAGGGTGACCTTGTGCCCGCAGTTGGTGAGGGTGACCGGGAATCCGGCGGCGGCGGACGCGCCGTCCTCGGCGGTGCCGCTTCCGGAGCCGCCGCAGGCGGTGATCAGGACGGCGGGGGCGAGCAGGAGCGCCGCGGTACGGCGGGCGGAACGGAACACGGGTACGCCTCGGTGGTCGGGGCTCGTACGCGGAGCCTTGCCTACGGGTGCCCTCCGCGGGGGTGCGGAGGTGCCAGCAGGTCTTCGGACTCGGGTTCGTCCGGCCGGGGCGCCTTCCCGGTCTCCCAGTGGCTGTCGTGCCCCGCCCGTCCCCCTCACCGCTGCGCGTCAGTTCCGGGTTCGCACCGGATTCCCTGGCCTCGGGTGTGGCTCGACTGGCGCCCCGAGGCTATCAACACGCCGGTGCGGGGCGGGATGTCGGGTACGTGACGCACCTCTCGGTCCGGGGAGGTCCCGGGAGGTCGCGGGGAGGGTCGCAGGGGTCGCAGGGGTCACAGGGGTCGCAGGGGGTACGGGTAAGGGCCCGCGGACGGGTCCGTGGGCCCTTTGCACGGGGTCGCCCGTGGCCGGTTCAGTGGGCGGCGGGGACGGCCGTACCGGCGGCGACGGTGGCGGGCTTCGGGTGGAGGACCCGTTCCGCGAGTTCCCCGAAGAGGAGTCCGAAGCCGGTCCACAGGCTGATCTGGATGGCGAGCGCGGCGAGCCGGAACCGCCACAGGACGCTCGCCGGGAAGTCCGCGGGGACCTCGTCGACGACCGGCAGGAACGCGAAGGCGAGGCCGATCACGACGGCGAACGCGGTGATCGCGGCGACCGTGGCCCACCAGTTCCCGAGCCTCGGGGCGAGCCGCTTGCCCAGCAGGGTCGCGGCGATCGCGAGGAGCACGCTGAGGAGCATCATCAGGAAGTACAGGGTGGTGCGCCGGCCGATGGTGTCGGGGTTGCCGACGGCGGGCGGGTTGGCCGGGTACTTCAGGAACGGCACGACGTAGACGGCGAGCAGGGCGCAGCCGGAGAGCAGCAGCGCGGTGGCCCGGGGGCCGAAGCGGCCGACCCGGCCGAGGGCGAAGCAGTAGGCGAGCGCGGCGATGCCGCCGAAGGCGACCCCGTAGACCAGGACGCCGGTGGCGAGTCCCGCGGTGGACTGGAGGGAGCGGGAGACTACGGCCATCTCGTGCTCGTGGGAGTGCGCCGCCTCGAAGCCGATCGCCTTGTCGACATACGGCTCGCCGAGGAGATAGGCGACGACCAGGGCGAGCAGTCCGGCGCCGAGGCCCGCGAGCATGCCGCGGACGAGGAGGTTTCTTACCGTTGCGGAGTTCATGGGTGTGCGGCGTCCCTCGGTCAGTGGCAGGGGAAGCCGAGCAGGTGGCGGGCGTCGTGGACCCACTCGTGGACGTCCTCGCCGGAGACCACGGAGGTGGCGCCCTGTTCGGCGCCGACGAAGTACAGCAGGACCAGCATGAGGACGCCGAAGAACACCGCCCACGGAACGATGTCCCGCAGGGGCAGCTTGGCCGGGGCCAGGGTGGTGGTCGGCGGAGCGACGGTCTGCGCCATGGCAGGACCTCCTCTGGGAGTTCGCGTCCCAACTCGGTGGTGCACAGGACGACGGACACGGGTCTGACTCACGGCCGCCCGGGTCGGGGCGGGGCGTTCACAGTGGCGCGACCGTGCCGGATTCACACCGGCTTCCGCATGCTGTCGTTCGATTTCGGTGTGACGCTACCCCGTGACACGGGCATGGCCAAGACCACCCCGTGTCACATCAGGGCAAACCCTCGTGGTCAGTCGAGTTCGACGAGGAGGTCGCCGCCCTCGACCTGCTGAATCCGGGTGATGGCGAGGCGGGTCACCCGGCCGCCCCGGGGTGCGGTGATCGAGGCCTCCATCTTCATCGCCTCGATGGTGGCGACGGTCGCCCCGGCCGCGACCTCGTCGCCCTCGGCGACGGAGAGGGTGACGACTCCGGCGAACGGCGCCGCGACATGGCCGTCGTTGCCCCGGTCGGCCTTCTCGGTGGCCGGGATGTCGGAGGCGGCGGCCCGGTCGCGGACCTGGATGGGCCTCAACTGTCCGTTGAGGGTGGACATCACGGTGCGCATCCCGCGTTCGTCGGCCTCACCGACCGCCTCCAGCTCGATCAGCAGCCGGACGCCGGGGTCGAGGTCGACGGCGTACTCCTTGCCGGGGCGCAGCCCGTAGAAGAAGTCCTTGCTGTCCAGGACGCCGGTGTCGCCGTAGGTCTGGCGGTGGGTGTCGAAGTCGCGGGTCGGGCCGGGAAACAGCAGCCGGTTGAGGGTGGCACGCGGGGTCTTCTCCAGGCCCTCGCGGTCCTCGTCGGTCAGTTCCTGGACGGGCTTGGCGGCGGCGCGGCCCTCCAGGGCGCGGCTGCGGAACGGCTCGGGCCAGCCGCCGGGCGGGGTGCCGAGGTCGCCGCGGAGGAAGCCGATGACGGAGTCCGGGATGTCGTACCGGCCCGGCGTGGCCTCGAAGTCGGCCGGGTCGACCCCGGCGCCGACCAGGTGCAGGGCGAGGTCGCCGACGACCTTGGAGGACGGGGTGACCTTGACGAGGCGGCCCAGCATCCGGTCGGCCGCCTCGTACATGGACTCGATGTCCTCGAAGCGGTCACCGAGGCCGAGCGCGACGGCCTGGGTGCGCAGGTTGGAGAGCTGCCCGCCGGGGATCTCGTGGTGGTAGACGCGCCCGGTCGGGGAGGCGAGCCCCGCCTCGAAGGGCGCGTAGATCCGCCGGACGCTCTCCCAGTACGGTTCCAGGTCCCCGACGGCCTGGAGGTCGAGCCCGGTGGGCCGCGCCGAGTGGTCGGTGGCGGCGACGATCGCGGAGAGCGACGGCTGTGAGGTGGTCCCGGCCATGGAGGCGACGGCGCCGTCGACCGCGTCCGCGCCCGCCTGGATCGCGGCGAGGTAGGTGGCGAGCTGACCGCCGGCCGTGTCGTGGGTGTGCAGATGGACCGGCAGCTCGAACTCCCGGCGCAGCGCGGCGACGAGGGTGGCGGCGGCCGGCGCCCGCAGCAGTCCCGCCATGTCCTTGACGGCCAGGACGTGCGCGCCGGCGTCGACGATCCGCTCGGCGAGGCGCAGATAGTAGTCGAGGGTGTAGAGCCGCTCGTTCGGGTCGGACAGGTCGGCGGTGTAGCAGAGGGCGACCTCGGCGACGGCGGTCCCGGTGGCCCGGACGGCGTCGATGGCGGGGCGCATCTGGCCGACGTCGTTGAGGGCGTCGAAGATGCGGAAGATGTCGACGCCGGTGGCGGCGGCCTCCTGCACGAAGGTGTCGGTCACCTCGGTCGGGTAGGGGGTGTAGCCGACGGTGTTGCGGCCGCGCAGCAGCATCTGGAGGCAGAGGTTGGGCACCGCCTCGCGCAGTGCGGCCAGCCGCTCCCAGGGGTCCTCGGCGAGGAAGCGGAGGGCGACGTCGTAGGTGGCGCCGCCCCAGCACTCCAGGGAGAGCAGTTCGGGCAGGGTGCGGGCGACGACGGGGGCGACGGCGAGGAGGTCCTTGGTGCGCACCCGGGTGGCGAGCAGCGACTGGTGGGCGTCGCGGAAGGTGGTGTCGGTGACGCCGAGGGTCGGTGATGCGCGCAGGGCGCGGGCGAAGCCTTCGGGGCCGAGTTCGACGAGCCGTTGCCGGGAGCCTGCGGGCGGTTCCCCGGCGGGCAGCGGCGGCAGCTTGGTGGCGGGGTCGATCAGCTCGGGCCGTTCGCCGTGCGGCTTGTTGACGGTGATGTCGGCGAGGTAGGTGAGCAGCTTGGTGCCCCGGTCGGCCGAGGAGCGGGCGGTCAGCAGGTGCGGGCGCTGCTCGATGAACGACGTCGTCACCCGGCCCGCCCGGAAGTCCGGGTCGTCCAGGACGGCCTGGAGGAACGGGATGTTGGTGGCGACGCCCCGGATGCGGAACTCGGCGACGGCGCGCCGGGCCCGGCCGATCGCGGCCGGGAAGTCCCGGCCCCGGCAGGTGAGCTTGACCAGCATGGAATCGAAGTGGGCGCTGATCTCGGTACCGGCGTGGGTGGTGCCGCCGTCGAGCCGGATGCCGGAGCCGCCCGGGGAGCGGTAGGCGCTGATCCGGCCGGTGTCGGGGCGGAAGCCGTTGGCGGGGTCCTCGGTGGTGATCCGGCACTGGAGGGCGGCGCCGTGCAGGGTGACGGTGTCCTGGGAGAGGCCGAGGTCGGCGAGGCTCTGGCCGGAGGCGATGCGCAGTTGGGCCTGGACGAGGTCGACGTCGGTGACCTCTTCGGTGACCGTGTGCTCGACCTGGATGCGCGGGTTCATCTCGATGAAGTGGTGGTGGCCGTCGCGGTCGACGAGGAACTCGACGGTGCCCGCGTTGCGGTAGCCGATCCGGCGGGCGAAGCGGACGGCGTCGGCGCACATCCTCTCGCGGAGGTCGGGGTCGAGGTGCGGCGCGGGCGCCATCTCGATGACCTTCTGGTGGCGTCGTTGGAGCGAGCAGTCGCGTTCGAAGAGGTGGATGACCTCGCCGTGGCCGTCGGCGAGGATCTGCACCTCGATGTGGCGGGGTTCGACGACCGCCTTCTCCAGGAAGACCGTCGGGTCGCCGAACGCGGAGGCGGCCTCGCGGGCCGCCGCCTCGATGGACTCGCGCAGGGTGGCCGGGTCCTCGACGCGCCGCATGCCGCGGCCGCCGCCGCCCGCGACCGCCTTCACGAACACCGGGAATCCGATCTCACCTGCGGCGCGGACGAGTTCGTCGACGTCGGTGGAGGGCGGGCAGGAGCCGAGCACGGGGACGCCGGCCTCGCGGGCGGCGGCCACCGCGCGCGCCTTGTTGCCGGTCAGTTCCAGGGTCTGGGCGCTGGGGCCGACGAAGGTGATGCCGGCCTCTTCGCAGGCGCGGGCCAGTTCCGGGTTCTCGGACAGGAAGCCGTAGCCGGGGTAGACGGCGTCGGCGCCCGACTCGCGGGCCGCGCGGACGATCTCCTCGACGGAGAGGTAGGCCCGCACCGGGTGGCCGGGTTGGCCGATCTCGTAGGCCTCGTCGGCCTTGAGCCGGTGCAGCGAGTTGCGGTCCTCGTGCGGGAAGACGGCGACCGTGCGGGCGCCCAGCTCGTAGCCGGCGCGGAACGCCCTGATCGCGATCTCACCCCGGTTGGCGACCAGCACCTTGCGGAACATCGCGGCTCCCTTCAGCCTGCCGGTGGACGTGCACCATGGTGTCGGTGACCCGGGGGCCACGCCATGTGAGCCACGCCACTCGGCGCGGTGCAACTCCTTCGCAACGTCGGCCGTGGTGCCGTGGGCGGTATGGACGAGCAGACGCCCCGCGTCGAACTGACCCCGGCCGCCGCCGATCTGCTGCGGCGGCTGCACGCGGTCCACGGCCCGCTGATGTTCCACCAGTCGGGCGGCTGCTGTGATGGCAGCGCCCCCATGTGCTATCTGGCCGGTGAGTTCCGCACCGGCGGCTCCGATGTGCTGCTGGCGCGGCTGCGGGTCGACGGGGTCGAGGAGCCGGTGCCGTTCTGGATGGCGCGGGACCAGTTCGCGCGCTGGAGCCACACGCGGCTGATCATCGACGTCGTAGCGGGTCGCGGCGGCGGTTTCTCGCTGGAGGCGCCCGAGGGGGTGCGGTTCCTCACCCGTTCTCGTGTAGTCGGCGCATAGGAAGCTCCCGCGCCGCCCCTTTCTGCTGCACTTCCCTTGAGACCCAAGCGAGTTGACGCGACTTCAAGGGGAGACATGACGCACCGTCAAAGACGTTTCGGGGCGCACCGCGTGGTGGCCGTCCTTCTCACCGTGCTCGGGCTGCTGGCCGGTGCCGCCCTGGTGGGCGCGGCACCGGCCGGTGCCCTTCAGCGCGGTACCGCGCTCGCCCGGGGCGTCGGCTACTGGCAGTACGACCTCCAGGGGGCCCAGGGCACCGTCCACGCGCATGTGCTGTCCGTCGATCTGCGGGCCGCGCGGGCCGGTCTGCTGTACCCGGGGAAGGTGGCCGCGCGGGCCACGGTGTCCGCGATGGCCGACACCCAGGGCGCGGTCGCGGGCGTCAACGGCGACTTCTTCAACATCAGCGAGGCCCAGCATCCGGGCGTCGAGGCGACCGGCGCGGCCGTCGGACCGGCGATCGCTGAGGGCCGGGTGCTGAAGTCGGCGGTGCCGGACGGGCAGCGGTTCGGTCCGGCGCTGCCGCCGGGTGCGACGACCCGGGACGTGTTCGGGGTGGGCGTCGACGGCCGGGCACGGCTCGACCGGCTGAGCCTCGCCGGGTCGGTGCGTACACCCACCGAGCGGCTGCCGCTCGGCGGTCTCAACCAGTACGCGCTGCCGGTGGACTCGATCGGCGCGTTCACCAGCGACTGGGGGGAGGCCTCCCGGGTGCGGGCGACCTGCGGCACGGACACCGACCGGGCCGCCGGATGCAGCACGGACACCTCGGAGGTGACGGTCCGCCGGGGCCGGGTGGTGTCGGTGACCGACCGTCCCGGTGGGGGTGCGATCGCGGCCGGGACGACGGTCCTGGTCGGGCGGGAGGCGGGCGCGCGCGAGCTGCGGACGTTCGTCGTGGGCGAGCGGGTGGCGGTGACGCACCGGCTGGTCGCGGCCGGCTCCGGGGTGCCGTACCGCTTCGCGCTCGGCGGGTATCCGGTGCTGCGCGGCGGGGTGCCGGTGGCCGGGCTCGACGACCGGACGTCCGCCGTGCGCACCGCGGTGGGCACGGCGGACGGCGGACGGCGGCTGCTGCTGTTCGCGCTCGACGGCGCCCCCGCCTACCGCAGCGGACTGACCCTGGCCGAGGTGGCCTCGGCGCTGCGGGCGGCGGGCGCGGTGGACGCGTTCAGCCTGGACGGCGGCGGTTCGACGACGCTGGTGGCGCGGGAGCCGGGCGCCGCCGGGGTGTCCGTGCGCAACCATCCGACGGACGCCCCGGAGCGGGCCGTCGCGGGCGGCATCGGGGTGTTCGCCCGGCCGTGACCGCGCCCGGCGTCACGGGTGCAGGCTGCCGACGAGGTCGGCGGTGGCCGTGACGCCGCTGTGGATGGTCGGGCCGAGGCTGGTGCCGGCCAGGAAGAACCCGAACAGCGCGCAGATGATGCCGTGCGAGGTCTTCAGACCGTTCTTCAGGAAGATCACCACCAGGATCAGCAGGAACAGCACCGCAGAGATGGAAATCGCCATCGTCGCCCTCCTCCGCCACGCCCGTTTCGCGGCATTCGGCCGCAAGTGTGACGTAGCGGAGGGTCCCTCGGGGCCCGCGACCTGTCCTCCGAACGTGTGGTTCTACCGCGCGGGGGAGGCGTCCAGGAACGTTTCGAGCCCGGCGAGGTCGTCGGTGTTGAGGTGGTCGACACCGGCGGCCAGCAACGCGCCCCACAGCGCGTCCCGGGCGGGCCCGGCGACATCGGGGGTGGCCCACAGCCGCACCCGCTGCCCACGGGCGTGCGCGGCGGCGACGATGCCGCGCAGCCTGGTCCGTTCGGCGTCCGGGAACGCGCCCTCGCCCAGCCAGCTGAAGTTGCTGGTCCAGTTGTCGCTGATCAACGGGATGAGCGAGGCCGGCGCGGAGGTGCCGAGGTCGGCGAGGCGGCCGTCGTAGAAGGCGAGCCGGACGGTCTGCGCCTCCAGGGGGACGCGGGCCGCCCGGTCGCCGGAGATCACGGCGGTGACCGGCCCGGGGTGGACGCGGCCGTGCGCGTAGCTGGTGAACAGGTGCCGGTAGCGGCGCAGATGGCGGTCGAGTTCCCGGTAGGTGGCCGCGCCCTCGGTCTTGATGTCGATGAGCAGTTGGAGCGGCCTGCGGTGGCCCCGGTAGACGGAGCCGTGGTGGGCCTCGACCAGGGCGGCGAGGGAGTCGAGGTAGAGGGACTCCAGGGTGCGGGTCGGGTCCAGGTCGGCGGGGTCGTGGGCGACGAGGAGCTGGTCGCCGACGAGGTAGATGTCGGCCTCGACGCTGCCGAAGCGGTGGTCGAGGGCGTCGAAGAGGGGGCGCTCGTGGTCGTAGTCGTTGTGGGCGTGGGCGTTCCACAACGGGCCTCGCGGGCGGGGCCGTCGGGCGGCGAAGGCGCTCGGGGCGGGCGGGGCGAGCACCAGGCCCGCGGCGGCGCCGAGGGTGGTGAGGGCGCCGCGGCGTGTGAGGGGCGACATGGTCGGCCTCCCTGGGGGCGGGGACGGGACAGAGCCACCGGGAGTATGGGCCCTGGCGGGCCCGAAAGGCCCCGTACGTGCCGGGAGTTGGCCGGAGTGCCGCTGCCTGTTCACTCCGTTCGCCGAGCGGCACGGAGAAGCCCGCCCGGCGTCGGGCGGGCTTCACCACGGGCGGCTCGGCTCAGGGGGCCTGGAGGTCGACCAGTGCGGCCAGTTCGGCGCGGTGGGCGCCCGCCGTGCCGTAGGCGAGCGAGTCGGCCTTGGCCCGCTTGAGGAAGAGGTGGGCCGGGTGCTCCCACGTCATGCCGATACCGGCGTGCAGCTGGAGCGCCTCCTCGGCGGCGTGCACGGCGACCGGCGCCGCGTAGGCCTGCGCGACCGTGACGGCCAGGTCGGCCTCCGCGTCACCGGCCAGCGCGTCGGCGGCGGCGCGGGCGGCGGCGCGGAGGTTGACGACCTCCAGCCACAGCTGGGCGAGCCGGTGCTTGAGCGCCTGGAACCCGCCGACCGGCCGGTTGAACTGCTTGCGCTCCTTCAGGTACCGCACGGTCTCGGTCAACGACCGGTCGGCGAGCCCGAGTTGCTCGGAGGCGAGCAGCCCGGCCCCGGCCCGCAGCGCCCGGCGCACGGCGGGTCCCGCGTCGCCCACCCGGCGTCCGGCGGCCCCGTCTAGGGTGACGGTGGCGAGGGGGCGGGTGAGGTCCAGGGAGACCTGCGGGGCGACGGTGACGTCGGTGGCGTCGACCGCGTACAGGCCACCGTCGTCGGCGGGCACCAGCAGCAGATCGGCGACGGCCGCGTCCGCGATGCCGGTCAACTCGCCGTGCAGGACGCCGCCTTCGAGCCGCGCGGTGCGGAAGGGGGCGCCCGGCGCGAGGTGCAGGCCGACGGCCAGGGCGGCGATGGTGGGGGTGGACGCCAGCCGGGTGAGCAGGTCGTCGGCGCCGCACGCGAGGAGCGCCTCGGTGGCGACGACGGCGCTGGTCAGATACGGCACCGGCGCGACGGCCCGGCCCAACTCCTCCAGGACGACGGCGACTTCACGGTGGGAGGCGCCCTGCCCCGACAGCGACTCGGGGATCAGCAGGCCGGCCAGGCCCATGCCGTCGGCGAGGGACTTCCACAGCGGGAGGTCGTGCGGGGCGTCCGACTCGGACCGGGTGATCACGTCGGCCGCGTCGCAGTGGTCCGTGAGCAGGTCACGGACGGCCGCGCGCAGCGCCTCTTCCTCCTCGGAGTAGAGCAGGTCGGGCTGTGTGCTCATCGGGCCAGGTCCTTCCAGGCGACGTCCTTGTCGGTGCGCGGCTCGGCCGGCAGGCCCAGGACGCGTTCGGCGACGATGTTGAGCAGGATCTCGCTGGTCCCGCCCTCGATGCTGTTGCCCTTGGCGCGCAGATAGCGGTACCCGGCGCCCCGGCCGGTGAAGTCGACCAGTTCGGGGCGGCGCAGGGTCCAGTCGTCGTACAACAGCCCTTCCTCGCCGAGGAGTTCGATCTCCAGGCCGCTGATCTCCTGGTTGAGGCGGGCGAAGGCGAGCTTCATCCCGGCGCCCTCGGGTCCCGGCTGGCCGACGGTGAGTTGCTGGCGCAGGCGTTCGGCGGTGAGGCGGGCGACCTCGGCCTCGACCCAGAGCTTCAGGAGCCGCTGGTGCAGGTCGTGGGTGCGCAGGTCGGGGCGGGCGCGCCAGGTCTCGACGACCGGGCCGATCATGCCGCCCTCGCGGGGCAGCCGCATGCCGCCGATGGCGACGCGTTCGTTGTTGAGGGTGGTCTGCGCGACCCGCCAGCCGTCGCCGACCGCGCCGAGGCGGTGGGCGTCGGGGATGCGGACGTCGGTGAGGAAGACCTCGTTGAACTCGGCCTCGCCGGTGATCTGGCGCAGCGGCCGCACCTCGACGCCCGGGTCGGTCATGTCGCACAGGAAGTAGGTGATGCCCGCGTGTTTGGGCACGTCCGGGTCGGTGCGGGCGATGAGGATCGCCCACCGGGCCACATGGGCGCTGGACGTCCACACCTTCTGCCCGTTGACGACCCAGTCGCCGCCGCTCTCCTGGACGGCCCGGGTGCCGAGCGCGGCGAGGTCGGACCCGGCGCCCGGCTCGCTGAACAGCTGGCACCAGACCTCCGCGCCGATCCACAGCGGCCGCAGGAACCGCTGCTTCTGCTCCTCGGTGCCGTACTTGAGGATGGTCGGGGCGGCCATGCCGAGGCCGATACCGATGCGGCGCGGGTCGTTGTCGGGGGCGTTCGCGGCGGCCAACTCGGCGTCCACGACGGCTTGCAGGGCGCGCGGGGCGTCGAGTCCGCCGAGGCCGGCCGGGTAGTGCACCCAGGCGAGCCCGGCGTCGAAGCGGGCCGTGAGGAAGTCGGCGGCGCCGGTGCTCTCCGGCGGGTGGGCGGCCAGCAACTCCCTGGTGCGGCGCGTCAGTTCAGCGGCGTCGATGGTCATGCGGCGGCTCCGTCCGGCAGGCCCGGCAGGGCCGGCAAGCCTGGCAAGCCCGGCAAGACACTGACCCGGCCGGTGGTGACACCGTCGCCGACGCGCTGTACGGCGTCGGCGGCGCCGGTGAGCGGGACGCGCGCGCTGACCAGGGGCCGGATGGCGCCCTCGGCGGCGAGTTCGGTGAGCCGCTCGTGGCAGTGCTGGATCAGCTTCGGGTTCTTGGTGCCGTACAGGCCCCAGTGCAGGCCGAGGATCGAGTAGTTCTTCACCAGCGCGTGGTTGAGCCCCGGGCTCGGGATGGTGCCGCCGGCGAAGCCGACGACCACGATCCGGCCCTCGAAGGCGACGACCTTGGTGGACTGGGTGTAGGCGTCGCCGCCGACGGGATCGTAGATCACGTCGGCGCCCCGGCCGCCGGTGGCCTCCTTGACCGCCCCGACCACGTCCTGGGCACGCCGGTCGATGACGATGTCGCAGCCCAACTCCCGTGCCACGGCGGCCTTTTCGGCGCCGCCGACGACCCCGATGACGGTCGCTCCCGCCGCCTTGCCGAGCTGGACGGCGGCGCTGCCGACGCCCCCGGCGGCGGCGTGCACGAGCAGGGTCTCGCCGGCCTCCAGACGGGCCCGGCGGTGCAGGCCGAACCAGCCGGTCTGGTAGCCGATGTGCAGCGCGGCGGCCTCGGCGTCGTCCAGTGTGTCCGGCGCGGGCAGCAGGGCGGCGGCGTCCGCGACGGCGTACTCGGCGAGGCCGCCGTGGGGCAGCGAGGGGGTGGCGAGGACGCGGCGGCCGTCCTCGGTCTCGCCGCAGATCTCCACGCCCGGGGTGAACGGCAGCGGCGGGCGCACCTGGTACTGGCCCCGGCACATCAGGACGTCCGGGAAGTTGATGGTGGCGGCCCGTACCTTCAGCAGGACCTGGCCGGCGGCGGGCGTGGGCGTCGCCACGTCCGCGAGCCGCATCACCTCGCTCGGCTCGCCGATCTCGTGCACTTGCCATGCCTGCATGCGGTGCCTCCACGGGACTGCGTCGTCTGACCGGGGTCCACCGCATACTAAGCGGTCGCTTGTCGGCGGGGAACCGTCAGGTGCGTCACGTCCGGCGCGGCCGTGCCCGCACATGCATCCGCTCGCCCTGCGGCCCGAACAGGCTCAGGAACTCCACCGGGCCCTGGCCCGTCGACCCGAACCAGTGCGGCACCCGGGTGTCGAACTCGGCGGCCTCCCCCGCGCCGAGCACCATGTCGTGCTCGCCCAGCATCAGCCGCAGCCGCCCGGCCAGCACGTACACCCACTCGTAGCCCTCGTGGGTGCGCAGGTCGGGTTCGATCGTCCGCTGCGGTTCGAGCACCTTGAAGGCCTGGAGGCCGCCGGGCTGGCGGGTGAGCGGCCAGTGGGTCCTGCCGTCCCGCACGATCGGCTCGGCCCGCACCCGGGGGTCCCCGACCGGCGGCGCGCCCACCAGTTCGTCCAACGGCACCTGGTGGGCCCGCGCGATCGGCAGCAGCAGCTCCAGGCTGGGCCTGCGCAGCCCGGACTCCAGGCGCGAGAGGGTGCTCACCGAGATGCCGGTCACCTCGGACAGACCGGCCAGGGTGGCCCCGCGTTCCTTCCTGAGCCGCCGCAGCCGGGGCCCGACCTCCGCGAGCACCGCGTCGGTCCCGGTGCCCGTGTCCTGCGTGTCGTCGCTCATCGCACCATTGCAGTTTCGGCAAACGGGTGTGTCAATCCGGTACCGGCTCCCAGGGCCGTCCGGGTGTGGAGCCGCCCGCTTCGTAGCACGATGGCGGCATGCTGCTGACCCGGCTGGCCGAGGTGTCCCGGGAGGTCGCCGACGCGTCCGCCCGGTCCCGCAAGATCGAGCTGCTCGCCGAGCTGTTCCGGGACGCCGACGCCGAGGACGTGCCGATCGTCATCCCCTATCTCGCGGGACGGCTGCCGCAGGGCCGCCTCGGCATCGGCTGGAAGGTGCTGGGCCGGGCCGTGCAGCCCGCCGCCGAGCCCACCCTCACCGTGCGCGGCACCGACGCCCGCCTGACCGCGCTCGGCACCGTCACAGGCACCGGTTCGCAGGCCGAACGGGCCCGTCTGGTGGGCGAGTTGATGAGCGCGGCGACGGCTGGGGAGCAGCGGTTCCTGCGCGGGCTGCTCACCGGCGAGGTCCGCCAGGGCGCCCTGGACGCGATCGCCGTGGAGGGCCTGGCGCGGGCCACCGGAGCGCCCCCGGCAGAGGTGCGGCGGGCGGTGATGCTGGCCGGGTCGCTGGGGGCGGTGGCGCGGGCGCTGCTCGCGGACGGGCCGCCCGCGCTTGAGCGGTTCCGGCTCACCGTCGGGCGGCCGGTGCAGCCGATGCTCGCGCACAGCGCCTCCTCGGTCGCCGAGGCGGTCGGCAGGCTCGGGGCGTGCGCGGTGGAGGAGAAACTCGACGGCATCCGCGTCCAGGTCCACCGGGACGGCGACACCGTCCGCGTCCACACCCGCACCCTCGACGACATCACCGACCGGCTGCCCGAAGTCACGGAGGCGGCACGGGAGTTGGCGGGCGAGCGGTTCATCCTGGACGGCGAGGTCATCTCGTTCGACGCGGCGGGGCGGCCGCGTTCCTTCCAGGAGACGGCCGGGCGGGTCGGCTCGCGCGTCGACGTGGCGACGGCCGCCGGTGCCGTCCCGGTGACGCCGGTCTTCTTCGACGCCCTCGCGGTCGACGGGCGCGACCTGCTGGACCTCCCCTTCACCGAGCGGCACGCCGAGCTGGCCCGGCTGGTGCCCGAGCCGCTGCGGGTGCGGCGGCTGCTGGTCGCCGGGCCCGAGGAGGTACCGGCCGCCGAACGGTTCCTCGCCGAGGCGCTGGAGCGCGGGCACGAGGGCGTCGTCGTGAAGGGGCTCGACGCGCCGTACAGCGCGGGCCGCCGGGGCGCGTCCTGGCTGAAGGTCAAGCCCGTGCACACCCTCGACCTGGTCGTCCTCGCCGTCGAACGGGGCCACGGGCGCCGCACCGGCACGCTCTCCAACCTCCACCTCGGCGCCCGCGCCGCCGACGGCTCCTGGGCGATGCTCGGCAAGACGTTCAAGGGCATGACGGACGCGATGCTCGCCTGGCAGACCGAGCGCCTGGGGTCCCTCGCCGTCGCCGACGACGGTCATGTCGTCACCGTCCGCCCCGAACTCGTCGTCGAGATCGCCTACGACGGCCTCCAGCGCTCCACCCGCTACCCGGCCGGCGTCACCCTGCGCTTCGCCCGTGTGGTCCGCTACCGCGAGGACAAGCGCCCCGAGGACGCCGACACCGTGGAGCGGCTGCTCGCCGCCCACCCCGAGGTGCGGCCGTGACGGCGCGGTACAGCGCCGGTCTGCTGCTGTTCCGCCGCACCGGGCCCGGCCTCGACGTGCTGCTCGGGCACATGGGCGGGCCGTTCTTCGCGCGCCGGGACGCGGGGGCGTGGACCGTGCCCAAGGGCGAGTACGGGCCCGCCGAGGAGACCGCCTGGGACGCGGCCCGCCGGGAGTTCCGGGAGGAGTTGGGGCTCGCGCCGCCCGACGGCACGGCGCTGGAGCTGGGCGAGGTCCGGCAGGCGGGCGGCAAGACCGTCACGGCCTGGGCGATCGAGGCCGACCTCGACCCGGCGACGGTGGTGCCGGGCACGTTCCGCATGGAGTGGCCGCCGAGGTCGGGGCGGCTGCGGGACTTTCCCGAGCTGGACCGGGTGGCGTGGTTCGCGCCGGAGCGGGCCCGCGAGGTGATCGTCGCCGCGCAGGCCACGTTCCTTGACCGGCTGGCGCGGCTCGCGCCCTGAGCGGACGCACACGCGTTGCGGCCCCCCGCACCGCGCGGGAGGGTCGGGAGGAACAGCCCCGCTCCTGGAGGACGGCCATGCCCATCGCGACGGTGAACCCGGCGACCGGCGAGACGCTGCTGACGTTCGAGGCGCTCGACGACGACGAGCTGGAACGGCGGCTCCAGCTCGCGGAGGCCACCTTCCGCACCTACCGCACCACGACGTTCTCCCACCGCGCCCGCCTGATGAACCGGGCCGCCGACCTCCTCGACCAGGAGGCGGACGCCGTCGCCCAGTTGATGACCACCGAGATGGGCAAACCGCTCACGCAGGCCCGCGCGGAGGCCCTCAAGTGTGCCAGGGCCATGCGCTGGTACGCCGAGCGCGCCCCCGGGCTGCTGGCCGACGAGGAGCCCGCCGCGGCCGACGTGCGCGACTCCGGCGGCGCGCGGGCCCTGGTCCGCTACCGGCCGCTCGGCCCGGTGCTCGCGGTGATGCCGTGGAACTTCCCGCTCTGGCAGGTGATCAGGTTCGCGGCGCCCGCGCTGCTGGCGGGCAACGTGGGCCTGCTCAAACACGCCTCGAACGTCCCGCAGACCGCGCTGTGGCTGGAGGACCTCTTCCGCCGCGCGGGCTTCGACGACGGCTGCTTCCAGACCCTGCTGGTCGGCTCGGAGGCCGTCGACGAGATCCTGCGCGACGACCGCGTCAAGGCGGCCACCCTCACCGGGAGCGAGCCCGCCGGACGGGCCGTCGCCGCCACCGCCGGGGAGATGATCAAGAAGACGGTGCTTGAGCTGGGCGGCAGCGACCCGTACATCGTGATGCCCTCCGCCGATCTCGGCCGGGCAGCCGAACTCGCCGTCACCGCCCGGGTGCAGAACAACGGCCAGTCGTGCATCGCCGCCAAGCGGTTCATCGTGCACCGGGACGTCTACGACGCGTTCGCCGAGCGGTTCGTCGCGGGGATGGCGGCCCTCACGGTCGGCGATCCGCTGGACCCGGCCACCGATGTCGGACCGCTGGCGAGCGAGCGGGGCCGGGCCGATCTGGAGGAGCTGGTCGGCGACGCCAGGCGCGGCGGCGCCGACGTGCTGTGCGGCGGTGAGCGGCCCGAGCGGGACGGCTGGTGGTACCCGCCGACCGTGCTGGCCGGCATCAGCCGTGCGATGCGCATCCACCGCGAGGAGGCCTTCGGGCCGGTCGCCACCCTGTACCGGGCCGGCGACCTGGACGAGGCCGTCCTGATCGCCAACGACACCCCGTTCGGCCTGAGTTCGAACGTCTGGACCCGCGAGGCGGCCGAAGTCGACCGGTTCGTAAGGGACCTGGAGGCGGGCGCGGTGTACGTCAACGGCATGACCGCATCCCATCCGGCGTTCCCGTTCGGCGGGGTGAAACGGTCCGGGTACGGACGTGAGCTGTCCGGGCACGGAATCCGCGAGTTCTGCAACATCACCACCGTTTGGCACGGTGCGTGAGCGCGGCGCGACTACCATCCCGTCTGTGAACCGCGAAGTGACTCTCCCCCTGATCGTCGACGACCGCGGGACCTTGCAGGTGACGGCCGCCGACGTGAGCAAGCTGCTACGGACGGTGGGTGCCCGGTGGCTGCATCTGGTGGAGGCCGGTCAGGAGGGGCTCGACGAGGACACGGTGGCCGCCCTGACCATCGAACTCGCCAAGCTCGCCGACCGGATCGACGTCGCGTGCATCGCCCACAGCAGCGGCGGCACGGCCTAGACCAGGGCCGCACGGAGGCTGGGCAAGGCCAGGGCGGGGCCCGGGAAACGGGCTCGCCGACCGGTTCCGGCGCCCGCCGACCGCACGTCTCCCCGCCGGCGCCTTCCCGCTCACGCCGAGCGCAGCAGGGTGTCCCAGAACAGCGCCTCGTAGCTCTGCAACAGCCTGCCGTAGGTGTGCGCCCGGTGCGGATCGAGGCGGCCGCTCTCCAGGCCCGCCGCCACCGCCGCCGTCGCCGCCCGCTCCAGCGCGGGGGCCGGTCCGGCGAAGAAGGTGAAGAAGGCGCAGGCCTCGGCGTCGAACCCGTAGTGGCCGCGCAGGGCCTCGGCGATGGTGGCGCAATAGCCGCCCCACGCCGAGAAGTTGGCGGTGATGGCCAGCACCGCGTCGGCCGGGGAGGCGTTCAGGGCCAGCCAGGCGAGGTACCCGGGGTAGGACTGCGCGCCGGGGTCGGGCTCGTAGGCGCGGGAGCGGTCCTCGTCCACCCCGCAGGCCCGGGCGAACGCCGCCAGGTGGCCCGCCGCGAGGCTCTCGCCCTCGGCCAGCGACGTGAAATAGGCGGCCGCGGGATCGCCCTCGGCGCGCTGGGCCAGATGGAGGAACGCGCGCCGGTCCGCCGGGATCACCCACTGTTGTTCCAGGGCCAACGCCTGCAACGCGACCGGGCTCGCCTCGCCCCGGGCGATCAGCGGGACCAGCCGGTTCGCCCGTGGGTCGGGGGCCAGTGCGGCGATGGTCGTGTCCAGCAGTTCCGTGGCCGTGCGGGTCATCGCGTCCTCCGTCGCTCCGGATACCGGCTGCCCCCTTCCGACCATGGCACGGGGTCCCCGAGACGGAGTAGTCCGGCGCGAGATCGTCGCCCCGCAGGGTGAAGGTGGGGTGACCACCTTCTGAGGTGAGCCACCTTCTGACCGGCGGACGCAGGTCTGCCGGAAGGCGAAAGCAGGCACGGTTCATGGCGACTTTGTGCAGACCCTCGGTGTCCGTACCGGAGCACGTGATCACGATGGAACAGACGCTGGAGCTGGCACGCTCCCGTCACGCCGACCATCCGCAACTGCCGCTGGCCCTCCGCCTGATCGAGAACACCGGAGTACGCACGCGGCACATCGTGCAGCCGATCGAGGACACCCTCAGACACCCGGGCTTCGAGGACCGCAACAAGCTCTACCAGGCAGAGGCGAAGGCCCGGGTGCCGGCCGTCATCCAGCGGGCGCTGGACGACGCGGAACTGCTGACCAGCGACATCGACCTGATCATCTACGTCTCGTGCACGGGCTTCATGATGCCCTCGCTCACCGCGTGGCTGATCAACGAGATGGACTTCTGTAGCACCACCCGGCAGCTGCCCATCGCCCAGCTGGGCTGCGCGGCCGGCGGCGCCGCCATCAACCGGGCGCACGACTTCTGCGCCGCCTACCCGGACGCGAACGCGCTCATCGTGGCCTGCGAGTTCTGCTCGCTGTGCTACCAGCCCACCGACCTCAACATCGGCTCGCTGCTCTCCAACGGCCTCTTCGGCGACGGCGTCGCGGCGGCCGTGGTGCGCGGGCGCGGCGGCGAGGGCATCTCGCTGGAGCGCAACGGCTCCTACCTGATCCCCAAGACCGAGGAGTGGATCGCCTACGACGTGCGGGCCACCGGGTTCCACTTCCTGCTGGACAAGCGGGTGCCCGCCACCATGGAGCCGCTCGCACCGGCGCTCCAGGACCTCGCGAAACTGCACGGCTGGGACGCCGCCGACCTGGACTTCTACATAGTCCACGCGGGCGGGCCCCGCATCCTCGACGACCTCAGCAAGTTCCTCCAGGTCGACCCGCACGCCTTCCGGTTCAGCCGGGCCACGCTCACCGAGTACGGCAACATCGCCAGCGCGGTGGTGCTTGACGCGCTGCGGCGGCTGTTCGACGAGGGCAGCGCCCAGCACCGGGCGCGCGGGCTGCTCGCCGGGTTCGGACCCGGGATCACCGCCGAGATGTCTCTCGGCCGCTGGCGCAAGGACGACGGAACGACGTGAGCATGAGCGAAGAGACCATCACCGACACGACCCTGCCCCCGGTCCGGCCCTGGCCGGCCCACGATCTGACCGGCGTGGACTTCGACCCGGTCCTGACCGAGCTGATGCGCGAGGGCCCCGTCACCCGGGTCCAGCTGCCCAACGGCGAGGGCTGGGCCTGGCTGGTCACCCGGTACGACGACGTCCGCATGGTGACCAACGACCCGCGTTTCAGCCGCGCGGCCGTCATGGACCAGCCCGTCACCCGGCTCGCCCCGCACTTCATCCCGCAGCGCGGCGCCGTCGGGTTCCTCGACCCGCCCGACCACACCCGGCTGCGCCGCACGGTCGCCGCCGCGTTCACGGCGCGGGGTGTGGAGCGGGTCCGGGAGAGATCCCGCACGCTCCTGGACGAGCTGGTCGACGAGCTGCTCCAGGACGGCCCGCCCGCCGACCTGACGGCGAGCGTCCTCAGCCCGTTCCCCATCGCGGTGATCTGCGAGCTGATGGGCGTCCCGGCCGCCGACCGGCACTCCATGCATGTGTGGACCCAGCTGATCCTGTCCTCCTCGCACGGCGCCGACATCAGCGAGAAGGCCAAGGGCGAAATGGGCGCCTACTTCGCCGAGCTGATCGGGCAGCGGGAGGGCGCCACCGAGCAGGACGCGGCCTCGCTGCTCGGCGCGGCCGTCGGGCGCGAGGAGATCACCCTGGAGGAGGCGGTGGGCCTCGCGGTGCTGCTCCAGATCGGCGGCGAGGCGGTCACCAACAACAGCGGCCAGCTGTTCTACCTGCTGCTCACCCGCCCCGATCTGCTCGAACGGCTGCGCGCCGAACCGGAGATCAGACCGCGGGCCATCGATGAGCTGCTGCGTTTCATCCCGCACCGCAACGCGGTCGGGCTCTCCCGCATCGCCCTGGAGGACGTCGACATCCGGGGCGTGACGATCCGCGAGGGCGACCCGATCTATGTGTCCTACCTGGCGGCCAACCGCGACCCGGACGTCTTCCCCGATCCGGAGACGGTCGACCTCGACCGCAGCCCCAACCCGCATGTGTCGTTCGGGTTCGGCCCGCACTTCTGTCCGGGCAACATGCTGGCCCGGCTGGAGTCGCAGCTCCTGGTCGACGCCCTCCTCGACCGGGTTCCGGGCCTGCGGCTGGCCGTCCCGTCGGCCGACGTGCCGTTCCGCAAGGGCGCGCTGATCCGGGGGCCCGAGGCCCTGCCGGTGACGTGGTGAGCGAGGCGCCGCCGACGGCGGCCGAAGGGCTGCTGGTGCCGCCGGGCCACGGCAGGATCGTCGAGACCCCGGCGCAGCGGGTGACGTTCAAGGTGACCGGCGCGGACTCGCGGATGGCCTCCACCTTCGAGGTGGAGGTCCCGCCGGGCTTCGACGTCGGCGCCCATGTGCACACCCGCAGCGAGGAGTTGTTCTACGTCCTCGAAGGCGAACTGGACGTCCTCGCCTTCGAGCCGCGGGTGCGGACGCCGGACAACTGGCAGCGCTGGCAGTCGAGTTCGGGCACCCGGGTGGTGCGCGCGACGCCCGGTACGGTCGTCGTCGTCCCCCCGGGCTGCCCGCACGCCTTCGCCAACCCGACGGACGCCCCGGCGAAGATGTTCTTCCAGTCCTCGCCCCCGCCGGACCACGAACGCTACTTCGAGGAACTCCTCGACCTGCTGCGGGACGGAGGCCCCCCGGACCACAAGGCGATCGAGGCCCTGCGCACCACGTACGACATCGAGCAGCTGACCCCGTTGAAACACCGGTGAGGCGACCACCGGGGCGCTAGCGGATGGTCATCCCGGACAGGGTGCGGGCGATCACGAGGCGCTGGATCTCGCTGGTGCCCTCGAAGATCGTGTAGATCGCCGCGTCCCGGTGCATCCGCTCCACCGGGTACTCCCGGGTGTAGCCGTTGCCGCCGAGGATCTGGATCGCCTGCCCGGTCACCTTCTTCGCCGTCTCGCTGGCGAAGAGCTTCGACATCGACCCCTCCGCCGCGGTGAACGGCCGCCCGTTGACGGCCATCCAGGACGCCCGCCACACCAGCAGCCGCGCCGCGTCGATCGACGTGCGCATGTCCGCGAGCTGGAAGGCGACGCCCTGGTTGTCGATGATCGGCCGCCCGAACTGCTCACGCGTCTTCGCGTAGTCGAGGGCCACCTCGTAGGCGGCGCGCGCGGTGCCCACCGCCATCGCGCCGACGGCCGGACGGGACGCCTCGAACGTCGCCATCGCCGCGTTCTTCACCCGCTCGCCGCCGGTCCTGGCCCGCTCCCGGGCGCGGGCGAGGCGCTCGTCCAGCTTGTCCTTGCCACCGAGCAGGCAGGAGCCGGGTATCCGCACGTCTTCGAGGACGACCTCGGCGGTGTGCGAGGCGCGGATGCCGTGCTTCTTGAACTTCTGCCCCTGGGAGAGACCGGGCGTGCCCGCGGGGACGATGAAGGAGGCGTGGCCCTTGGAGCCGAGGTCCGGGTCGACGACGGCGACCACGACATGGACGTTGGCGATGCCGCCGTTGGTCGCCCAGGTCTTGGTGCCGTTGAGGACCCACTCGTCCTTGGCCTGGTCGTACACGGCCCGGGTGCGCATGGAGGCGACGTCGGAACCGGCGTCCGGCTCGGAGGAGCAGAACGCGGCGACCTTGACGTCGGCGGCGTCGCCGTACATCTGCGGTATCCAGGTGCCGATCTGCTCCTCCGTGCCGTTGGCGAGGACGCCGACGGCGGCGAGGCCGGTGCCGACGATCGACAGGGCGATGCCGGCGTCGCCCCAGAAGAGTTCCTCCATGGCCATCGGGATGCCGAGGCCGGTGGGGTCGAAGTACTGCTGGGCGTAGAAGTCGAGGGAGTAGATGCCGACCTTGGCGGCCTCCTGGATCACCGGCCAGGGGGTCTCCTCACGCTCGTCCCATTCGGCTGCCGCGGGACGGATGACGTCGGCGGCGAAGCCGTGCAGCCAGTCCCGGACCTCCTTCTGTTCGTCGTTGAGCTCCATGGTGAACTCGGCCATGACCCCTCCAGCGGTGACACACGTACCTGTTACTAGCGGTAACCCCAGTCTGTTACCCGTGGGTAGGCGAAGTCAACTCATGATGACAGCTCGGCAGCCCGTTCGATGGGGGCAGGGCGTTGAGTGTTACTTTGCGCAGGCGTCACCGAATAAGCAGGGGTGGGGAGAGACCATGGACACCACACAGCGGACCGAGCAGCAGAGGTCCGCCGACCGCCGCCGGCGTGAGTTGCTGGAGGCCGCCGACAGAGTGGTGCTCCGGGACGGACCGCAGGCCTCGATGAACGCCATCGCGGCGGAGGCCGGCATCACCAAGCCGATCCTGTACCGCCACTTCGGCGACAAGAGCGGACTCTACGCGGCGCTCGCCAAGCGGCACACCGACGCCCTCCTCAACACGTTGCGGGCGGCGCTGGACGCGCCGGCCGACCGGCGGGAGCGCGTCGAGGCGACCCTCGACACCTACCTCGCGGCCATCGAGGCCCGGCCGCAGGTCTACCGGTTCCTGATGCATCCGTCCGAGGGCACGCAGACGTCCGACCAGGGGTTCGACGTCGGCAAGCACAGCGTGCCGTTGCTTCGCCGGATGGGCGAGGAGTTGGCTCAGGTCATCGAGGAGCGGCTCGATCTCGGGCCGGAGAGTCAGCGGGTGGCGCGGGTGTGGGGGCACGGCATCGTCGGCATGATGCATGCGGCGGGTGACTGGTGGTTGGGCGAACGCCCGTGCTCGCGCGGCGAGTTGGTACGCAACCTCGCCGATCTCCTCTGGGGCCGCCTGGCCGCCGCCGGCAACAAGGCAGGAGGCCCAGGCTTCTGAAGCCCGCCCTCCGGCTGCGGGTCCACTGTGGCCGGTCGCGCAGTTCCCCGCGCCCCTTTGGGGCGCGGCTGAACCCGGCGTCGAAACGTTCCCGAGGCATCTGACGCCGGTGGCCGCACACCCCCTAGGGGCGCGGGGAACTGCGCGACAAGCCACGACGCACCCGCAGTCGACGACGGGTCCGGGCCACCCCTAGGGGCGCGGGGAACTGCGCGACCAGCCACGGCGGGCCCGCAGTCGACGACGGGTCAGGGGGTCCAGGGGGCTCGGGAGATTTGGTGGAGGTGGCGGCGTTTGCGCCAGCCTTTCAGGTGGTCGGCGTAGGTGTGGCCGGCCAGGTGGTCGTGCTCGTGCTGGAGGCAGCGGGCGAAGAACCCCGTGCCGTGGACGGTGACCGGATCGCCCGCAGCATTGAACCCCTCGACCACCGCGTGGTCGTAGCGCTCGACGCCCGCCTCAAGCCCCGGCAGGGACAGGCAGCCTTCGGGCCCCCGCACCACCACCCCGTCCGCCGCGACGAGCCGCGGGTTCACCACATGCCCGAGATGACGGACGTCCTCGTCGTCGGGACAGTCGTAGACGAACACCCGCACCCCCTCACCGACCTGGTTCGCGGCGAGCCCCACCCCCTCGGCCGCGTACATCGTGGCGAACAAGTCCTCCACGAGCGCGGAGAGTTCCGGGCCGAAGTCGGTGACGTCCGCGCAGGGCCCGTGCAGGACGGGGTCACCGAGCAGCGTGAGGGGCCGGACGCGCCCGTGGGTGCCCGGGATGGAACCGTGTCGCATGCCGGCAAGGGTACGGTCCTCTCGACCCACACCGGCCGCGCAGCCGGGGCCGGGATTCTGGAGTGCGAACAGATCTCGATAGGCTGATGTCCACACCACGTTGCCGTCAGGCAGATGCGCGGCGCGTACGCAAGGAGGATCGAGGACTGATGTCAGGCAACTCGGACCCGCTCACGCCGCGGGCCAAGCTGGCCGTGACCGCGGGCAAGGCAGTCGCGGCGGCGTCGCGCGCCGCGGGGCGCGGCAGCGGTTCGGTGATCGGCGGCAAGGTGGCCCTCCGGCTCGACCCCGACCTCCTGGCACGGCTCGCGCAGAGCCTGGACGTCGTGCTCGTCTCGGCGACCAACGGCAAGACCACCACCACCCGCCTGATCGCCGAGGCCCTCGGCGCGGCAGGCCCGGTCGTGTCGAACGCGCTCGGCGCGAACATGCCGGCCGGCATCACCTCGGCCCTGGCCGGCAACTCGGACGCCCGGTACGGCGTGATCGAGGTCGACGAGAAGTACCTCGCCGGCGTCGCCCGGGACACCGACCCCAAGTGCATCGCGCTGCTCAACCTCTCCCGCGACCAGCTGGACCGCGCCGCCGAGACCCGCATGCTCGCGGAGAACTGGCGTGAGGGCCTGGCCGGTTCCAAGGCCGTCGTCGTGGCCAACGCGGACGACCCGCTGGTGGTGTGGGCGGCGTCCTCCTCCCCCAACGTGATCTGGGTCGCCGCCGGTCAGATGTGGAAGGACGACGCCTGGTCCTGCCCGTCCTGCGGCGGCGTGATGCAGCGCCCCGGTGACGACTGGTTCTGCGGCGAGTGCGGCTTCCGGCGGCCGACGCCGAGCTGGGCGCTGACCGGCGACCACGTCCTGGACCCGCACGGTTCGGCCTGGCCGATCCACCTCCAGCTGCCCGGCCGCGCCAACAAGGCGAACGCCGCGTCCTCGGCCGCCGTCGCCGCCGTGTTCGGGGTGCCGCCGCAGGTCGCCCTGGAGCGGATGTACCAGGTCCAGGCGGTCGCGGGACGGTACGACGTCGTGCAGTTCCAGCAGCGTGATCTGCGGCTGCTGCTCGCGAAGAACCCGGCCGGCTGGCTGGAGACGTTCAGCCTGATCGACCCGCCGCCCACCCCGGTGATCCTCTCGGTGAACGCGCGGGGCGCCGACGGCACCGACACCTCCTGGCTCTGGGACGTCGACTACACGCGGCTGACCGGGCACCCGATCTGTGTGGTCGGCGACCGCAAGCTGGACCTCGCGGTCCGCCTCGAAGTGGCCAACCAGCACTTCCAGGTCTGCGACGACGTCGACCAGGCGGTCCAGCTGTGCCCGCCGGGCCGGATCGAGGTCATCGCCAACTACACCGCGTTCCAGGACCTGCGCCGCCGCGTCGGCAACTGACGGACCCAGAAGGACAGTGACTCCATGAGCGACAACCAACTGCGGATCGTCTGGATCTACCCGGACCTGCTCTCCACCTACGGCGACCAGGGCAACGTGCTCGTCGTGGAGCGCCGGGCCCGGCAGCGCGGTCTCGACGTGGCCCGCCTCGACGTCCGCAGCGACCAGCCGATCCCGACCTCCGGCGACATCTACCTGATCGGCGGCGGTGAGGACCGTCCGCAGCGGCTGGCGGCGGAGCGGCTGCGCCGGGACGGCGGTCTGCACCGGGCGGTGGGCAACGGCGCGATCGTCTTCTCGGTCTGCGCCGGCTACCAGATCCTCGGCCACGAGTTCATCAACGACCTCGGCCAGCGCGAGCCCGGCCTCGGCCTGCTCGACGTGGTCTCGGTGCGCGGCGAGGGTGCCCGGTGCGTCGGTGACGTCCTCGGCGACATCGACCCGCGCCTCGGGCTGCCCCCGCTGACCGGCTTCGAGAACCACCAGGGCGTCACCCACCTCGGCCCCACCGCCCGCCCGCTCGCCCAGGTCCGCCTGGGCAACGGCAACGGCACCGGGGACGGCACCGAGGGCGCCTACAACGACACCGTCTTCGGCACGTACATGCACGGCCCGGTGCTGGCCCGCAACCCGCTCATCGCGGACCTGCTGCTCAAGCTGGCGCTCGACGTCAACGCGCTGCCGCCGACCGACGACCGCTGGTACGAGGCACTGCGCAACGAACGCATCGCCTCGGCGCAGCAGCCCGCGTAGCCGCTGCGCCGCCGGGGGCCCGCCTGACGGCCCGCCCGCTCACATGGGCGGGCTCGTCCAGCAGGCGGACGCCCGGTGCGGCGGGGCACCGTCCCGCCGATAGGGTGGCCGCGATCCAGCCGGGCACACCGTCCGGCGCCGGTCCCACGACGAGAAGGTTTCGGGCACATGCGCATTGGGGTCCTCACGTCCGGCGGCGACTGCCCCGGCCTGAACGCCGTCATCCGGTCCGTCGTGCACCGAGCCGTCGTCGACCACGGTGACGAGGTCATCGGGTTCCGGGACGGCTGGCGGGGCCTGTTGGAGGGTGACTACCTCAAGCTCGACCTCGACGCCGTGGCCGGCATCCTCGCCCGCGGCGGCACCATCCTCGGCTCCTCCCGCGTCCAGCCCTCGCAGCTGCGCGGCGGCGTGGAACTGGCCCGGGGTCATGTCGCCGAGCTGGGTCTCGACGCGATCATCCCGATCGGCGGCGAGGGCACCCTCAAGGCGGCGCGGCTGATGTCCGACGCCGGGCTGCCGATCGTGGGCGTGCCGAAGACCATCGACAACGACATCGCCGTCACCGATGTGACGTTCGGCTTCGACACCGCCGTCGGGGTCGCGACCGAGGCGCTCGACCGGCTCAAGACCACCGCCGAGTCCCACCAACGGGTCCTCGTCGTCGAGGTCATGGGGCGGCACACCGGCTGGATAGCGCTGCACTCCGGCATGGCGGCCGGCGCGCACGCCATCGTCGTTCCCGAGCGGCCCTTCGACATCGAGGAGCTGGCGCGGAGGGTCGGCGAGCGGTTCGAGGCGGGGAAGCGGTTCGCGATCGTCGTCGCGGCGGAGGGGGCGAAGCCGCGGAGCGGGACGATGGAGTTCGACGAGGGGGCGACCGACGTGTACGGGCATGAGCGGTTCGCCGGGATCGCCCGGCAGCTGTCGTTGGAGCTGGAGGACCGGCTCGGCAAGGAGGCTCGGCCGGTGATTCTCGGGCATGTGCAGCGGGGTGGGACGCCCACGGCGTATGACCGGGTGCTCGCCACCCGGTTCGGGTGGCATGCGGTGGAGGCGGTTCACCGGGGGGAGTTCGGGAAGATGACCGCTCTGCGGGGGACGGACATTGTGATGACGTCTCTGGCCGAGGCCGTCGAGACGCTGAAGACTGTTCCGGCGCAGCGGTACGAGGAAGCGGAGTGCGTGCTTTAGCCGGTTCGGCACCGGGGGGTGCGGCCTGGTGATGCGTTGCCGGGTGCGGGTGCGTCGTGGCTGGTCGCGCCCGCGCGGCGGAGCCGCATACCCCGGTCGCTGGTGTGGGTGGGGGGCGCCATACCCTGGGGTGGACGGAAGTTCAAGGGTCTGGGTACAGGAGCCGGTGGATGGATCACAGCGGGCACGGCATGATGGTGGAGCTGCCGCCGTTCACGCTGGGGCGGGGGTTGGTGTGGTCCGCGGACCCGTTCTTCCTCGTCGCCTGCCTGCTGGGGCTCGGCCTGTACGGGTGGGGGGTCGTGCGGCTGCGGCGGCGCGGAGACGCGTGGTCGCTCGGGCGGACCGTGTCCTACGTCATCGGCGTGCTGACCGTGATGCTGATGATGTGCACCAGGCTGAACGACTACGGCATGGTCATGTTCAGCGTGCACATGGTGCAGCACATGGTGATCAGCATGTTGTCGCCGATCCTCATTCTGCTGGGCGCTCCGGCGACCCTGGCGCTGCGGGCGCTGCCCACGGCGGGGCGGGGCCGCAAGGGGCCGCGTGAGCTGCTGCTGATGCTGCTGCACAGCCGGTACATGCGGATCATCACGCATCCGGCGTTCACGATCCCGCTGTTCATCGCGAGCCTCTACGGGCTGTACTTCACGCCGGTCTTCGACTTCCTGATGGGGTCGAAGACCGGGCACGTCGTGATGATGACGCACTTCCTCGCGGTCGGCGTGGTGTTCTTCTGGCCGATCATCGGCGTGGACCCGGGGCCGAACCGGCCGGGGTATCTGATGCGGATGCTGGAGCTGTTCGCGGGGATGCCGTTCCACGCGTTCTTCGGGATCGCGCTGATGATGGCGTCGCAGCCGATGGTCACGACGTTCCTGCATCCGCCCGCGTCGCTCGGCATCGACGCGCTGTCGGACCAGACGGCGGCCGGTGGCATCGCGTGGGCGTTCAGTGAGATCCCGTCCGTGCTGGTGCTGATCGCCCTGGTGTTCCAGTGGTACGGCTCCGAGCAGCGGCAGGCCCGCCGCACGGACCGGGCCGCCGACCGGGACGGCGATCAGGAGCTGCACGCCTACAACGCGTATCTGGCCTCATTGAACGCTCGCGGGCGCTGAGCCGGGCGGATCGGGGCACCATGGAGTCACGGACTCTGAGGAGGGTGTCGCGATGCCCGGTTCCACGGAAAGTTCCACGAAGACGATGGGGATACTCACCGTCGGCGGTCTGGTCGCGGTGACGGCGTACACGGTGGCGCTCGGCAGCAACGGCTGGCTGTGGTTCGGCTGGGTCGTGCTGGGGCTGATCACCCTCGGCATGGTCGCCCTGCGCGGCAACTGATCCTCACTCCCTGCTCACCCGTCCGGCCGTGTGGACCCCCGGCTGGTACTTGGGCAGCCGGGCGGTGATCTTCATGCCGGCTCCGACGGCGGTCTCTATGACGAGCCCGTAGTCGTCGCCGTAGACCTGGCGGAGCCGGTCGTCGACGTTGGAGAGGCCGATGCCGCCGGAGGGGCTGATCTCCCCGGCGAGGATGCGGCGCAGCAGGGCGGGGTCCATGCCGACGCCGTCGTCCTCGATGACGACCAGGGCCTCGGCGCCCGCGTCCTGCGCGGTGATGCTGATGCGGCTGTGGCCCGTGGCGGACGCGCCCTTGCCCTCCAGGCCGTGTTTGACGGCGTTCTCCACGAGCGGCTGGAGGCACAGGAACGGCAGGGCGACCGGGAGCACCTCGGGGGCGATCTGGAGGGTGACGGAGAGCCGGTCGCCGAAGCGGGCCCGCACCAGCGCCAAGTAGTGGTCGATGGCGTGGAGTTCGTCGGCGAGGGTGGTGAAGTCGCCGTGTCTGCGGAACGAGTAGCGGGTGAAGTCGGCGAATTCCAGGAGGAGTTCGCGGGCCCGCTCGGGGTCGGTGCGGACGAACGAGGCGATCACCGCGAGCGAGTTGAAGATGAAGTGCGGGGAGATCTGGGCCCGCAGCGCCTTGATCTCGGCCTCGATGAGGCGGGTGCGGGACTGGTCGAGGTCGGCGAGTTCGAGCTGTACGGAGACCCAGCGGGCGACCTCGCCGGCCGCGCGGACCAGGACCGCGGACTCGCGCGGGGCGCAGGCGACGAGGGTGCCGTGGACGCGGTCGTCGACGGTCAGCGGGGCCAGCACCGCCCAGCGGGTGGGGCAGTCGGGGGCGTCGCAGGCCAGCGGGAAGGCGTCGCCGCGGCCGGTCTCCAGGACGCCGGTGAGGCGGTCGAGGATCTCGGCGCGGTGATGGGCGCCGGCACCGTCCCAGGCCAGCAGCCGGGTGCGGTCGGTGAGGCAGAGGGCGTCGGTGCCCAGGAGGGAGCGCAGGCGCCGGGCGGAGCGGCTCGCGGTCTCCTCGGTGAGGCCTTCGCGCAGCGGGGGCGCGGCCAGGGACGCGGTGTGCAGGGTCTGGAAGGTGGCGTGCTCGACGGGGGTACCGAGGTCGCCGAGGCTCTGCGGCCGGGCGGTGCGCCGCCCGAGCCAGAACCCGGCGGCGAGCAGCGGCAGCACGGCGACACAGAGCCCGGCGAGGAATCCGCTCATGGCGCCGCCTGTGTCTGTGCCGGGTGGCCGTTCGTGTCCCGGCCCGGGTTCCTGGCGTGATCCCGGCCGGTCGGTCGCGGTTGCCGTCGGCTTCGCCCCGACCGGGTGTCCGGCCCGGTCGCCGCCCCCGGGCCTGCCGGGTGGCCGCTCATGTTCCGGCCTCCGTGCGGAGTTCCTCCGGGAGGTGGAAGCGGGCCAGGACGGCCGCGGTGCCCGGGGGGACGCGGCTCGGGGTGGCCAGGGAGACCAGGGCCATGGTGAGGAAGCCGAGCGGTATCGACCAGAGGGCGGGCCAGGCGAGCAGCGTGTGCAGGGGGCCCTGTCCCGGCAGGCCCGCGATGGTCGCGGACACCGCGAGGAACGCGCTGCCGCCGCCGACCAGCATCCCGGCCGCCGCGCCGGGCGGGGTCAGCCCGCGCCACCAGATGCCGAGCACCAGCAGCGGGCAGAACGACGACGCGGAGACGGCGAACGCGAGGCCGACCGCGTCCGCCACCGACAGGCCGCCCACCAGCGCGCTCGCCGCCAGCGGCACGGCCATGGCGAGGACGGTGCCGAGCCGGAAGTGCCGCACCCCGCGCGCGGGCAGCACGTCCTGGGTGAGGACGCCGGCGACGGCCATGGTGAGCCCGGACGCCGTCGACAGGAACGCGGCGAACGCGCCGCCCGCCACCAGCGCCCCGAGCAGATCGCCGCCGAGGCCACCGATCATGCGGTCCGGCAGCAGCAGGACGGCGGCGTCGGCGTCGCCGGTGACGGCCAGTTCGGGGGTGTAGAGGCGGCCGAGGGCGCCGTAGAGGGGCGGCAGCAGGTAGAAGGCGCCGATCAGGGCGAGGACGGTGACGGTGGCGCGGCGGGCGGCGCCCCCGTGCGGGCTGGTGTAGTAGCGGACCACGACGTGCGGCAGGCCCATGGTGCCGAGGAACGTGGCGAGGATCAGCCCGTAGGTGGCGTACAGCGGCCGTTCCTGACGGCTGGTGGTGAGCGACGTCGTCAGGTCGCCGTTGCTCGCCCGGTCGGCCTCCGGGACGGGGCTGCCCGCAGCGAACGTCAGCCGGGTGCCCGCGCCGATGTGGTGGGTGCCGGACGGGAGGTGGACGTCGTCGCCCCGGTGGCGGTGGCCGTCGACGGTGCCGGTGACGGTGACCGTGAGGGGGGTGTCGATGCGCAGGGCGAGGGCGCTGTCGACGGTGATCGCGCGCTGGTCGCGGAAGGTCGCCGGCTCGGTGAAGACCTGGCGGGGGGCGCCGTCGCTCTGCCAGGCGAGGACCAGGAAGAGCGCGGGGACCAGCAGGGCGGTGAGTTTCAGCCAATACTGGAAGGCCTGCACGAAGGTGATGCTGCGCATGCCGCCGGCGGCCACGATGGCCACCACGACGACCGCGACGATCACCCCGCCGAGCCAGTCGGGCGCCCGCGTGAGCACCGTCAACGTCAGCCCGGCGCCCCGGAGTTGGGGCCACAGGTAGAGCCAGCCGACGCCCACCACGAAGGTGCCGGCCAGACGGCGCACGCCCGGTGAGGCGAGCCGTGCCTCGGCGAAGTCGGGGAGCGTGTAGGCGCCGGAGCGGCGCAGCGGGGCGGCGACGAACAGCAGCAGGACGAGATACCCGGCGGTGTAGCCGACGGGGTACCAGAGCATGTCCGGGCCCTGCACGAGGACGAGTCCCGCGATGCCGAGGAAGGACGCGGCGGAGAGGTACTCCCCGCTGATCGCGGCGGCGTTGAGGCGGGGGCCCACCGTGCGGGAGGCGACGTAGAAGTCGGAGGTGGTGCGGGAGACGCGCAGCCCGAACGCGCCGACCAGGACGGTGGCGACGACGACCAGGGCGACGGCCGGGACGGCGAAGCCGGAGTTCATCGGTCCTCGACGAGGCGCACGAAGTCCCGTTCGTTGCGTTCGGCGCGCCGCACGTACCACAGGGCGAGCAGGACCAGCGGGGCGTAGAGGCAGAACCCGAGGACCACCCAGGTGAGGCGGCGGGCGTCGGGCAGCGCGGCGAACAGCAGCGGCAGCGGGCCGACCAGCAGCACGAGCACGGCGAACACCGCGAGGGCGGCGCGGAGTTGGGTGCGCATGAGGGAGCGGACGTAGGTGTGGCCCAGGGCGGTCTGTTCGTCGATCTCGGTGCGGGGGCGGTCGTGGGCGGCGGTTCGGCGGGTCTGGCGGGGCGGGCCTGTGACGACGACGCGGGGTGCGGGGTCCTGGGGCACGGTCAGGCTCTCCTCATCAGGAGGTCCCTCAGTTCGCGGGTGTGGCGGCGGCTGACCTGGAGTTCCTCGCCGCCGACCAGGACGCTCACGGTGCCCGCGTCCAGGCGGAGTTCGCCGATGTGGCGCAGGGCGACCAGGTGGCGGCGGTGGATGCGGACGAAGCCCCGGGAGCGCCAGCGTTCCTCCAGGGTGGAGAGCGGGATGCGCACGAGGTGGCTGCCCTTGTCGGTGTGCAGCCGGGCGTAGTCGCCGCGCGCCTCGACGTGGGTGATGTCGTCGACGGCCACGAACCGTGTGACGCCGCCGAGTTCGACCGGGAGGTGGTCGGGGTCGGGTTCGTGGACGGGGATGCGCGGGGCGGCGCAGGCGAGTTCGTCGGCGCGCCGGATCGCCTCCGCGAGCCGTTCCTTGCGGACGGGTTTGAGGACGTAGTCGACGGCCTTGAGGTCGAAGGCCTGGACGGCGAAGTCCTCGTGGGCGGTGACGAACACGACGAGCGGCGGCGTCGCGAACCCGGTCAGCAGGCGGGCCAGGTCGAGGCCGTCGAGGCCGGGCAGCTGGATGTCGAGGAAGACGACGTCGATGGCCTCCGCGCCGCCGGGCCCCGACTCCAGCGCGCGGTTGATGCGGCGCAGCGCCTCGGTGGCATCGCCCGCGCCCTCCGCGCTGCCGACGCGCGGATCGGCGTTCAGCAGATACAACAGCTCCTCCAGGGAGGGGCGTTCGTCGTCGACGGCGAGGGCGCGCAGCATGAGACCGGAGTCTAGGACCTGCCCGGCCGATCCAGCCGCAGACGCGGGGCGGGGCACGCACATCTGCGCTGAAGAACCACCGTCGGTCTCCTGCGACTTGACCAGCCGGACAGGCCCTGGTGGACATCGGACGGCGGGACATGTGCTCGGCGCAGCGGCCCTCGGGAGGGGAGGGGCGCGCATACAGTGCCCCCATGAACAGCAGGCCCGTGGCTTTCGACGACCTCGACCGGAAGATCGTCACCGCGCTGATGGCGAACGCGCGGACCAGTTTCGCCGAGATCGGCTCCGCGGTCGGGCTGTCGGCGACGGCGGTGAAGCGGCGGGTGGACCGGCTGCGGGAGACCGGCGTGATCACGGGGTTCACGGCCACGGTGAAGCCGTCGGCGCTCGGCTGGCTGACGGAGGCGTACGTCGAGGTGTACTGCGAGGGCGCGGCCCCGCCCCGGCGCCTCGCGGAGGTGGCGCGCAACCATCCGGAGATCATCGCGGCGATGACGGTGACCGGCGGCGCGGACGCGTTGCTGCATGTGCGGGCGCGGGACGTGGACCACTTCGAGGAGGTCCTGGAGCGCATCAGGACGGAGCCGTTCATCCGCAAGACGATCAGTGTGATGGTGCTGTCGCATCTGCTGCCGGACAGCCCGGAGGCGGGAACCAGCCAGCCCGCACCGGATGTGCGTTGAGCGGCCTGAAAACGCAGCGATCATGCGTGGACACGCAGCTTTTTGTTCTTGTCGCTCGTCGGGGTCGGTTCTTACCGTGGTGTCAACCCCACGTCGACACCTTGGCAGGAAGACGGAGGAACCCCTCTGTGTCCGACACCCGTGTGCCGCGCCGGCGGCGATTTCTCGTCTGCGAACCCAGACACTTCGCCGTGCAGTACGCGATCAACCCCTGGATGCGTCCCGACACCCCCGTCGACGTCGATCTCGCGCAGGATCAGTGGCAGGCCCTGATCAGCGCGTACCGCACCCACGGCCACACCGTGGACACCCTGGAGCCGGCCCCCGGTCTGCCGGACATGGTGTTCGCGGCGAACTCGGCGGTCGTCGTCGACGGCCGTGTCTTCGGCTCCCTCTTCCACGCGCCCGAGCGGCGCCCGGAGTCCTCCCACTACGACACCTGGTTCACGACGGCGGGCTTCGACGTCCACCGCCCCGAGTACGTGTGCGAGGGCGAGGGCGACCTCGTGTGGACGGGCCGGTACGTGCTGGCCGGCACCGGTTTCCGCACCACCCGCGAGGCGCACCGGGAGGTGCAGGAGTTCTTCGGTCACCCGGTGATCAGCCTGACGTTGGTGGACCCGCACTTCTACCACCTGGACACGGCACTGTTCGTGCTGGACGACGACAATATTGCGTACTTCCCGGAGGCCTTCTCGGCGGGCAGTCGCGCGGTGCTGGCGCGGCTGTACCCGGACGCGGTGCTCGCCACCCGTGAGGACGCGGCGGCGTTCGGTCTGAACTCCGTCTCCGACGGCCGCAACGTCTTCATCGCGCCGCAGGCCGAGGCGCTCGCCGCGTCGCTGACCGAGCGCGGCTATGTCCCCGTCCCCGTCGACCTGTCGGAGTTCCGCAAGGCCGGCGGGGGCATCAAGTGCTGCACCCAGGAGATCCGTTCATGACAGCTGCCGTCCGTACGCGTTCGTCCGCCGAGCTGATCAGCGCCGAGAAGCCGGTGCTCGCGCACAACTACCACCCGCTGCCCGTCGTGGTCGCCCGGGCCGAGGGCGCCTTCGTCGAGGACGTCGAGGGCCGCCGTTACCTCGACATGCTGGCGGGCTACTCGGCGCTGAACTTCGGCCACCGCCACCCGGCGCTGATCGCGGCCGCCCACCAGCAGCTGGAGCGGCTCACCCTCACCTCCCGGGCCTTCCACAACGACCGGCTCGCCGGGTTCGCGGAGCGGCTCGCGGGGCTGACGGGCCTGGACATGGTGCTGCCGATGAACACCGGCGCGGAGGCCGTGGAGAGCGGCATCAAGGTGGCCCGCAAGTGGGCCTACGACGTGAAGGGCGTCCCTGCCGACCAGGCGACGATCGTGGTCGCGGCGGGCAACTTCCACGGCCGGACCACGACGATCGTGAGCTTCTCGACGGACGAGGAGGCGCGGGCGGGCTTCGGGCCGTTCACGCCGGGGTTCCGGATCGTGCCGTACAACGACCTCGCGGCCCTGGAGGCGGCCGTCGACGAGACGACGGCGGCGGTGCTGATCGAGCCGATCCAGGGCGAGGCCGGTGTGATCATCCCCGACGACGGCTATCTCGTCGGGGTGCGGGAGCTGACCCGGCGCGCGAACTGCCTGTTCATCGCGGACGAGATCCAGTCGGGGCTTGGCCGCACCGGGCACACCCTCGCCGTCGAGCACGAGATGGTGGTGCCGGACGTGGTGCTGCTCGGCAAGGCGCTGGGCGGCGGGATCGTGCCGGTGTCGGCGGTGCTGGCCAACCGGGATGTGCTCGGGGTGCTGCACCCGGGCGAGCACGGGTCGACGTTCGGCGGGAATCCGCTGGCGGCGGCGGTCGGCACGGCGGTGGTGGAGCTGCTGGAGACGGGTGAGTTCCAGCGCCGGGCGACCGAGCTGGGGGCGGTGCTGCGGGACGGTCTGGCGGGGCTCGTCGGCCACGGGGTGGTCGGCTTCCGTGCCCGGGGGCTGTGGGCCGGCGTCGACGTGGACCCGGCGCTGGGTACTGGGCGGGAGGTCAGCGCGCGGCTGATGCGCGAGGGCATCCTCGTCAAGGACACCCACGGCTCGACGATCCGGCTGGCCCCGCCGCTGACGATCACCGAGGAGGAGCTGGTGGCGGCCCTGGGCTCGCTGGAGAAGGTGCTCGGGAGCGGCGCCTGACGCGCCCGGCGGGCGGGCCGGCACCCCGGGTCCCTCCTCGGGTGCCGGCCCGCCGCCACTCCCCTGGCCCCGGCCTCGCGCACACCTGAGCAGTGCGGGTGAAGATGGGGCAAAAGGGGGTAGACCACTCTCAGCGACAGAGAGGTCGGCCGTGGGTGCTCAGGAGGAGCGGAACGGGGCGAGGCGGCGCTTCGACGTGGCCGATGCCGCGCCGCTGCTGCTGGACGCGCACGGCACGGTCACCAGCTGGACCCGGGGCGCCGAACGGCTGCTGGCGTACGCCGCCTCCGATGTGGTCGGCACCGATGTCGCCGGTCTCCTCACCGCCGACGACGCGGCCCGGGTCCCGGAGCTGGCCGACCGGCTGCGCGCCGACGGCGGCTGGGCGGGGCTGCTGACCGCGCGCCGCCGGGACGGGCGCCCGGTGCCGGTGATGGTGCGGGTCACCCCGGCCGAGGACCCGGGCGGCGCCGCGCACTGGCTGGTGATGCTCTCCGACCTGAACGGCGGACCCGGCTGGGACATGAGCCGTACGGTCCTGGAGCAGATGGTCACCGGCTCCCCCGTCGGCCTCGCGATCGTCGACACCCGGCTGCGGTTCGTGTGGTCGAACGCCGCCCTGGAGCAGTTCGGCGGCGGCCCCGCAGGACAGCGTCTGGGCCGTCGGCTCGGGGAGATCCAGCCGGGTCTTGACGTCGAGGACATCGAGGCGCGGATGCGGGAGGTGCTGGCGACCGGTGAGCCGCTGGTCGGCTACGAGCACATCGGGCGGCTGCGGTCGGCGCCGCACCGGGAGACGGCGCACATGCTGTCGTTCACCCGCCTGGAGGACGAGCGCGGTCATCCGATGGGCGTCTACTACACGGTCGTCGACATCACCGAGCGGCACCGGGCCCGGCAGCGCCTCGCCCTGCTCGACCGGGCCGGGCAGCGCATCGGGCGGACCCTGGACATCGTGCGGACCACGCAGGAACTGGCCGACGTGGCCGTCCCTGACTTCGCCGACCTGGTCACCGTCGATCTGCTGGAGTGGGTGCTGCGCGGGGGCGAGCCGGGGGCGCCGGGCGGTTCCGCGCGGCTGCGGCGGGCCGGGCACCGGTCCCGGGTGCCGGGCACGGCGGAGGCGTTCGTCGAGGTCGGGTCCGAGGCCGCCTATGCCGAGGGGTCGCCGCCGCCCCGCACGCTGGTCTCGGGCCGGTCCTGGCGGGCGGAACGGCTTGACGCCGCCGAAGTGGAGTGGGCGAGCCGGGAACCCGGCGGCGTCGAGGTGACGTTCGGCTCGCTCGGGCTGCACAGCGCGATGGTCGTGCCGGTCCGGGCGCGGGGCGTGACGCTGGGGGTGACGACGTTCTTCCGGCGTGGCCGGCAGGACCCGTTCGACGCGGACGATCTGAGTCTCGCCGAGGACCTGGTGTCGCGGGCCGCCGTCTGTGTGGACAACGCCCGGCGCTACACCCGCGAGCGGGACGCGGCCCTGGTGCTCCAGCGCAGTCTGCTGCCGCGCAGGCTGCCCGCGCAGGACGCGGTGGAGGTGACCGCCTGCTACCGCCCGGCCGACGAGCTGACCGGCCTCGGCGGTGACTGGTACGACCTGATCCCGCTGTCCGGGGCGCGGGTCGCGCTGGTGGTCGGCGAGGTGCCGGGGCACGGCATCGACGCGTCCGCCGCGATGGGCCGGCTGCGCACCGCCGTGCGCACGCTCGCCGCCCTCGATCTGCCGCCGGACGAGGTGCTGGCCCACCTCGACGACCTGGTGGCGCGGACCGCCGAGGAGGAGGGGCTGCGGCCGAGCCCGGTGGCGGACTCGGCCGGGGACAGCATGCGGGCGGTCGGCTCGGGGTGCGTGTATGTCGTCTACGACCCCGTCGAGGGCCGGTGTTCGATGGCCGCCGCCCGGCATCCGGCGCCGGCCGTGGTGCGGCCCGACGGCACGGTGGGCTTCGTCGAACTGCCCCAGGGCCCGGCGCTGGGGGCGGGCGGCCCGCCGTTCGAGTCGGTCGAGCTGTCGCTCGCCACCGGCAGCACGCTGGTGCTGTACACGGACGGCCTGCTGGCCGACGGGGACGGCAACGACGGCGCCGCCGATCGGGAGCGGCTGCGGCGGGCGTTGGAGCGCACCACGGCCTCGCTGGACGTGCGGTGCCGTGCGGTCGTCGACGCGCTGGTCCCGGACCGCCCGCACGACGATGTCGCCCTGCTGCTGGCCCGCACCCGGCGGCTCGGCGCCGACCAGGTGGCCGACTGGGAGTTGCCGGCCGATCCCGCGGTGGTCGCCGACGCCCGCAAGGCGGCCACCCGGCAGCTCACCGAATGGGGCCTTCAGGAGCTGACGTTCACCACCGAACTGGTGGTCAGCGAGCTGGTCACCAACGCCATCCGGCACGCGGGCGACCCGATCCGGCTGCGGCTGATCCGGGACCGGACGCTGATCTGCGAGGTCACCGACGGCGGCGCCACCGTGCCCCATCTGCGCCATCCCCGCACCACCGACGAGGGCGGGCGCGGGCTGCTGCTGGTCTCCCAGGTCACCCAGCGCTGGGGGACGCGGGTCGCGCCGGAGGGGAAGGTCATCTGGGCGGAGCAGTCCCTCACGGATCTGCCGTGACCCCGGCCCCGGGCGCCGTCGGCCGGGACAACTGCCGTGTTCCGGCCAGGTGTCGCTGCACCTACACTGACAACCCCCACGCCACGCCGGTGACCTGCTCGAACGGCTGCGGCCCGCCGTTCAACCGGATTGAGGAGAGCCTCCCTTGTTCTACTACGTCCTCAAGCATGTGCTGCTGGGGCCCCTGTTGAGGGTGGTGTTCCGGCCAACGATCGAGGGTCTGGACCATGTGCCGGCGCACGGCGCGGCGATCGTCGCGGGCAACCATCTCTCCTTCGCGGACCACTTCCTGATGCCGGCGATCCTCAAGCGCCGTATCACCTTCCTCGCGAAGAAGGAGTACTTCACCGGGCCGGGGCTCAAGGGCCGCCTCACCGCCGCGTTCTTCCGCAGCGCGGGGCAGATCCCGGTGGACCGCACCGGCAAGGAGGCCGGCCAGGCGGCGATCCGCGAGGGCCTCGGGGTGCTGGCCAAGGACGAGTTGCTCGGCATCTACCCGGAGGGCACCCGCTCGCACGACGGGCGGCTCTACAAGGGCAAGGTGGGGGTCGCGGTGATGGCGCTGAAGTCGGGTGTCCCGGTGATCCCGTGCGCGATGATCGGCACCTTCGAGGCGCAGCCGCCCGGGAAGATCGTCCCGAACGTCCATCCCGTGACGATCCGCTTCGGCACGCCCCTCGAATTCTCCCGCTACGAGGGCCTGGAGGACGAGAAGGCGATCCTGCGCGCGGTCACCGACGAGATCATGTACGCGATCCTGTCGCTGTCCGAGCAGGAGTACGTCGACGAGTACGCGGGCGTGGCGAAGGCGCGGCAGATCGCCGAGGCGAAGGCCAAGGCCGAGAAGGAGCGCAGGTTCCCGCGGCTGCCGTCGCGCTGATCCGTGAACGACCAAGGGGGCGGCCGGAGTTCCGGCCGCCCCCTTCGTGCGGGTCGCGTTGCCGGGTTACGGCGTGGGCGTGGCGTGCGGGCCGCAGGTGACGTCGGCCGCGTCCACCTTGCCGGTGAGCAGATAGGTGTCGACCCGCTGGTTGATGCAGGGGTTGACGAGTCCGGTCACGCCGTGGGAGCCCGCGTTCTTCTCGGTGATCAGGCGGGAGCCCTTGAAGCGCTGGTGCAGGTCGACGGCGCCGGGGTACGGGGTGGCGGCGTCGTCGGTGGACTGCACGATCAGGACCGGCGGCAGGTTCTTGTGGCTGGTGACCTCGACCGGCGTCTGCTGCTTGACCGGCCAGGTCGCGCAGGGCAGGTTCATCCAGGCGTTGGCCCAGGTCATGAACGGATAGTCCTTGTTCAGCCGGGTGTTGTCGCGGTCCCACTTCTGCCAGCTGGTGGGCCACTTGGCGTCGGTGCACTCGACGGCCGTGTAGACGGCGTTGCCGTTCTCCGCGGAGATGTTGCCCGCGGTGTCGGACAGGTCGGGGGCGGCGGCGTCGATCAGGGCCTGGGTGTCACCGGCCTCGTACTTGCTGAAGACGCTGGCGATCGAGGCCCACACCGAGTCGTAGTACGGGGCGCTCTGGAAGAAGCTGATCAGTTCGGCCGGTCCGACGACCCCGCCGATGGGGTGCTTCTTGGCGGTGGCGCGCAGTTCCAGCCACTTGTCCTGGACGGCGGCGCGGGTGGTGCCGAGGTGGTAGGTGGCGTCGTTGGCGGCGACCCAGTCCTGCCACTGCTTCCAGCGGCCCTCGAAGGCGACGTCCTGGTCCAGGTTGGCCTGGTACCAGATCTTCTCGCGCGACGGGTCGACGACGCTGTCCACGATCATGCGGCGCAGGTGGCCAGGGAACATCGTGCCGTAGACGGCGCCGATGTAGGTGCCGTAGGAGACGCCGAGGTAGTTGAGCTTCTTCTCGCCGAGGGCGGCACGGATCACGTCGAGGTCGCGCACGGTGTTCGGCGTGGTCATCTGCGCCAGCATCGCCTTGCCGGTGCGCTGGGCGCAGCCCTCGGCGTAGGCGCGGGCCAGCTTGCGCTGGGCGAGCTTGTCGGCCTCGGAGTCGGGGACCGGGTCGGCCTTGGGCGCCTTGACGAACTCCTGCGGGTCCTGGCAGGAGATGGGCGCGGAGTGGCCGACGCCGCGCGGGTCGAAGCCGACGAAGTCGTAGGCCTTGGCCGTGTTGACCCAGAGCGCGTTCTTGGTGGTGACCCGGGTCGGGAAGCGCAGGCCCGAGCCGCCGGGGCCGCCCGGGTTGTAGACGAGGGCGCCCTGTCGCTCGGCCTTGGTGCCGGTGCTGACGGCGCGGTCGACGGCCAGCTTGATCTGCTTGCCGTGCGGCTTGGTGTAGTCGAGCGGGACGCTGACCCAGCCGCACTGGATCGGCGCGGCCAGCGACCAGTCGGTGGGGCAGTCCTTCCAGTCGATGCCGGTCCTGGCCGCCTTGGCCGCCGCGATCGCCGCGCCGCGCGCCTCCCGGTCCTGGCCCGGCCGGCTGTCGGCACTGGCGGTGGGCGCGGCGACGGCGCCGGCTATGAGCGCGGCCGTGACGAACACTCCGGCCGAACCGAGCGCCGCCGTCCGCCTCTTCGGACTGTTACCCCTCAAGTGGGACCTCCCCGTACATCGTTTCGATTCTGTACGGGGGATACTTCCGGCTGTGCGCCATCTGGGAACAGGGGTAGTTGACCTTCTTTGCCAATCCGATAACCGGAGCGGCGGGCCCCGCTGAGCGGAACGTCAGCCGAAGTGGCCGGCCGCCTCGTCCAGTACCCGGCGCAGCCGCAGCGCGTCGGTGGCAACGGCCGTCACCAGCACGGCGGGACCGGCGAGCGGCACCAGCGCGGCACCGTCCCCGAGGAGCCGCGCCTCGGGCGCCCGCACGGCGAACTCGGGCCGTACGACGACCAGTTGCCCCACGGCCCGGCGCCCCCCGAGCACGGCGGGCCCGTCCCACCCACCGGGCGCACCCGGCCCGCAGACCACCTCCTGGTCGAGCAGGACCCGTCCGCCGACCGTCAGCACGAACCGGCTGGCGAGCCGCCCGGGTTCCTCCCCGACCCGCCCGAGCACCTGCTCCTCGCGCAGCAGGACCCGCGCCCCCGCGGCCGCCTCCACCCGGGTGGTGACCCGCAGATCACTGCCCTTCGCCGAGATCAACTGCTCGGGCAGCCAGGCCAGTTCACCCCCGTCGGCGACCTCGATCCGGACGTCGTAACGGGAGTCGCCCTTGGCCTGTCCTGGCAGCGCGATGGTGGCCGCCGCCGACCCGACCCGCAGCCGGGCCCCCGCCTCGACGCGGGCCCGCACCTCGAAGTGGTCGCCGCCGAGCGGCCCGCTCATGGCGCCGACGAGCATGACCCGCGCCTCGTCACCACTGCCCCGGGTCCGCCGCAGCGCCAGCGGCCCGTCGCCCTCCAGCACCGGCAGCGAGGTGCCGCCCCGGCCGTCGTCCCGGGCGACGATGCGGGCGGTGGCCCGCACCCCGGTGACGTTCACGCCGTCCACGCGGCGAGCTGCCCGCGCACCCATGCGGCGACCTCACCGACACCGGCCTCAGAACGCAACGACTGGAGGACAACGGGGAGTTCGGCCCGCTGCGCCTTGGCGTCGGCCGCCATCCGGGCGAGGTCGGAACCGACGTAGGGGGCGAGGTCGGTCTTGTTGACGACGAGCAGATCGGCGGTGGTCACCCCGGGCCCGCCCTTGCGCGGGATGTCGTCCCCTCCGGCCACGTCGATCACGAAGATCTGCGCGTCGACGAGCCCCCGGGAGAAGGTGGCGGTGAGGTTGTCGCCCCCGGACTCGACAAGGATCAGGTCCAGCGGTCCGACCTCGTCCTCCAGATCCTCGACGGCTTCGAGGTTGGCGGAGATGTCGTCCCGGATCGCGGTGTGCGGGCAGGCCCCGGTCTCCACGGCGGCGATCCGCTCGGGCGGCAACACGGCCTCCCTGAGCAGGAATTCGGCGTCCTCACGGGTGTAGATGTCATTGGTGACGACCGCCAACGACAACTCGTCCCGCAAGGCCCGGCACAGCGCGGCGACGGTAGCGGTCTTCCCCGACCCCACAGGCCCCCCGAGCCCCACCCGCAACGCCCGCCGAGACCCGTCCCCCCGCCGAGCATCAGCACTGACAGCAGGCGGACCATCATGAGAATGACCAAGATGCACGGGGAACTCCTAGGGGTAGGGGTGGGAGTGGGGCTGGGGGTTCAGCACGATCGGGGACAGGGTTTCGAGGGCGGCGCCTTCTGAGGCAGGCGGGCACCACTCAGCCGGTCTGGGGGTACCCCCTCGGGGGGAGCGTGAGGACGAGGCCGTTCAGGCCGATGAACGGGGCTGCACGGGGCGGCGCCCCTTCGACTCCGGTTCACGAGGCGAACAACCTCGTCGCCCACCCCGCATGGACCTCCGCGCCGATCTCCGACAACGGCGCGGACACCGCAGGCAGAGCCGCCACGCCCTCCCCGGCGACAGCCGACCGCGCCGCAGACACGGCAGCGTCCACGACAAGATCCATCTCGGCCGAGAGTCCGGCCAGGACCCTCGTTCCGTCGAACGGATCGAGACTCAACAACCGCACCGTCGCCGACACAGGCCCACTCACGCTCTCGTACACCGCGCAGTACGCCGCGTCGCCCGCGTCGAGCCCCGCGCCGCGAGCCACCAGCCCCAACACCACAGGCTGGTGCGCCCCCTTGGGGAACTCAAGCGCCAGCGCGTCCAGTTCGGCCGAAGGCCACGTCGCCCGACCGGCCCGGGCGAGCTGCCGCCCCAGCCTGCGCGCAACCCCCCGCAGGGCCGGCGACGGCGTCCGCGCGTCCAACCCGGCGTCCAACTCCCGTACGTCCACGCCGAGACAGGCCGCCGCGGCGAACGCCGCACCGACCAGCCCGGCGGTGTGCAGCCGCCCCCGGCAGAACTCCTCCAGGCTCGCGCCCCCGGTGATCCGGCCGTCCTTGACGGCGGCCTCGGCCCCGCCGGAGTGCGCGTGCCCTCCGGCGGGGAACCGGCCGTCGGCCAGGACGAGCAGTGCTGACCTGGCCATCAGAAGAGGAAGTACCGCTGGGTCAGGGGCAGTTCGGCCGCCGGGGTGGCCTCGACGAGTTCGCCGTCGATGTGCACGGCGAAGCTGTCGGGGTCGACCTGGACGCGCGGCCGGGCGTCGTTCTCCCGCATGTCCGCCTTGGTCACCGCGCGGGTCGACTCGATGGCGACGAACCGCTTGCCGAGCTGGAGCCGTTCGGGCAGTCCGTCCTCGATGGCGAGCGAGGAGACGAAGGTGAAGGAGTTGGCGGCGGGCGCCCGGCCGATCGCCCCGTACATCGGCCGGGGCAGGATCGGCTGCGGCGTCGGGATGGACGCGTTGGCGTCGCCCATCTGCGCGTAGGCGATCTGCCCGCCCTTGATGACGAGGTGCGGCTTGACGCCGAAGAACGCCGGCTGCCACAGGACGAGGTCGGCGAGCTTCCCGCTCTCGACGGACCCGACCTCGTGGGCGATGCCCTGGGCGAGGGCCGGGTTGATCGTGTACTTGGCGACGTAACGGCGCACCCGGTGGTTGTCGGCGCCTCCGTCACCGGCGAGGGCGCCCCGGCGGCGCTTCATGACGTGCGCGGTCTGCCAGGTCCGCAGGATCACCTCACCGACCCGGCCCATGGCCTGCGCGTCGGAGGAGATGATCGAGATGGCGCCGAGGTCGTGGAGGATGTCCTCCGCGCCGATCGTCGACGGCCGGATGCGGGACTCGGCGAAGGCGAGGTCCTCGGGGACGGCCGGGTTGAGGTGGTGGCAGACCATCAGCATGTCGAGGTGTTCCTCGGCGGTGTTGACGGTGTACGGCCGGGTCGGGTTGGTCGAGCTGGGCAGGACGTGCGGCTCGGAGACAACGGTCATGATGTCCGGCGCGTGCCCGCCGCCCGCGCCCTCGGTGTGGTAGGCGTGGATGCCTCGGCCGGCGATCGCGGCGAGGGTGTCGCCCACGAATCCGGCTTCGTTGAGGGTGTCGGTGTGGATGGCGACCTGGACACCGGTGCGGTCGGCGACGGTGAGGGCGGCGTCGATGACGGCGGGCGTGGAGCCCCAGTCCTCGTGCAGCTTGAGCCCGAGGGCGCCGGCCCTGATCTGGGAGAGCATCGCCTCGTGCGAGACGGTGTTGCCCTTGCCGAGGAACCCGATGTTGAGCGGGTACTCCTCCATCGCCGCCATCATCCGGGCGAGGTGCCAGGGGCCGGGCGTCACGGTGGTCGCCTTGGAGCCCTCGGCGGGCCCGGTGCCGCCGCCGACGATGGTGGTGACGCCGGACGCGAGGGCCTCGTCGGCGATCTGCGGGCAGATGAAGTGGACGTGGGCGTCGACGGCACCGGCGGTGAGGATACGGCCGTTGCCGGCGATGATCTCGGTCTCGGGGCCGATCACCAGCTCGGGGTGGACGCCGTCCATGGTGTCGGGGTTGCCGGCCTTGCCGATGCCGGTGATCCGGCCGTCGCGGATGCCGACGTCGGCCTTGACGACACCCCAGTGGTCGACGATCACGGCGCCGGTGATGACGGTGTCGGGGGCGCCCTCGGCGCGGGTGGCGCGGGACTGGCCCATGGACTCGCGGATGACCTTGCCGCCGCCGAACACCGCTTCGTCACCGGCGAGTCCGGGGCCGCCGGAGCGGTCCTCCTCGATCTCGACGATCAGGTCGGTGTCGGCGAGCCGGATGCGGTCGCCGGTGGTGGGGCCGAAGAGGTCCGCGTAGGCGGCGCGGGAGATCTCAGGCATCGAGGGCACCTCCGGTCTCGCCGCGCAGGCCGGGCACGATCCGGGCGCCGGCCAGCGGGACGAGTTCGATGTCGACGGGGATGCCGGGCTCGAAGCGGACGGCGGTGCCGGCGGCGACGTTCAGCCGCTTGCCGCGGGCGGCGGCGCGGTCGAAGTCGAGCCCGGGGTTGGCCTCGGCGAAGTGGTAGTGGGAGCCGACCTGGACGGGCCGGTCGGCGGCGTTGAGGACGGTGAGGCGGGTGACCTCGCGGCCCGCGTTGTAGACGACGGGGTCGTCCGCGAACAGGATCTCTCCGGGAATCACGGCGGCGCTCCTCAGACGATCGGGTCGTGGACGGTGACGAGCTTGGTGCCGTCCGGGAAGGTGGCCTCGACCTGGACGTCGTGGATCATCTCGGGGATGCCCTCCATGACGTCGTCGCGGGTGAGGAGGGTGCGTCCGGACGCCATCAGCTCGGCGACGGTGCGGCCGTCGCGGGCGCCTTCGAGGATGTGGGAGGTGATGAGCGCGACCGTCTCCGGGTGGTTGAGCCGGAGCCCGCGGGCCCTGCGCTTCTCCGCGACATCGGCCGCCACATGGATCAGCAGCCTCTCCTGCTCGTGCGGGGTCAGTTGCACAGCACACCTCACAGTCCTCGCTCCGGACCTCACGGGGCCGGATCGCCGCGGCCACGGGGCGACATCCCTGGTGGCGTGAGTGTGCAGGTTAATTGGGCAGGGTTTCGAAAACGTAAAACCCGCCACGGCGACGCGACCACACCCGGGGGAACCTCCCGCCGGGAGGTCCGGACCGTATACCGATGTCCCGCTTCCGACAGCTCGCGACATTCCGCGTCCGGCAGCGCACGGAGTCACCCGCGCGACGGAACCACCGTGCCCGAGGTCGACGGCTCAGGAGGCGCCGGGGCCCCGGTGTTCGGCGGCGATGCCGAACCGCTGGTGCTCGCGCGGGCCGCCGCCGACCTCGCGGACGGCGGCGACGGAGCTGACGACCTGTTCCTCGGCGGCGTCCAGCGCGGCGAGGCGTTCCAGGTCGGCGGCGGAGACCAGGGCGACCAGGGGCTTGCCGTGCCGGGTGACGACCACGCGCTCACCGCCGTACACCACCCGGTTGATCAGGTCGGCCAGCTCGGCCCTGGCTTGGGTCACCGGAATCTCGTAGGCCATGCCCTCAGCTTACGGCCCACCCTCATCCGTACGTCCTGTACATTTTTTACAGAGAGCGATTCCGTCCGGGACAGCTCTGCCGCGAGGAGGGGTATGTCATGACCCGAGCGTCCGCCCGCCATGTCCTGCCGGAGTTCACGGAACGCACCAGTTCCGGGACCAGGACGATGGACCCCTACTCCAAGCTCCTCCAGGAGCGGATCGTCTTCCTCGGCACGCCGGTCGACGACACCTCGGCCAACGACGTGATGGCGCAGTTCATGCACCTGGAGCACAGCGACCCGGACCGGGACATCGTGCTGTACATCAACTCCCCCGGCGGCTCGTTCACGGCGATGACGGCGATCCACGACACGATGCGGTTCGTCAGCTGCGACGTGGAGACGGTCTGCCTGGGTCAGGCCGCGTCGTCGGCCGCCGTGCTGCTCGCCGCGGGCACCCCGGGCAAGCGGTCGACGTTGCCGGGCGCCCGCATGACGATCCGCCAGCCGTCGCTGCCCGGGCCGGTGTGGGGACAGACGAGCGATCTCTCCCTCCAGGCGACGGAGTTGGCCAGGACCCGGGACCGCCTTGAGGAGTTGCTCGTCCGGCACACCGGGCGCGACCCGGAGCAGGTGCACGCGGACATCGAGCGGGACACGATCCTGGACGCCCGTCAGGCCGTGGCCTACGGCCTGGTGGACCGGATCGTGCCGAGCCGCAAGGCCACCGCAGCGCCGCCCGCCGGCCGGTGAGCGGCCCGGTGCTGCCGCCCGAGCTGCCGCCGCTGCCCGCGCTCACCCGCGCCGAGGGCGAGTTGATCGACCGTTACCTCGACGTCGTCGACCTGCTGGGCCGGATCAACCCGGGCCGCCAGGACGACACGTACGCCGCGCTGCGGGCCGCCCAGGCGCTGGCGTCCCGGGCCGCCGGACTGCGGGACGCGCTGGCCGCGATGCACCAGCGGGGCGAGCGGGAGCTGCACGCCTCGACACTGGCGCGCGCCCTGCGGGTGCTGGACGGCGAACGCCGGTCGGCCCGGGTCACCGTGCCGCCACCCTCCGGCAGTTGACGCGGTCGTAGGAAGCGTCCAGCGGCCGGTTGAAACGGGCCGAACGACTTACCCCCATTCGAAGGACTGAGAGGTCCTTTTCCGGGGTGCCTGAGTTGCGCGACCGGCGGGACACACACCCGGAACAGGACATTCCACCGCTGGTCCGGGCCTCCCCCACCCCCTCGCGCGCGGCGCGGATCGAGGGATGTCCACCCGAATGGACCAGCGGTGAGGAACAACACAAATCCCCGGTTCCATTGGGTTTTTCGTACTTCCGTACGCCAAGATCCCTGACTGACGACAAGCCCCCGCCACAGCGGCGGGGCGGTCCGGGCGGACGCCGAGTCCTGCCGCCGCCCGGATGCCCGGTCGACAGGAGTGGATCGGCAGGAGTGGAGGACCCGAGCATGACGGGTCGCCGGGACGGTCACACCATGACCGGGTCCGAGCAGCCCTTGGGGTGAAGCCGTGGCAACGCGGCCGGGCAACTTCGCCAGCCCGAATCCGACAGGTCATCCTTCACAGGCGGCTGACGAAGGGTTGCGCATGACTGCGCTCAATCGTGTCCCGTCGCTCATGGTCCGGGCCGGTACGGCCTCGGCCCTCACCCTCGCCGCCGTCAGCGGCTCGGTGGTGCTTCCCGGTGTCGCCACTGACGCCTCGGCAGCCACACCCGCGACGAAGGCACTTCAGGTGGCGGCCTCGAAGAAGGGCTCCCCCTACCGGTACGGCTCCACGGGTCCTGGCCGGTTCGACTGCTCCGGGCTCACGTTGTACTCGTTCAAGAAGGCGGGCAAGAGCCTGCCAAGGACGGCCGCCCAGCAGTACAACAAGACCCACCACGTCTCCTCCGCGAGCCGCAAGGCGGGGGATCTCGTGTTCTTCCACTCGGGGTCCAGCGTCTACCACGTCGGCATCTACGCCGGTCAGGGGAAGATCTGGCACGCCCCGAAGACCGGGGACGTGGTCCGGCTCCAGAAGATCTGGACGAAGAGCGTCTGGTACGGCCGGGTCAGCTGACCCGTCCCGCCCGCCTGACCTGTCCGGTCCGTCCGAGCGTCCGTGAGGACACCGGCAGGTGACGCCGTCGCCGCAGCGGCCTCTCCCGGCCCCGCGGTGGCGGCTCAGGCGTGTCCGGGGCCCTTTCCGCGGCCCCCGCCGCCGTCCTACGGCTCCTGGAGGACCGGGCTGGCCACCGGCCGGTCCGGGGCCGTCCACGGGAGTTCGATCGAGACGGTCTTGCCGCCCTCCCGGGTGGCCCGCACCCGCACCCGGCCCCCGCACTCGGCGGTGAGCCAGCGGATGATCACCATGCCGCGCCCGTTGTCCTGCTGCACGGCGGCGGGCAGCCGCCTCGGGAACCGCGGATGGCTGTCGGTGACCCCGATGCACAGGTGCTCCTCCCGCTCCAGGACGACGTCCACCCTGAAGGTCGGTGACTGGCCGAAGGTGTGCTGCACGGCGTTGGTCGCCAGCTCCGAGACGATCAGACGGACCGTTTCCGCAGCGTCGGTACCGGCCCCGAGCCCCCACTCCGCGAGCGTCGAGGCCACATAGCCGCGGGCTGCGGAGACCGAGGCCGGATCGCTCGGCAGAGTGATGGATGCTTTCCGATGGTCTGCCATGACGACATCGCCCCTTTCCCTCGGGACCGGAGTCCGGCACGGACTGGCGGGTTCGAGTACGGTCCCGGACTGGTGGTTCGGGCCAGAGTGCCATTCCCGCGCCGTCCCGGGTGACGATCCGCCAAGATATGCATATATCTGTCGCTCAAAGCGGTGAACTCTACGACGAGAGACCGTATTTGGGCGGCCCGGAAGGAGTAAGGAGTACCCATGCAACATGGTCCAGCCGTACGCCGGCGGAAACTCGGCGCGGAACTGCGCGCACTGCGCACGGAAACAGGATTCACGAGCGGCGAGGTGGCCCGCATCGTGGGATGGAACCAGTCGAAAGTCAGCCGGATCGAGACCGGTGTGAGTGGGGTGAAACAAGCCGACGTCCGCTTACTTCTGGACGCCTATCAGGTCACCGACCCCCAACAGCGGGAACTGCTGCTGGTGTTGGCGGGCGCCGACGAGAGTCCCGGCGGACACCACTGGTGGCACGCCTATCGCGGGGTGCTGCCGCCGACGTACCGGGACTTCATCAGCCTGGAGTCGCAGGCGACCGCGATGCGCACCCTGGAGACCTCCGTGGTGCCCGGGCTGCTCCAGACCCCGGCCTACGCACGGGCCGTGACCAGGGCCGCCGTGGACGGGCTCGACGACGAGCGGCTCGACGCGCTGGTCGCGGTCCGGCTGGCCCGGCAGGACGTGCTGCGCTCCCGGCAGCCGCTGACGCTGAGCGCGGTGCTCGACGAGGCGGTGCTGCACCGGCAGGTCGGCGGCCCCGAGGTCCGGGAGGAGCAGCTGCGGCACCTGATCGAGGCGGCCCAGCTTCCCCAAGTGCGGCTCCAGGTGCTGCCGTTCAGCGCCGGTGCGCATGTGGGGGTAACCGGCCCTTTCGTTGTTTTCTCATTTTCGAGCACTTCTGATCTGGACGTCGTTGTTCTGGATCACTTGACGAGTAGCCTCTACCTCGAACGGAAAGAAGACCTCCAGGCCTACACGGAGGCCTTCACCACCCTTCAGATCCACGCCCTCTCCCCCGAGGAATCGTTGGATTACATCGCCGGGATAGCTGACGGCGCGTAAGGAGGCACCATGTCAGCAATGCCTCGGAACGTCCCTTCCACCGTCGCACTGCACGGCGTGCGCTGGCTGCGCAGCAGCTACAGCACGGGAGCGAACAACTGCGTCGAGACGGCCCTGCCGCACACCGGCGAAGGCACGCGACTCCTCGCCGTACGCGACTCCAAGGACCCGGCAGGACCCGCGCTGCTCTTCTCCCCCGAGAGCTGGGCGGGCTTCACGGCCGCGTTCCGTGTCTGATCGGTTCTGATCGATTTCAGCCGGCTCCGGCGCGCCCGTGTCGGGCGGTGTACGGGCGCGTCACGGCATCCCGCCGGTTCAGGGGCGCGTCTCGCCGATCACCCGTACCGCCTGTGCGATCTGCGCCTCGGTGAGGTCCGCGCGGGCGGTCAGCCGGAGCCGGGAGATGCCGTCGGGCACGGAAGGAGGTCGGAAACAGCCCACGGCCACCTGGGCGGCCCGGCAGTCGGCCGCCCAGCGCACCGCGTCCTGCGGGGACGGGGCGCGCACGGAGACCACCGCGGCGTCCGGGCGCACCGCTTCGTGGCCCGCGGCGGTCAGCCGTGCGTGCAGGTCCCCGGCCACCTCCCGCGCGCGGGCGGCCCGCTCGGGCTCCCGGCGCAGCAGCCGCAGCGCCGCGAGGGCCGCGCCGACGGCGGCGGGGGCGAGGCCGGTGTCGAAGATGAACGTCCTGGCCGCGTTGACGAGATGGTCGATCACCCGGGCCGGTCCGAGGACGGCGCCGCCCTGGCTGCCGAGCGACTTGGACAGCGTCGCCGTCGCCACCACGTCGGCCGCCCCGGCGAGCCCGGCGGCATACGGGGCGCCCCGTCCGCCGTCCCCGAGAACGCCGAGCCCGTGGGCGTCGTCGACCAGCAGCCCGGCGCCGAACTCCCGGCAGGCTGCGGCGAGTTCGGGCAACGGGGCCGCGTCGCCGTCGACCGAGAAGACCGAGTCGGACACCACCAGGGCCGGGCCCTCGTGGGTGCGCAGCGCCTTGCGGACGCCGTCGGGGTCGGCGTGCCCGACGACCTGTCGTCCGGCGCGGGCCAGGCGGCAGCCGTCGATCAGGGAGGCGTGGTTGCCGGCGTCGCTGACGAGCAGGGAGCCGTGCGGGGCGAGCGCGGTGACGGCGGCGAGGTTGGCCGCGTAGCCGGAGGAGAAGACGAGGGCCGCCTCGACACCGTAGAACGCGGCGAGTTCACGTTCCAGTTCGGCGTGGAGTTCGGTGGAGCCGGTGACGAGCCGGGAGCCGGTGGCGCCGCCGCCCCAGGTCCGGGCCGCGCGGGCGGCGCCCTCGGTCACCTCGGGGTGCCGGGCGAGGCCGAGGTAGTCGTTGCTCGCGAGGTCCAGGAGCGGGGAGTCGGCCGGGCGTGGCCGCAGGGTCCTGACCAGTCCGGCGCGGCGCCGCGCCGCGGCCTGCTCGTCGATCCAGCCGAACGCCATGGCTCGCTCCTCCGGTGCACTGGTCGGGTCTGGTGACCCCGACAGTACGGGGCGCTCCTGGCGGCTCAGCCGTCGGTCAGCATGCCCCAGCCGGGGGCGTAGTTGCCGTGCAGGACCAGGGAGGCGGCGCCGACCGCGCCCACGGTGTCGCCTATGACGCTGCGTTCGACGGCTATGGGCCGGATCGTGCGGGCGACGGAGGTGGCGTTGACGGCCTCGGTGATCTCCTCGCACAGCAGGGGTTCGATGCCGCGCAGCGCCTCGCCGCCGAGGACGACCCGGCTGACGTCGAGCAGGCCGACGGTGCCGCGGACGGCCTGGGCGAGGCGGCGGGCGACCTGGCGGACGACGTCCCGGGCGGCGGGGTCGCCGGTGCGGGCGGCCCGGCGCAGGCACTTCCAGTCCCGGTGCAGGGTGTCGGGGGTGCCGGTGACGCCGATCCGGTCGGCGGCGGCCCTGCCGTGCCGGCGCAGCAGGTCGTCGACGATCGCGGACGGGGTGCAGTAGGGCCCGAGACAGCCCCGGCTGCCGCAGTGGCAGACCCGGTCGCCGGGTTCGACGGCGAGGTGGCCGAACTCTCCGGCGTTGCCCGAATCGCCGTGCAGGATCGTGTTGTTGAGGACGATGCCCGCGCCGATCCCGGTGCCGAGGTAGACGAAGAGGAAGCTGCCCGCGCGGGCCCTGCCGCCGATCCAGCGCTCGCCTATCGCGGCGGCGGTGGCGTCGTTGTCGAGCGCGACGGACATCCCGGTGGCGTCGGCGAACAGGTCGACGAGCGGGACGCGCCCCCAGCCCGGCAGGTTGGGTGGGTCGACGACGCTGCCGTCGGAGCTGTCGATCGGGCCCGGGGCGGCGATGCCCAGGCCGAGCAGGCGGGAGGTGTCCACCTCGGAGCGGGCCACCAGCCGCAGCGCCGCCCGCGCGACCCGGTCCACGACGTCGGCGGGGTCGCTCGGCGCGGTCAGCCGCAGTCGGCGGCTGGTGAGGACCTCGCCGGCCAGGTCGACCAGGACGATGACGGCGCGGTCGGGGTCGAGGTGGACGCCGAGCGCGTAGGCGCCGTCGGGGCGGGGGGAGAGCAGGGTGCGGCGCTTGCCGCCGCTGGAGGGGGCCTGGCCGGACTCGGTGACCAGGCCGATGTCGAGCAGTCTGCGGACGACGTTGGACACGGTCTGGTTGGTCAGGCCGGTCAGCCCCGCCAGTTCGACGCGGCTCACGGGGCCGCCGGTGCGGATCGCGTCCAGCACCACGGCCTGGTTGAACCCGCCGACCCGCGGCAGGTTCGTCCCACCGAGCATCGTCACCTGTCGGTCACCTACCGCACCTCGCGTCGTGTCGTGTGACCCCGTGGGGTCCGGTCGCGGCGGACCGGCTCACAGGGTAGGCGCAGGGCGCCGTCGGTCACAGAATTTAACACCGAAGAAGCGTTGACTTAATCAATCAATTGGATTTAGCTGTCGCCCACCAAACAGCCGGAAGAGGCCGGGGCACGGGACGTGGTCGAGTCCGGCGCAGGCCCCGCACGGCTCGCCTGTAGTCCGCACGTCATCGCGGCTTGCCGCCAGGTCGCGTTCCGGAGGAACCACTGTGCGTTCGAAATTCATCGCCGTCGCGGCCCTCACCGCCGCCACCGCTCTGGTCGCCACCGGATGCGGTTCGGGTTCGTCAGGAAGCTCCGCCAAGTCGATCAAGGTCGTCTACTGGCAGAACCTGAACAGCACGAACAAGATCCAGGCGAACTACCTCGCCTCGATGGTGAAGCAGTTCACCCAGGCCCATCCGGGCACCAAGGTGACCCTCGTCCCGGTCACCGCCTCCGAGAACGACTACTACACGAAGATCCAGCTCATGATGCGGTCCCCCGCGACCGCCCCCGACCTGGTCTACGAGGACACCGCACTCATCAACTCCGACATCGCGGGCGGCTATCTCAAGCCGCTGGACGCGTACACCGGGACGTGGGCGGACTGGTCGCAGTACGCGAGCGCCTCCAAGGGCGCGGTGACCGGTACCTCGGACGGCAAGATCTACGGGGTGCCGGACAACACCGACACGCGCGGGATCTGGTACGACAAGCAGCTCTTCAAGAAGGCCGGCATCGCGGTGCCCTGGCAGCCGAAGACCTGGGCCGACGTGCTCTCGGCCGCCCGCACGGTGAAGGCGAAGCTGCCCGGGGTGACCCCGCTGAACCTCTACACCGGCAGCGCGGGCGGCGAGGCGTCCTCCATGCAGGGCTTCGAGATGCTCCTGTATGGCACCCCGGCCGGCGACGCGTCCCTCTACGACGCCTCCCAGAAGAAGTGGGTGGTGGGCAGCAAGGCCTTCAAGGACGCGCTGACCTTCGTGCACACCGTGTACGGGGAGAAGCTCGGCCCGTCGGCGTCCCAGGCGCTGGGCGCCAACTTCGGCACCACCGTCGGCACCGAGCTGCTGCCCGAGGGCAAGCTCGCGATGGACATCGACGGCTCGTGGATGCCCAACAACTGGGGCGCGAGCGACAGCAAGCCGTGGAGCGAGTGGAACTCGGTGATGGGCACCGCCGCGATGCCCACGCAGAACGGTCAGGCGCCCGGCAAGACATCGATGTCAGGCGGCTGGGCCTGGTCGGTCCCGGCCAAGGCGGGCAACCCCGACCTGGCGTGGACGTTCCTCAAGTCGATCCAGACGAAGGCGAGTTCCGCGAAGTGGAACGCCGTCAACTCCACCATCGCGGTCCGCTCGGACGTGGCCGCCGACCCGACGTACCTGAACGCGGTCCCGACCAACACGTTCTTCACCCAGCTGGTGTCCTCGACCCACTACCGGCCCGGGCTGCCCGCCTACAACCAGGTGTCGACGGCGATCCAGAAGGCCATGGAGTCGGTGACCACCGGTCAGGCGTCGGTGGCCAAGGCCGCCGCCACCTTCGACAGTGACGTGATCGCCGCCGTCGGCAAGGACAAGACCGTCCAGGGCGCCTCGTGAGCACGGCGACCCCCCTCCGGAGGGCCGTGCGCCGGCCCTCCGGGGCTCCCTCCCCGGTCCGGGCGCTGCTGCGCGGGCTGCCCACGCTGCCGGCCGTGATCCTGCTGGCCGTCTTCCTGGCCGGGCCGATCGGCTACTGCGTGTACTACGCCTTCACCAACATGCAGTTGACCGGCGCGGGCACCACCCGCTTCGTCGGCCTGGACAACTTCACCCGGGCCTTCGGGGACCCCGACTTCCTCAACGCGGTCTGGCTGACCCTGGTCTTCGTGATCGGCTCCGCCGTCGTCGGCCAGAACACCCTGGGCCTCGCGCTGGCCGTGCTGATGGAGAAGGCCACCAAGCCGATCCGGGCGCTGACCAACGGCGTCGTGATCGCCGCGTGGGTGCTGCCCGAGGTGGTCGCCGGTTATCTGATGTACGCGTTCTTCTTCGACCAGGGCTCGCTCAACTCGGTCCTGGGCGCTTTCGGGCTGCCGCAGCAGAACTGGCTGTACACGATGCCGATCCTGGCGGTGTGCCTGGCCAACGTCTGGCGCGGCACCGCGTTCTCGATGATGGTCTTCTCCGCCGCCCTCAACGACGTGCCCCAGGAGCTTCTGGAGGCCGCCGAGATGGACGGCGCGGGCCCGTGGCAGCGGCTGTGGCGGATCGTGCTGCCGACCATCCGGCGCTCGATCATGACCAACCTGATGCTGATCACGCTCCAGACCCTGTCGGTCTTCGGCCTGATCTACACCATGACCCGCGGCGGTCCCGGCAACAAGAGCGAGACGCTGCCCATCTTCATGTACCAACAGGCGTTCCAGAACAGCCTGATCGGCTACGGCACGGCGATCGCCCTGGTGCTCCTGGTGGTCGGTGCCCTCTTCTCCGTCGTCTACATCCGGCTGCTCACACTGGAGGACGACTGATGGCCGTCGCCTCGCCCTCGCGCGTCACCTCCGTCCCGACCGACGCCCTCGCCGCGGGTCACGCGCCCCTCGGGCGCCGCCTCCGGCTCGGCCGGATCACGGTCAACGTCGTCCTGCTGGCGGTGTCGCTGCTCTATGTGCTGCCGCTGCTGTGGATGGTGCTGGCCTCGGTCAGCGACACCAGCAGCTTCAAGCTGACGCTGCCGTCCGCGCTCACGCTCGACAACTTCGACGCGATCCTCAACGTCGGCACGACCTTCCGGCCGATGCTCAACAGCCTGCTGCTGTGCGGTTTCGCGACGCTGGTGACGGTGGCGGTGTCGATCCTCGCCGCCTATCCGCTGTCCCGGTACCGCTCCCGGCTGCGGCGGCCGTTCCTCTACACGATCCTGTTCTCCACCGGGCTGCCGATCACCGCCGTGATGATCCCCGTGTACAGCATGTTCGTGCAGATCAACCTGATCGACTCGATGCCCGGCACCACGCTGTTCCTGGCCGCCTCCTCGTTGCCGTTCGGGATCTGGCTGATGAAGAGCTTCATGGACGGCGTGCCGATGGTGCTGGAGGAGGCCGCGCGGATCGACGGCGCCCACACCATGCAGGTGCTGTGGCGGGTGGTGCTGCCGTTGATGAAGCCGGGGGTCGTGGTCGTCACGATCTTCACGTTCATCGGCATGTGGGGGAACTTCTTCGTCCCCTTCATCCTGCTGCTGTCGCCGGACAAACTCCCGGCCTCCGTCAGCGTGTTCACGTTCCTCAGCGCCCACGACCAGACCCAGTACGGGCAGCTCTCGGCGTTCTCGATCATCTACTCGCTGCCCGTCGTCCTGCTCTACCTCCTGCTCTCGCGCAAGCTCGGCGGCGGTTTCGCCCTCGGCGGCGCCTTCAAGGGCTGACCCACCCCGTCGTCACGGGCCGAACCCCCCACTCCTCCCCCGCCACCACGGAGACACCCCATGCACAACGACCGTGAAGTCGCCGAGCAGCGACTGCACCGGGTGCTGAACGAACGCGTACGCCCCGCCGTCCACGCCCGCGCCGTCCCGCTGCGCGTCGAGATCTGGGACCCGCCGGGCGAGCCGGTGCCGGTCGCCGAGGGGCTCGCGGCGCCCTACCGTCCGGCCCGGGTGGGCGACGACTGGGGGCCGGCCTGGTCGACCAGCTGGTTCAAGGTGAGCGGGACCGTGCCGGCCGAGTGGGCCGGGCTGCCGGTGGAGGCGGTGCTCGACCTCGGGTTCGCCACCCACTCCGCCGGGTTCTCCGCCGAGGGCCTGGTCTACCGCGCCGACGGCACGGCGGTGAAGGCGCTCAACCCGCGCAACCTCTGGCTGCCGGTGAGTGAAGCGGCCGCCGGGGGCGAGGAGTTCACCGCGTTCATCGAGGCCGCCGCCAACCCCGTCGTCATGCACACCGGACCCGACTCGCTCTCCTTCGGGCCCACCGCCGTCGGCGGGCGGGCCCCCTGGATCGGCGACCCGGCCGCCGACCCGGGCGCGCCCCTGTACCGGCTGCGCCGCCTGGACCTGGCCGTCTTCGACCGGAACGTCCATGAGCTGGTCCAGGATCTGGACGTGCTCGGGCAGCTCATGCACGAGCTGTCCCCGGACGCGCCGCGCCGCTGGCAGATCCTGCGGGCCGTCGAACGCGCCCTGGACCTGGTCGACCTCCAGGACATCGGCGGCAGCGCGGCGGCCGCCCGCGCGGCGCTGGTACCGGCGCTGACGGCGCCCGCGAGCGCCAGCGCCCACCGGGTCTCCGCTGTCGGGCACGCCCATATCGACACGGCGTGGCTGTGGCCGCTGCGCGAGACGGTCCGCAAGGTCGCGCGGACCGTCTCCAACGTCACCCAACTCATGGACGACCACCCGGAGTTCAAGTTCGTGATGTCCCAGGCGCAGCAGCTCGCCTGGCTCAAGGAGCACCGGCCCGAGGTGTACGCGCGGGCCCAGGAGAAGGCGCGGACCGGTCAGTTCCTGCCCACCGGGAGCCTGTGGGTGGAGCCCGACACGAACATCAGCGGCGGTGAGGCGCTGGCCCGCCAGTTCGTCCATGGCAAGCGGTTCTACCTGGAGGAGTTCGGGGTCGAGACCGAGGAGATGTGGCTGCCGGACACCTTCGGTTACAACGCGGCCCTGCCGCAGCTGATGAAGCTGGCGGGGGTGCGCTGGTTCCTCACGCAGAAGATCTCCTGGAACACCACCAACAAGTTCCCGCATCACACCTTCTGGTGGGAGGGCATCGACGGCACCCGTATCTTCAGCCACTTCCCGCCCGTCGACAGCTACAACGGCGAGCTGTCCGGCGCGGAGATCGCGCACAGCGTCCGCAACTTCCAGGACAAGGCGGCCGCCAACTCCTCGCTGATTCCCTTCGGTTACGGCGACGGCGGCGGCGGTCCCACCCGGGAGATGCTGGCCCGGGCCTCGCGCCTGAAGGACCTGGAGGGGTCGGCGCGGATCGACATCGAGGGTCCCGCCGACTTCTTCCCGCGCGCGCACGCGGAGTTCGAGGCGAACGGCGGCGCCCCCGTCTGGTCGGGAGAGCTGTACCTGGAGTTCCACCGGGGCACCCTGACCAGCCAGTTGGCCACCAAGCAGGGCAACCGGCGCAGCGAACACCTGTTGCGGGAGGCCGAGTTGTGGGCGGCGACGGCGGCCGTCCGGCACGGGCAGCCGTATCCGTACGACGCCCTGGACCGGTTGTGGAAGACGGTGCTGCTGCACCAGTTCCACGACATCCTGCCCGGCACGTCGATCGCCTGGGTGCACCGGGAGGCGGAGGAGACCTACGCCGCCGTCGCCGAAGAACTGGGCGCGCTGATCGACGCCGCCCAGCGGGAGTTGGCCGGTCTGGAGGGTGACGGCACGATCGTGTTCAACGCCGCTCCGCACGCCCGCGCGGGCGTCCCGGCCTTCGGCGCCGTCCCCCGCGCCGAGGTCCCCGGGTCCGTGGCGCCGGTGCCGGACGGGGACGGGTTCGTCCTGGACAACGGCCTGGTGCGGATCGTCGTCGACGCGCAGGGTCTGATCGTCTCCGCGCGGGATCTCGTGGCCGACCGGGAGGCGCTGCCGCCGGGGGCGCGGGCCAACCTGCTCCAGCTGCACCAGGACTTCCCCAACCAGTGGGACGCCTGGGACATCGACGTCTTCTACCGCAACACCGTGCGCGATCTGGTCGACGCCGAGTCCGTCACCGCCACCGGCGACGGCATCCGGGTGGTGCGGGCCTTCGGCGCCTCCCGCGTCGAGCAGACCCTGACCCTGCCGACCGGCTCCCGGCAGCTGGTCGTCGACACCGTCGTCGACTGGCACGAGCGGGAACGGCTGCTGAAGGCGGCGTTCCCGCTGGACGTGCGGGCGGCGCACTCCACCGCCGAGATCCCCTTCGGGCACGTGGAGCGCCCGACGCACACCAACACCAGTTGGGACGCGGCCAAGTTCGAGGTGTGCGCGCACCGCTTCCTGCACGTCGGTGAGCGGGACTGGGGGGCCGCGCTGGTCAACGACTCCACCTACGGCCACGAGGTCACCCGCGATGTCCGGGCCGACGGCGGCACCACCACCACGGTCCGCCTCTCCCTGCTGCGGTCGTCGCGCTTCCCCGACCCGGACGCCGACCAGGGCACCCACCGGCTGCGCTACGCGCTGGTGATCGGCGCCGATGTCGCCGACGCCGTCCGCGAGGGCTACCACCTGAACCTGCCCGAACGGGTCCTGCCGGGCAGCGCGAGCGTCGCCCCGTTGGTCGCGGTGGACCACGCCGGGGTGGTCGTCGAGGCCGTCAAGCTCGCCGACGACCGCAGCGGCGATGTCGTCGTCCGCCTCTACGAGGCCCACGGCGTCCGCGCCCGCGCCACCCTGAGCGCCGGTTTCCCGTTCACGTCCGCGAGGGTGACCGACCTGTTGGAACGTCCTCTGGAGGACCCGGCGAGCCACCATGTGACCGACGGTGAGGTCCAGTTGACGTTGCGCCCGTTCCAGATCCTCACCCTGCGTCTGCGCCCGGCGGCGCCCGGCGCCTGACCCGCTCGGCCCCCGGGAACGGTCTCACGCACAGGGAGTCCGTCCCCGGGGACCGCCGTCAGCCGGGCCGTGTCCCTTCCGCACCCGGAGAACGTCTGTCGGGTTGACACAAGCCACCCGGTGGTGGCGGCGGGACCACCCCGCGTCGATGTGGCCTTACCCACATGCCACATCGGGTGTGTTGTGGGAAGTCTCCATGGCCAAGGCGGCTCCGGGTAGGACAGGATCGGCTCCCATGGACCTGCTGAACACGCTGGTGGACAAGGGGCTGCGGCGCGAGGCGCCGACCCGCGAGGAAGCGCTGGCCGTGCTGGCCGCCTCCGACGACGACACGCTCGACGTGGTGGCCGCGGCCGGCAAGGTGCGCCGGCGCTGGTTCGGGCGGCGGGTGAAGCTCAACTACCTCGTCAACCTGAAGTCCGGGCTGTGCCCCGAGGACTGCTCCTACTGCTCCCAGCGGCTCGGCTCCCGGGCCGACATCCTCAAGTACACCTGGCTCAAGCCCGAACAGGCGTCCGAGGTGGCCGCCGCCGGGCTCGCCGGGGGTGCCAAGCGGGTCTGCCTGGTGGCGAGCGGGCGCGGGCCGACCGACCGGGACGTGGACCGGGTCTCGAAGACCATCAAGGCGATCAAGGACCAGAACGAGGGCGTCGAGGTGTGCGCCTGCCTCGGCCTGCTCTCCGACGGCCAGGCCGAACGGCTGCGCGAGGCGGGCGCCGACGCCTACAACCACAACCTCAACACGTCCGAGGCGACCTACGGGGACATCACCACCACCCACACCTACGCCGACCGCGTCGACACCGTCACCAAGGCGCACGCGGCCGGTCTGTCGCCCTGCTCCGGCCTGATCGCCGGTATGGGCGAGAGCGACGCGGACCTGGTGGACGTCGTCTTCGCGCTGCGCGCGCTCGACCCGGACTCGGTGCCGGTCAACTTCCTGATCCCGATGGAGGGCACGCCCCTGTCGGCGGAGTGGAACCTGACCCCGCAGCGCTGTCTGCGGATTCTCGCGATGGTCCGGTTCGTCTGCCCGGACGTGGAGGTGCGGGTCGCTGGCGGCCGCGAGGTCCATCTGCGCACGCTCCAGCCGCTCGCCCTGCACCTGGCCAACTCGATCTTCCTCGGCGACTACCTGACCAGCGAGGGCCAGGCGGGCCAGGCCGACCTGGACATGATCACGGACGCCGGTTTCGAGGTGGAGGGAGCCGGAGAGGTCACCCTGCCCCGACACCGGGCGACGGCCGGAGGCGGCTGCGGCTCGCACGGCGGCGACAACGGGGGCGGCTGCGGGTCCCACGGCGACGACAACGGGGGCGGGTGCGGCTCGCACGGTGGTTGTGGCAACGGCGGTGAGGGCGCCGGTGTCTGCGGGTCCGCGCCCGCCACCGCAGCGGCCTCCGCCCCGGCCGGGGTGAACGACGCGCGCACCGACCTGGTCGCCGTGCGCCGCCGGGGTGCCGGGACGGACGTCGCGCCCAATGCCTGACCCGGTGCCCGGTCTGTCCGTGCCCGAGCTGCTGGCCCTCGACCGACGGCACGTGTGGCATCCGTACGGGCCGATGCCGGGCCGCGCCGAACCCCTTGTGGTGGAGTCGGCGAGCGGGGTGCGGCTGCGGCTCGCCGACGGCTCGGGCGAGCTGGTCGACGGCATGGCGTCCTGGTGGTCGGCGATCCACGGCTACAACCACCCGGTGCTCAACGACGCCGCCCGCGCGCAGCTCGACCGGATGAGCCATGTGATGTTCGGCGGGCTCACCCACGAGCCCGCCGTCCGGCTCGCGAAACTCCTGGTCGACATGGCGCCCGAGGGGCTTGAGCATGTCTTCCTCGCCGACTCCGGTTCGGTGTCGGTCGAGGTCGCCGTCAAGATGTGCCTCCAGTACTGGCGTTCGCTCGGCCGCCCGGCCAAGCACCGGCTGCTGACCTGGCGCGGCGGCTACCACGGCGACACCTGGCAGCCGATGTCGGTGTGCGACCCCGAGGGCGGGATGCACGAGCTGTGGACCGGGGTGCTGCCCCGGCAGGTCTTCGTGGACGCCCCTCCGGCCGCGTACGACGAGGCGTACGCCGAGCGGCTGCGGGCGGCGATCGCCCGGCACGCCGACGAGTTGGCCGCGGTGATCGTGGAACCGGTGGTGCAGGGCGCGGGCGGGATGCGGTTCCACTCCCCCGCCTATCTGCGGGTGCTGCGGGAGGCGTGCGACGCGCACGACGTGCTGCTGGTGTTCGACGAGATCGCCACCGGGTTCGGGCGCACCGGCGCGTTGTTCGCGGCGGAGCACGCGGCCGTGACACCGGATGTGATGTGTGTCGGCAAGGCCCTGACCGGCGGTTATCTGACGATGGCGGCGACGCTGTGCACCCCGGGGGTGGCCGACGGGATCGCGCGCGGCGAGGTGCCGGTGCTCGCCCACGGGCCGACGTTCATGGCCAACCCGCTGGCCGCGGCCGTCGCCTGCGCCTCCATCGAGCTGCTGCTCGGGCAGGACTGGCGGGCCGAGGTGAAACGGATCGAGGCGGGCCTGACCGAGGGGCTCGCCCCGGCCCGGGAACTGCCCGGTGTGCGGGATGTGCGGGTGCTCGGCGCCATCGGGGTGGTGCAGCTGGACCACGACGTGGACATGGCCGCCGCGACCCGGGCCGCCGTCCGCGAGGGCGTGTGGCTGCGGCCGTTCCGTGACCTGGTCTACACGATGCCGCCGTACGTCACCGGGGACGTGGACGTGGCACGGATCGCCCGCGCGGTGTGCGCGGCGGCGCGGGAGGGATGACATGGCGATTCTGGTGATCACGGGCACGGGCACGGAGGTCGGCAAGACGGTCACGACGGCCGCCGTGGCCGCCGCCGCGCTGGCCGCCGGACGCACGGTGGCCGTGCTGAAGCCGGCGCAGACCGGGGTGGGGCCGCACGAGCCCGGCGACGCGGCCGAGGTCGCGCGGCTCGCGGGCCCGGTGACCACGGCCGAACTCGCCCGTTTCCCCGAGCCGTTGGCGCCGGGGACGGCGGCGCGGCGGGCCGGTCTGGCGCCGGTGCGCCCGCACGAGGTCGCCGAGGCCGCCGCCAAGCTGGCCACCGAGCACGATCTGGTGCTGGTGGAGGGGGCGGGCGGGCTGCTGGTGCGGTTCGACGCGGCGGGCGGCACGCTGGCCGACGCGGCGGTGCTGCTCGGTGCGCCGGTGCTGCTTGTCGCGTCGGCGGGCCTCGGCACCCTCAACACCACGGAACTGACGGCCCGTGAACTCCGCTCTCGCGAGCTGGAGTTGGCGGGCGTGGTGATCGGCAGCTGGCCCACCGACCCGGACCTGGCGACCCGCTGCAATGTGACCGACCTGCCCGAGGTGTCCGACGCCCCCCTCCTGGGCGCGGTACCTGCGGGAGCGGGTGCCTTCACCCCGGCCGCCTTCCGCGCCGGTGCGCCGAGTTGGCTGGCGCCGCGCCTGGACGGGACGTGGGACGCGGAGTCGTTCCGCGACGGGCAGACGGACTGAGGTCCGGCGACGCGCTTGCGGCACGGGGCAGTTGGAGGTGCGTGGCGTGCGGCGCCGTTCCGCGTGCGGCAGCGGCGCTGGACCCGCGCCGACGCGCACAGCCGACGTGAGCGCTGACGGCACGTCGACGCACCCACCCGGCATGGGCGCTGCCGCGCGCCAACGCCCCTTCCGCACCGGGCGCTTGCCCGTACACGGGGCACGGCGGGCGTCTCGCGCCGGGCCCGCGCACAGGCGTGCGCCCACGCACTCGCCTCACCGGGCAATTGCCGGGGGCGTGCCGGTCCGGTCCCGGGCGGGGCTGTCCCCCGGCCGGAACTTCCTTTCGCTGTACGCCCCTTGAGGGCTCCAGCCCGCCCTGAACTGCGTGGCGAGCCGGTCGAAGGCGTCGTAGGCCCGGGCGGAGTGACCAGGTGCGTCGGGTTCGTGCTCATCGGCATGGTGCAGGCCTGTGCGGTCGGGCTACGGCGTCAACAGGCGCACCAGGTCGATGCGGGAGCGGATGTCCAGGCGGCTGAAGACGCCCCGGAGGTGATGGTCGACGGTGCGGGGGCTCAGGGCGAGGCGGGCTGCGATCTCACGGTTGGTGGCGCCCTCGGCCGCCATCCGGGCGATCAGCAGTTGCTGGGCGGTGAGGCGGGCGGAGGGGTCGTCGGCGCCGGGGCCCGTCGCGGGGGCCGGGGCGCCCAGGGCGCGGAGTTCGGCGCGGGCCTGGGCCGCGCAGTGCGGGGCGCCGAAGCACTCGAACGCCTCCAGGGCGCTGTGCAGTCGGTCGACCGCCTCGGTCCTGCGGCGCAGTCGGCGCAGCGCGCCCCCCAACAGCAGCTCGGTACGGGCCCGTTCGAAGTCCCGGGTGCCGCGTGCGTGCAGGTCGAGCGCCGTCCGGTAGTGCTCGACCGCCTCGGCGCCGGGCGCGAGCAGGGCCCGGCAACGGGCGCTGAGGGCCAGGTCGTCGGGGCTGCGCACGGCGTCCGCCCAGCGTTGGTAGTCGGCGTGCGCGACCCGCGCGATCCGGGTGTCGCCGGTGCGGACGGCGGCCTCGACGTAGTGCGGGGTGGCCAGGTGCCGGATCGCACGGTGCCCGTGTCCGGGCCCGAACCCGGCGAGGGCGCGCAGCCGGGCGGCGGCGCCCGCGAACCGGCCGTCGGCCAGATCGAGGTAGGCCAGCGCCCACTGGGCGAGCGCGGCGGGCAGCCCGAGGCCGCGCGGAAGGGCGTAGGCGCGGGCGGCGGCGGCACGCTCCCGGCAGATGTCGGCCTCCCCGGTGAGGGCGGCGAACATGGCGAGGGCCGCCTGGAGATGGCAGGCGCCGTTGTCCTGGCCGGTGGCGTGGGCCTGGCTCAGGGCGTCGGCCGCGGTGGCCGCTCCGGCTCCGGGCCGGCCGGTCCAGAAGTCGGCGTAGGCCCGGAACTCCATGGCCTGCGAGACCGTCACGGTGATGCCGAGCGCGCGTGCGGAGGTGGCCGCGCGGAGGGTGGCGGTGGCGGCGCGGGTGTGGTCGCCGAGGAGCAGGGCGGCGATGCCGGAGTGCAGGAGCAGGGTGGGGTCACCGCCCGGAGCGTCCTGGTCGGCGGCCGCGCGCAGCTGGTCCCGGGCGTCCTCGTACCGCCCCTCGAAAGCCGCGGCGAGCCCGCCGAGCGTGCCGGGCACCGCGATCCCCAGCCGCGCGGCGACCCGGGCGGCCTCCCGGCAACGCCGCAGATCACCGGTGTAGACGGCGGCCTCGGTGGCCCGCGCGAGCAACTGCCGAGCGGCATCGGGGCCGGGACTCCAACCCCGCGCCCCTCGTGAGGAACAGCCCCGCGCCGCACGGTCGGCGCCTGGGGAACGCCGGTCGCCGCTCACCGGCCGGGCCTCCCCGCGGGGCCGGCTCACCGGTTGGGCCTCCTCGCCAGGCAGGGCATCGCCGGTGCCGGCCGGGTCGGCGCCGGGAGCACCGTTCCCTGCGGGGGCGCCCACGCGCGGGCCCACGGAAGCGGAAGGCCCGTCCCCACCTGGCAGGTCGACGCCGTCCCCTACGGGGTCGCCCGCACTCCAGCCCCCGGGACCAGAACGCCCACCCCCACCCGGCAGCGCATCCCCGGCCCCTGGTAGGTCGGCGCCGGGAGCGTCGTTCCGTAGGGGCACCGCCCGTTCGACGCCGTCACCCGGGTCCCCGCCCGCAGAACCGGAACGCCCGCCCCCACCCGGCAACGCATCCCGCACTGCCAACGGGCCCGCCGCCGGAGTGCCGTTCCCTCCGGAGCCCCCCGCAACCCGGGCCACGGAAGCGGAACGCCCCTCTCCCTCCGCTCCTCGGGCCTCCCCGTCCGGCAGCGCGTCGGACGTCTCCGCAGCGCGGGACGCACCCGGCAGGTCGGCGGCAGGGGCGCCGTTCCGTAGAGGCAC